>CALWKY010000070.1 GCA_944381395.1 uncultured Lachnospiraceae bacterium
CGTTCTGAGGGAAAGTATAGTTGATATACAGTCCCGTCAAAGCGGAGTTTCTCCCAAGTCTTGACAGGTCTTTCGTAATGACCGCACCCACATGACCGGCTTCAATTTCATCAAGCATTTTCTGAAACCCAGGACGGTCATATATACAGCACTCATAAAACAGCATAAGAATGTTTTCGAGAAACGGCATAGCTAAAGCTATGCCGTTTCTCTATTTTGCGAGTCATTCAGTAAAGACGCGGGAAGGATTCCCACAAGGTCATAAGAAATGTCAGTCTGCTGTTCTCGATATCCCTTTGGCTTGTCCGGCGCATGGACGTACACCGTCTTTTTCATATTTCTGTCTGCAACAGGGCATCTGCCAGCTCGCCGAATCTGAAATCTCCTTGTCTTTTTCTTCTATAGACAGTTCTATCATATGAAATAAAATTTATGAAGGTAACTTTATTTTTCACTACAGCTGTTCCTACATTTGAGACCGTCGCAGTTATTCTGTAATGGGCAATATTCCTTTGGAAAACAAACAGTTATCCTGCCAGTTTTTCCGAAAACTGCATTTTCCGAAATATCCAGTCCGCCGATTACCAATTACCGCTAAATAAAAACAGCCGGAATCCCTTCTGTGATAAGGATTCCAGCTGTTTTTATTTCTTTGAAAGCAGCCTTCTGCGGCTGCTTTTTTCATTGCAAGTAATTATACTTCCGGCTCTTTTCCGTAGATTCTCCGGATCAGCCACAGTACAAAGAACATACTGGCAATGGCAATAGGCAGGTTAATCATCCAGTTCTGGATGGCCGCAGCCAGCACATAGTTTACGAAAGATACGGCTGCTACCGTAAAAGCATAAGGCAGCTGTGTGGTTACGTGGTTCATATGATCACATTGTGCGCCGGTAGATGCCATAATTGTGGTATCGGAAATGGGAGAGCAGTGGTCACCGCAAACCGCACCGGCTAAAGTTGCTGCAACGGTGATTACCAGCAGTTCACTGGCAGGGTCCAGGATGGGCACCACAATAGGCAGCAGGATACCGAAAGTACCCCAGCTGGTACCGGTAGCAAAAGCCAGACCAACTGCGATCAAGAATACAATAGCAGGCAGCAGCAGGCTTAGTGCATCCTTACTGTTATTGAGCAGTTCCGCCACAAAAACATCTGCGCCCAGCAGACCGGTAATACCGCTTAAAGTCCAAGCAAAAGTCAGAATTAAAATCGCAGGCACCATTGCTTTAAAGCCCTCAGGGAAACATTCCATGCATTCGCGGAAAGAAAGAACCCTTCTAGGCAGATACAGCACCAATGTAAAGAGCAGAGCAAAAACGCTGCCCAGTACCAGACCAACAGAAGCATCACAATTTGCAAAAGCATTGACAAAAGTTTCTCCGGAGAAGAAACCGCCGGTATAAATCATACCAATGATACAAGAAATAATCAGCACAATTACAGGCAGTACCAAGTCTTTAATCTTACCATTTCCTGTCACCTTCGCATCTTCTGCATCCGCATAAGGACGGTTGGGTGTGGTGTAAAGGTCACCATTGATTGCATTCATTTCATGCAAACGCATAGGACCAAAGTCAAAATTCATCACAGACAGCATGAGCATGGTAAAGATGGTCAGCAGCGCATAGAAGTTATAAGGAATAGCGTTGATAAACAAGGTCAAACCATTGGTACCTTCTACCACACCAGTAACAGCAGCTGCCCAAGAAGAAATGGGCGCAATGATACATACAGGCGCCGCAGTAGCGTCAATAAGATATGCCAGCTTTGCACGGGATACATGGTGCTTATCTGTTACCGGGCGCATAACGGAACCTACGGTCAGACAGTTGAAGTAGTCGTCTACAAAAATCAATACACCCAGCAGGAAGGTTGCTAAAGTTGCGCTCTTTCTGGTTTTGATCACACGGCTTGCCCATTCGCCATAGGCAGCAGAACCGCCAGCACGGTTCATCAGGCATACCATGGTGCCCAGCACTACTAAGAAAATCAAAATACCTACATTTCCAGGATCAGACAAGTTTGCTAAGAAACTGCCTTTCTCTCCTGTAAAAATAGTAAGGTATGCAGTACCAATATCAAAATTGGCATAAAACAGACCGCCTGTTACAATACCGATGAACAAAGAAGAATAAACTTCCTTTGTAATCAATGCCAACACAATGGCGATGATAGGCGGTACCAAAGACCAGAATGTAGCATACATGTTACTGGGAGAAGCTGCTTCTTCTCCAGCCGCAAAAGCGCTTACACACAACAACGCCGTAAAACACAGCGTCAAAAGCGGCAAGCGTAAGCGTTGCATAGAATGACTCATTTTTGTTTCCTCCTTTTTTGTTTCTCTTTTTTCCCTTTCTTCATTTAGTGAACGAGGTTATTTTGCAGCATTTTTGCAAAAACCAAAGAAGACTGCCGCATCCCACAAAAAAACCGATGCGCGAGGCATCGGTCAAACTGCGTTTTTTCATTCAAAAAACAGGATATCCTCCTAATATTTGAAAAAAACGAAACCGATAGCGCTCCACAAAATTTCTTTTGTGACAGTGCATCACATATTTTGTAATGCACCAGCGACACCGTTTCTTATCATAAACGGGGCAAAACGGCTGCCGCTTCGGCGGTGGCACCTTTCACTTCCCCTGTCCGCCCTTAAGGAGCAGGGATACTCATTGACACCGCGACCTCTATCTCTTTTTTGCAAAAATAGTACTTCATTGATACCACAAAAGGTAATAGCTGTCAATAGAAACCGGAAAAAATAAGACTTTTTTCCTGGAAAATGGATGGGATTTTCTGTTTTTCGTCACAAAACGGGCTTTTTTCGCTTATTTTTTTATTTTCTGGGAAACTCGCCTAAAAAAAAGGAGAAAAAAACTGCATCTTTCCCGTATCTTTTTTCCCAAAAAACTGGTATAGTAATAATAAGGCAGATGCTCTTTTGTAAGAACACCTGCTGCAAAAAAAGAAATCCGTTCATTTTTAGCATGATACAAAAGGAGGAACTTCCAATGTCTACTGCACATAATTCCGCCGAAAAGGGCGATTTTGCAAAAACCGTTTTGATGCCCGGCGACCCGCTCCGCGCAAAATTTATTGCGGAAACTTTCCTGGAAAATGCCAAACTGGTAAATAACGTACGCGGCGTACAGGGATATACCGGCACCTACAAAGGCACCCCCGTTTCCGTTATGGCAAGCGGCATGGGTATTCCTTCCATCAGCATTTACAGCTATGAGCTTTATTCTTTCTACGATGTTGAAAACATCATCCGTATCGGTTCTGCCGGCTCCATTCAGCCTGACCTGCACCTGAGAGATCTGGTAGCTGCCATTGGCTCCAATACCAACTCCAACTTTGCACAACAGTATCAGGTACCCGGATACCTGGCTCCTACCGCAGATTATACGCTGCTTTCCACCGCTGTGGATACCGCAAAAGAATTGGGTTACAATATCCGTGTAGGCAATGTAGCTTCCAACGATACCTTCTATGATGATAACACCGAAGCATTGAAGGCTATGGCAAAGATGGGCACTCTTTGTGCCGAAATGGAATCCGCTGGTCTGTACTTGACCGCCGCTCGTCTGGGCAAGCGTGCCTTAACCTTGTTAACCATCTCTGACGAACCTTTTACCGGTGCAGAAACTACTCCTGAGGAAAGACAGACTTCTTTCACGCAGATGATGGAAGTAGCGCTCAATACCGCAGTAAAGATGGATAAAATGTAATTTGCGCTTTTCGGCAAAATAAACAGCAAAAGTGGTCTTTCCAAAAGAAGGACCACTTTTTTTATGAGAATAAAGTTTTCTGCTTCTTATTTTGGTTCCCTGTGAAATTCTGGAAAAACCCTTTCCATTCTTTCCAGGGTTTCATAACATCCCAGAATTCCGCCATTTTTTCATGGGTTTCTTGCCTTTTACTTACCAGAACCTTCCATTGCATCCCGCTTCCACCTCAGTTATACTTGTTTTGTAACAAATGCTTAATATTTTTGTAACAAATACATAACAGGAGGTATTGTGATTATGAAAAGAAAACACATCGCAACTTTATCCGCTTTGGCGCTGAGTGCCACTTTGGCTGCGGCACCTGCTATTCCCGCACAAGCTGCCAGCCTGAATACAAACCAGAAAGCACTCCTCACCATCTGGTCTCAAATTTGCAGCGAATCCTGGGACAGCGAAAAGTTCCTGCAGGAATATTTAAAATATTGGTTGGAAAATTGCGGTCAAACGTTACCGGATGGCACCCCTGATGGCGGAGAAACCACACCGGATGAAGATCCTGAAATCCCCGGTGAGGACGGCGGCAGCGACGAAGATACCGAGATCCCCGGCGAGGACGGCGGCAGCGATGAAGATACCGAGATCCCCGGTGAGGACGGCGATAACGATGAAGATATTGAAATCCCCGGCGAGGACGGCGACAACGACGAAGATACCGAGATCCCCGGCGAGGACGGCGGCAGCGATGAAGATATTGAACTCCCCGGCGAGGACGGCGACAACGATGAAGATACCGAGATCCCCGGCGAGGACGATAAAGTAGAAATCCCAGGCAATGATCAGAATACACCTGAAACGCCGGATCAGGGTCAGACAGACAGCACCAACAATACTGTTTTTGCCCAGCAGGTTGTTACACTGGTAAACGCAGAACGTGCGAAGGAAGGTCTTGCGCCTTTGACCATGGATGCAAAACTTTCTGATGCCGCATTGATCCGTGCGAAAGAAACCCAGATTTCTTTCTCTCATACCAGACCCAACGGCACTTCCTTCTCTACAGTATTAGCAGAATCCGGCATTTCTTACCGTGGTGCTGGTGAAAACATTGCATACGGCCAGCAAACACCAAAAGCCGTTGTTACTGCATGGATGAACTCCCCCGGTCATCGCGCAAACATAATGAACGCTTCTTACACCACCATCGGCGTAGGCTGCTACATGGCGGGCAACACCCCTTATTGGACACAGCTGTTCATCTACTAAGCATATTGAATGAAAAAAAAGGTTCCCCTTGACGAAAAATGGGGAACCTTTTTACAATAGATTCGTTATAATAAGTAATGAAACCTACTAGAGAAGTCATTACCAAAAAGATACGGCATAAGGAGAATACGCCTGATCAAAATAAAGGAAAACGGAGGAAATTTGGATATGAAAAGAAAATCATTATGGGGTTTACTCATTGCCTTAGCAGCCACATTCATTTGCTCTACTGTCGCTTTTGCGCAAGATACCAGTTATCACATTTATGTCAGCCGGACGGACCAAAAAGTGGCTGTGTACGAAACTACCACAGGAACAGAAGTGTTGACCCAGGCTTTTGTCTGCTCCACAGGTAGCGCCACACCTGTGGGAACCTTCCGTACTTCAGACCAGTACCGTTGGAGACTGCTGTTTGGGGATGTTTACGGGCAGTATGCAACCCGTATTACCGGACACATCCTGTTCCATTCCGTACCCTATTTGGAACAGAGCCAGGATACTTTGGAATGGGAAGAATATAATAAACTGGGCACCGCCGCTTCCGCTGGATGTATCCGGCTGACAGCAGCAGACGCCAAATGGATTTATGACAACTGCCCTAAGGGAACACTGGTTACCATTACAGATGCCCATTTGGATCTAGGGGATTTTGACATTTCCTATCCCCCTGTCATCCATGCCGATGATGTATACCGCGGCTGGGATCCTACCGATCCTGACCCTAAGAACCCATGGTCTGTCATGCAATCCGCGAAAAATGACACCCTGCAGTCTGTCACCGTACAGCAGGGCAGTATCACACGTCAGCACAAATTTCTATTACATAATGGAAAGTATTTTACAACTTGGGAAGAAATGTGGTCTTTATTGGATCTCAGCGATAGCAAAGCTTATCTGAAAACACAAGAAAATGGCAGCATTACCGTGGCTTATAGTTTTAATCCTGCAAGAAGACAAAGCCAGTATCAGCCTGCACTGCTGCCAGATGGTGCCTATTTGATTACTTTTTCCAACGCAACATTTTCTGAAAAAGTGGAAACTGTAGTCCAAAACGGTGTGCATTACTATGACCTTGCGGTTCTGAGCCGTCTTTTATCCATTCCCCTCAATCAGCAGACGCAAACCCGCTTTCTATTAGATGAATTATAATCATTAGACCGCCTGTATGAAAATACAAGCGGTCTTTTTGTGTCTATTCTTGCAGCCTATGTTCCAAAGGAGTATAATGAATTTGGAATCTTTTTACAATAAGCTAGAGAAAAAAGGGGGTTTTTTTATGGATTCCAAAAAAATCATTTCTCTTATTGGCGGTATCATTGGCATTGTATTTTTTGTTTTAGGATGCGTGATATATCAAAGTGAGTTATACTGTAACATTGAATCCTATGCCTTTGGCGCAGATTTCTACACAGAAGTTTACAACGCTGCCCGTTTAACTCCTTTGTCCATTGTAAATGCCGCCAATGCCATTACAGAAGCACTGGGTATTTTAATTATGGCAATTGGCGCACTGAGTGCATGCTACTTTTTCCGTCAGGTTTTGGAACCTGGTATGTTCAAAAAACCTGCCATCAAAGTCCCTGTAAAGGAAGCGCCTATGCCTGAGGCTCCTGCACCTGAAGCACCCGCTCCCAAAGAGCACGCTCCTGAGGCTCCCGCACCTGAGGCTCCCGTTTCTGAAGCGCCCGCACCTGAGGCTCCTGCACCTGAAGTGCCTGCTGCGCCCGAAGAAGCTCCAGCACATGAAGCACCTGTACCCGAGGAGAAAGCCACAATATAATCTTTATGGTGCCTAGCCAGAAAAAACACCTTACTACATCATCCAAATCGTAAAGGAGGCCATCCTATGGATCAAATGGAAATCATGTCCAGCATTTTAAATGCCTATCCCTATCCTATTGTTTTTGTAGATAATGACTACAGGATACGGTACCTCAATCAATATGCCAAATATCATTATTATCAGGAAAGAGGCTACGAAGATCTGATGGGTAAAAGCATCTTTGACTGTCATCTTTCTCAGGCAACCAAAGAGCGTATTCAGGCTGGTTATGAAAGCATTCAAAAAACCGGTAAAGAAATTTTTATTGGTGTAAATGCAAGAAACCAGAGACTGTATATGCAGGGCGTACGAAATGAAAAAGGACAATGGATTGGCTTTTTTGAACGGTTTGAATTGAATTTAGCTAAGTAAATAGTATTGAAAAGATTTGCTCTTGCTAGAAAAAAAGCATTGGAAGGAAATCCTTCCAATGCTTTTTCTGTTTTTAGGAATTTCAATAAAGTTCTATTTTTTCTTGATTAGAAATCTACTTCTGTGTCATAGTAGCAGCACTTCAGCAGTTTTTCCATTTCTTCCTGGGTAGGAATACGAGGGTTAGAACCGGTACATGCATCGCCGATGGCATTCTTCGCGATTTCAGGCAGTCTTTCCAGGAATACATCTTCAGGAACGAAGCCCTGCTCTACGGGATAGCTGTCTGCGCCATAGTTCTTGATGCAGTGAGGGATATTCAGGTCGTCATTCATCTTACGCAGGTAAGCAATGAGCAGTGCAACCTTTTCATCATCATCCTTACCGCCCAGATTCATATTGTCAGCGATCACGCCGTATCTCTTCTTTGCAGTTTCATCCTTCGCGTTAAATGCGATTACCTTAGGCAGGTACATTGCATTTGCTGCACCGTGGATGATATGTGCACCATAGTCCGCAAAAGCGGCGCCGGTCTTATGTGCCATGGAGTGAACAATACCCAGCAGCGCATTGGAGAATGCCATACCAGCCAGGCACTGTGCATTGTGCATGCTGTGGCGTTTTTCCATATCGCCGTTGTAGGAAGCTACCAGGTCGCTCTGGATCATACGGATTGCATGCATTGCCAAAGGATCGGTATAATCGCAGTTTGCGGTAGATACGTAAGATTCAATAGCATGGGTCATAGCGTCCATACCGGTATGTGCTACCAGCTTCTTAGGCATTGTTTCTGCCAAAGCGGGGTCAACAATTGCTACGTCAGGTGTAATTTCAAAGTCAGCGATGGGATATTTAATACCCTTTGCATAGTCAGTAATAATGGAGAACGCAGTTACTTCTGTTGCGGTTCCAGAAGTAGAAGAAATTGCACAGAAGTGTGCTTTCTTACGCAGGGAAGGAATACCGAATACTTTGCACATTTCCTCAAAGGTAATATCGGGATACTCGTACTTAATCCACATAGCCTTTGCAGCGTCGATGGGAGAACCGCCGCCTACTGCAACAATCCAGTCAGGTTCAAATTTCAGCATAGCTTCCGCGCCGCGCATAACCGTTTCAACAGAAGGGTCCGCTTCAATGCCTTCAAACAGTTCTACTTCCATACCAGCTTCTTTCAGGTATGCTACTACTTTATCCAGGAAGCCAAAACGCTTCATAGATCCGCCGCCTACACAAACCATTGCTCTTTTGCCCTGGAAAGTCTTTAATGCTTCCAAAGCGCCTTCGCCGTGATACAGATCTCTGGGTAATGTAAATCTTGCCATAATGAAAAACTCCTTTCTGTGATGAATTGCCTCTTAACCTAACCTTTTGCATTGCATAAAAAAACGGTTGATCTTGTTTATTATTTAACAAAATCATAACACGATTCTTCTGGAAAAGCAAGGGGAATTTTTGTTTTTTACCGAAAAAACATTAGATTTTTTCCCACCACTTTTTTCAGAAATCTCCCTATATTGCAGTTTTTTCTTCTGCAACAGAAAATAGGTATGCAGGAAGGACAGAAAATAGAGCAAAACCGCCAAATTATCCACATAACTTTGTGAAAAAAATAATTTAACTTAAAAATATGCGTTGCCTCCATCCTTCCTAAGGCATATTCTGACTGCGCAAAACTTTCTTCCAGATTTCTCGTGTGCCGTCTTTTTTCATAAAAAGAATGGCAGACTTCTTCTGAGATACATCAGCAAACGATGTACATTTGGAAATACTAAGCGCATCGTACACTTAAAAAAATTAGATTTCTTCTCCCTCCTGGTAGCGTTTTACCGCTTCCAAAAGAGTATCCCGTTCATTCATAGCCGGTTCTTCCTGCACCAAGGCAAGCAGTTTTTTCAGTATTTTTCCCATTTCTTCTCCACCGGGAATGCCAACAGACAGGAGTACTTTTCCATCTACGGCAAGTTCCCGCAGGCTGCAGCAGTCGCCGTCTGCCAATATTTCCGTTACCATTTCCATTTGATTCCTAAGATCCTGCTGGGTCAAAATACTCTGCATCCGCAGTACTTCCATGGCTGTTTCCGGTCCGATTTGTCCAATTAACTTGCGTAAAAAAACTTTCTGTGCTGGAATGACAGACGGACCAAGACGGAGTAACAGCAGCGCTTCTTTCTCTGTCGCCAAATCAAACTTCAAAGCGCGAAATACCGCCTTTGCGCCAGCCTCGCCTATCCACTGCAAAGCAGCCGCCCATCGTACGGCAGGTCTGCGGCTGCACAGGCTCAGTTGGTCTATGAAGGTATTCCCATGCTCCTGTAATGTCTGTGCCCACTGGGGAAATAATGCGCCCAGCAAGCCGCTTTCCCATAAAAATGGCATTTTTTCCGGGAAATCACCCAAAAGCATTTTTTCCAATTCCATACGAATCCGCTCTGCGCTGATTTTTTGAATCAATGATACGTTTTCTTTCAGCGCATCTGCCGTTTTTTTCTCAATGGAAAATCCTAACTGCACACTGAAACGCAGCGCACGCAGCATGCGCAGAGCATCTTCCTGGAAACGCTGGGAAGGATCGCCCACGCCGCGAATCACTTGACGGTCAATATCTTCTCTTCCGCCAAAATAATCCCGAAAACCTTCCTTCGGATGATAAGCGATGGCATTCATGGTAAAGTCCCGGCGTTTCAAATCTTCTTCTAAACTAGCGGTAAATATCACATCATCGGGATGACGGCAGTCGCTATAAGTAGTCTCTGTACGGTATGTGGTTACTTCATAATTATTTCCGTCTTCCATGACCACTGTAACCGTACCATGGGCAATTCCAGTATCAAACGTATGGGTAAACAGTGCCTTTACCTGCTCTGGTTTTGCGGAAGTGGTAATATCCCAGTCTCCTGCTTCTCTGCCTAACAGGGCGTCCCGCACACAGCCGCCCACAATATATGCTTCATAACCGCCAACATTTAACGTCTTTAAAATCTTCGCAGCGGCATGAGGCATCACAATTTCTCTTTCCATCCGGGCACCTCCCTTCTTTATTTATCAGTATAGCAGAAAGAATATCTGAATACCACCATCATAAAAAACAAAAAAAACCGTAAATTTTTTGAAAAAAAAAGCTTGACTTTCTTTTTTGTTAGTGATATTATCTTTCTTGCAGTTAAGAAATACGTATGCGCCCTTAGCTCAGTTGGTAGAGCAACTGACTCTTAATCAGTGGGTCCAGGGTTCGAGTCCCTGAGGGCGCATGAAAAAGAGAGGGCTTTGTTGATTTCGCATCGGCAGGGCTTTTTCTTTTTTATACTGCGCGCCCTTAGCTCAGTTGGTAGAGCAACTGACTCTTAATCAGTGGGTCCAGGGTTCGAGTCCCTGAGGGCGCATACGATCATAAAAAGCATTGGCAAGGAAAGATTGTCAATGCTTTTTTCTTTGACTTTTTACAGCCTCGTTTTTATTTTGTTCTTTTCCCATACATTTCTTTCTATCTTCTTACAATTTTCTCCTATCTTTTACAAAAGCCTTAATTTCCAGAAATTGACTTGCGTCAGCACTATAGTCCCCCTTATAATGATCCCACAAACGAAATTTTGTTTGATTTAGAACAGCAATCCTATCCTTTTTCTTGCATATCACTCCATCAAAGCCCCGCATTGGTCTTCTATCACAACATAGGAGGAGATTAGAATGAAACCTGATAAAAAATACATACAAATCCGCCATTGGGATTATTGGCGCGGTATCTATGGCTGTAATGGAGAAGCCGCACCCAATGCGGTGGAATTTTCCCTTACAGAGGATGCGGCGGGAAACCAGCTGTTTTTCCACTTTGATTTTTATAATCTGCCCGCTTTGCGGGATACCCTGCGGCAGGGAGATTTTATAGGGGCGGATCACCCAGATTACACCGCGTTTCTCTGTAAAACAGAAGATTTGGCAAAACAGAAAATCCCCTATTTTATCGGCGGGCTGTATTACCGCTATTTCACGCCTGATCTTGATTTTTGTAATCCTCCGCCGTCTGCCCAAAAAAGAATTACAGACTTGCAGTCTCCGCCGGCAGCTCCTTATTATGCAGTTATATTTTTAGCGGAAGAAAACCCTTTGACACCAGATGTACTTCTTTCTTGGACACAACGGCTTTCACAACCTCTCTTTGACCGCCGTTTTTCCTGCGAAATTGCAAATATTCCCTCTCAGGAAGATACGATGGACACATACTGGACGGAATCATAAAAAGGAGGTGTCTTATGGACCAAACCTATACCTTTCAGATCACACCCATAAACGGAGATGCTGTACATGCCCAGGTAAGTTGCGCATTGGAAAAACGTACGGAATTCTCTTCCAGAAAAAAATTTCCAAAGCTATGGGAATTGACAGACAAGCTTAACAGCGTGGAGAAAGTACCCTCTGCTGTACGGGAAAACCGCAGAAAACGGCGCGCCTTCCTCGGCTTTTGGGACTGGATGTTGGGAATATTACTGCTTACAGCCGGGCTCATGGAACCAAGACAGCCTTTGTTGCTGCTGGTAGGCGCGGCCGCTTTTGGTTGTGGCACCGTTTATCTTTGGCGGTATCAGCGCAGGCTGTTGGCATTACTGAATTTCTTAATGGGGCCGCTGTATTGTTTTGGCGCCCTCGGCAATTCTGCTGAGCTGCGCGCACTTCTTCCCCTGGGCATTGCCGGCATTGCAGCTGGCACAGCAGCTTTTCTGACCAGAAAACAAGCAGATGTCAACCCCTTTGACCAGGCAGCTACTCGCCTTCTATCCGGCAGAGATGCCGTTGGAGATATCACACAATTTTCCGTTTCCTTTCAGCCAGAAGGCATGGTAATCTACCAAGACCAGCAGGAAAAACGAAGATTTTCCTATGCAGAATGTGAGGTTATTTTAGAAACGGAAGACTTGCTCCTTCCGGTCTATCAGGAGCATATGATACTGCTGCAAAAAAAGGATCTTTTAACCGGCTCCATGGAAGATTTAAACGCTTTGCTCCAAGCGCAGGCCGCTGGCATCTTTTTCCCCATTGCAAATGCGGTCTGCCCTCCTGAGAACACAACAAAAAACTTACTGATGTAATAGACACCATTCGTTAGATCAAAATAAAACACCGGACAAAAAGGAGTGCGTTGTGATGAAAACCATTGTAACAAATGGCATCTATTATTTAGAACTAATCAAAGGCAGCGACGGCTGGTACTGGGGTTGTGATGATGACAGCGGCGATCTTTACGAGGCAGAAGCATGTGTCAGGGACGGACATCCCTTACACCCCAACCGCCTAATATTTGTAGATCAAAACGGGCAGTGCTTTGAGCCTGTAAAAGCCAACGAAGGGCAGTATTTGGGACAGCCGCCCATTTATGAAGACCAAAAAATCATATTTTTATTAGCAGACTTTTTCGCAAACAGAATCCATATTTTTTCCTTTCACACGGTGACTTATCAAGTCTCTGTGATGGTGGAACTGCCTCTGTCTTTAGCAAAGGACTGTTATAATCTGCGCTTAGAGACGCCGCTTATGCTTATCCGTCAATCCAGCGACAATGTATTTGAAATTCTTTGGCCGGAAAGCATTTCTTTTCCCATTGAAAATACGGAAACCTTTTGTTTCCGCCAAGGCAATGAGCTGTATTTTACCGTTTGGTATGAAGATGAGGATTACCGGGAAGAAGTAGTTGTGCGGGATTTACAAGGCAATGTCATAAAAAGGATGGACGGTACCATTCATATTTTGTCCAACGGAAAAAAGTGGCACTTCATTTGATCTTTCCAAACGGTCTATTATACCGGCAAGATTGAAAAAGGAGTATAGTTATGAAAATTCATCGTACATTTGAAGTATTTCTTTACGGTCTTACCTTGCTGGTATATGCTTTCGGTCTTGTTTTCGCCCGAAAAGAAGGGGCTTTTTCCCTTTCATTTTTGTTCTTTGCCATTGTCGTTTTCCTTTGGCAATACTCTATGTACCGCAAAATACAAGCAGCTGACAAGCAAAGAGCTTTTTCCATTTTTGACCTTGTCCTTTGCATGGTGTTTGACTGCAGTATTCTGCCTGTAATGATACCCTCTTCTATTTGGCAATTCGACAGCATATTCCAGGGATTATTTCTCACATTTTTACTGCTGTATGCCAATCACGCCTTTTCCAAACAGAAAGACATCTAATGCTTATTTTTTATAAAAAAGAGCGCACACTATATAAGTGAACGCTCTTTTTTCATACCATTTTATCGTCCTGTTACAGCATCTTCTGTTCTATCCAGAAAATTTTCCGCACTGTTTTTCGCGTCTGTTAAACCATCATGAATGATTTCAGATACATCTGTGCCGCCATCCGTAGTTGTCATCATGCCGTTATTGTCCAGGGCGTACGTTCCATTATCATACATGGAATGTGTGCCATCGTAGTTGACAACACCGTCTAATGTGCCATAGCCGCCATCCCAGTAAGCGCCGTCAGGTCCTGTGGTGCCATCACCGTAATAACCTTCGCCGTCCACTCCTCTGCTGCCATCGCTATAATACATATTGCCATCCATACCGCCTAAATAGTTGCCGGTGGATGTGCCGCAGCCAGTCATGGCAAAAATGATACCGCATAAGAGGAAAGGAACGAAAAAAGCATTTTTATTTCGTTCATTGTTTTTCATCGTCGTTCGTCTCCTTTCAGTTCGACTTTTGCAAAATCTAAATACTTTGCCCTGTTAGGATTTGTGAAAAAATCACTTTGATACTCGTTTGCTTCTCCCAAAAGACGCAATCTCTCCCAAAAGCTGAAAAAATTGTCAGATTTCTGTCTGGTATTTTTTTTGAAAAAAGAATACAATACTCCTGTAACCATTGAAATCATTTTGTTTGGCATGAAAAACAAAAACTGCCAAATCACATAAATCTGATTCAGACATCGGAAAGGAGTCTTCTATGATTCATTGTCTGCGCGAAAGCGGTATATTGCTGCATCCTTCCTGTCTGCCCTCGCCCTTTGCCATTGGCGATCTGGGTCCAGGCGCATATGAATTTTTGGAAAAAATGTATCAAAGCAAACAGCGTTTATGGCAGATTCTGCCTTTAAATCCCACAGGATTTGGTGATTCGCCCTATCAAAGCCCTTCCGCACTGGGCGCCAACACGCTGCTCATCAGCCCGGAAGGCTTAGTGCAGATGGGATTTTTGCAAAAAGAAGACTTAAACCAGTGTCCGCCCACGCCAAATCCCCTGCAGACAGATTTTGAGCTGGCACGGGCGCAGAAGGAACCTCTATTTGAAAAAGCCTATCTTCGTTTTTTAGAGATGCGGGAAAAAGATCCTCTCTTAAGCACTTCTTTTTCTCTCTTCGCGCAGCAAAACAGCGACTGGCTGGAAGAACACTGCTTCTTTTTAGCCGTAAAAAAACGATTGCAGCAAAAAAGAAAGGAACGGCAAAACGGGGAATCCTTTCAAACATTTATCACCTCTGCGCCTGCCTGGCTATCTCCTGAAACGGCCAAAGCATATTATCAGGATGCCCACTGGATCAGCTGGCCGGCAGCCCTGCGCAGCCGCCAGCCGGAAGAAATGCTCTATTTCCGCTCTCTGTTACAAAAAGAAATGGAGCAGGAAGCATTCTTACAGTTCTGCTTTTCCGCCCAATGGCAGTCCCTGCGGGAGGCTGCGGAAGAAAAAGGCATCCGTATCATTGGGGATCTGCCTATCTTTGTTTCCTTTGACAGCGCAGACGTATGGGCCCATCCGGAGCTGTTTGATTTAGACAGTGAGGGTTATCCCCGCGCCGTAGCAGGCGTACCGCCCGATTATTTCTCCGTCACCGGTCAGTTTTGGGGCAACCCCCTCTATTTATGGAAAGCCCATAAGAAAGAGGATTATACCTGGTGGAAACGGCGTATCCGCCGGCTTTTATCCATGGTAGACTATATCCGCATGGACCACTTCCGGGGATTTGCCCGGTTCTGGGAGATTCCAGCCAGCGCCAAAACAGCCGTGGAAGGCAAGTGGGTGGATGGTCCCGGGCAGGAATTTTTTATCTCTTTAGGGGAAGATCTGGGAGATTTGCCTCTCATTGCGGAAGATTTGGGTATCATTACGGAAGAAGTGTATGAATTAAAAGAAGCTTTGGACTTACCGGGAATGTATGTGCTGCAATTCGCTTTTGGGGAAAACGCGAACAACAGCTACCTGCCTCATATGCAAACGTATAATGGGGTGGTTTATACGGGAACCCATGACAACAACACTTCCATCGGCTGGTATCAAGCCGCTTCCGAAGCAGAAAAAGACCATTTCCGCAGATATCTCAACTCTGACGGCAGCAGCCCCTCCTGGGACATGATCCGTTTAGCCATGTCCTGTCCTGCCAAATGGGCCATTTTCCCTTTACAGGATGTTCTTTCCCTGGATGCGGGCGCACGGATGAATATCCCCGGCACACCGGAAGAAAACTGGCGGTTCCGCTTTACCTTCGAGCAATGGAAGGATTCTGATACCAAGGGGCTGGCTTATTTATCCGCTCTGTTTGGCAGAAATCTTTGATTCTTTCTTACATCGGCAGCGTTGCCCTTGCATCCTGTCAAAAACTGGTGTATCATAAACCATTATGTAAATTCAGCGCAATCCAAAGGAGGAACAGACTATGTGCGGCATTTGCGGCTTTACCGGGCATCTCGTCACATCCGATGAGATTCTTGAGCACATGATGAATAAAATCATTCACCGCGGTCCCGACAGCGGCGGTAAATATATGGATGAAGGCATTGCTATGGGCTTTCGCAGACTGAGCTTTCGCGATCTGTCTGCCAATGGCAACCAGCCTATTTATAACGAAAATAGAGACATGATTATCACCTTTAACGGTGAAATCTACAATGATAAAGAAATTCGAAAAGAACTGGAAGAAAAAGGGCATGTAATGGGTTCCACCGCAGACACGGAAGTACTGCTCCACGGATATGAGGAATGGGGCGAAGGCATTTTGGACCGTCTGCGGGGCATGTTTGCCTTTGTCATTTGGGATAAAAAGAAGGAAACCCTCTTTGGCGCCAGAGACTTTTTCGGCATTAAGCCTTTCTATTACACCATTTTCAATGGTCAGATGATCTATGGCTCTGAAATTAAGAGCATTTTGGAATATCCTGACCTGCCCAGAGAGGTGAATGTAGAGGCGCTGGAAAACTATCTGACATTCCAGTACAGCGTGCTGCCGGAAACCTTCTTCAAGGGGATCTTTAAACTGCCCCCTGCCCACTGCTTTACCTTCCACAAAGGCGATCTTTCCATTCGCCGTTACTGGAGCCCTGTTTTTGAGGCAGACAACAGCAAGTCCCTGGAAGAATGGGTGGACGAAATCGATCATGTCATGGCTGACTCCGTAGAAGCCCACAAGGTCAGCGATGTAGAAGTGGGCTCTTTCCTTTCCAGCGGTGTAGACAGCTCCTATGTAGCCGCTACCTTCCAGGGGGACAAGACTTTTACCGTAGGCTTTGACTATGAAAAGTATAACGAGATTGATTACGCCAAAGCGCTTTCTGAAAAAATTCAAATTGATAATTACAGCAAGCTGATTTCCACCCAGGAATACTGGGATGCCATTCCTAAGGTGCAGTACCACATGGACGAGCCTTTGGCGGATGCTTCTGCCGTTGCCCTGTACTTTGTCAGCAGGACTGCCGCGGAGCATGTAAAAGCCGCCATGAGCGGCGAAGGTGCCGATGAGTTTTTCGGCGGTTATAATATCTACCGGGAGCCGCATGCTCTCCGTCCTTTGACTATCCTGCCCCGTCCCATCCGGAAGGCTTTGGGCGCTTTTGCAAAAATGCTGCCTAAAATGAAGGGAAAAAACTATCTCATCCGCGGCAGCAAGGATTTGAACGAGCGGTTCATCGGCAACGCTTTTATTTTCAATGAACAGGAGCGGGAATCCATTCTGGCACACCCTACGGGAAAATATCCCCATACCCAGCTGACAGCGCCTTATTACGAACAGGCAAAAAATTGGGACCCTGTGACACAGATGCAGTATATTGACATTCATTTCTGGCTCATTGGAGACATTCTTTTAAAAGCCGATAAAATGAGTATGGCAAACTCCCTGGAAGTACGGGTGCCTTTCCTGGATAAAGAAGTATTTAATGTGGCAAGAAAAATCCCTGCCAAGTACAAAGTGACCAAGCAAAACACCAAGTTTGCTATGCGTCAGGCGGCACACCGGTATCTGCCGGACATGGTGGCAGAAAAGAAAAAACTGGGATTCCCTGTGCCCATCCGTATCTGGTTAAGACAGGATGCTTATTATGAAAAAGTAAAGGCTGCTTTCACCTCCCCTGCCGCAGCAAAATATTTCCGCACGGACAAGCTGGTAGCGCTTTTGGACGAGCACCGGGCACAAAAAGCAGATAACAGCCGTAAGATCTGGACCATCTATATGTTCTTAGTGTGGCATGACGTTTATTTCGGCAAGGAAGCTGCCTAACCGTTTGATTTTTCCCCTTCCCTCTGCGGAGGTATCTTCATAAGGAAACAAATATCGCGGGAATCCCTGCAGCGCGGGGGATTCCCGCGTTTTTATCTGACTGGATTGTTTTCTTGTGAAGATCGCCTCTATGGTTCCCTTTCAAAAATCAGGAGCTAAGAAAGCCAATTTTTTCTTAAGGGGCGTATGCTGACAGGGAAACGTTTTTGATTTACCGCTCCATAAAAAATCCAATTTTTTCTTTGGGCTTGCGGATATTTTTTCTTTCCCGCTCATAGGATAGGGGAAGAAAGTCCTTTTTTTGATTCGACAAGTCATGGTAAAAAAGGTGTATGGACAAAGGGGTGAAAAATAGATGGCAGAGGACTGCAGCAAACTGCTGTTAGAACATTATGGAATCAAAGCATACGGTTGGGAGCGCACCCGTACAGGGCTCCTATGCCATAGCGATACAGGAAAACGATGGGAATTGAAAAAAACAGACCTTACCGCAGACGGCGTCCGCTTTTGCGCAGAAGCAAAGGCATATCTTTGGGAACACGGCTTCCAATCCCAAGGATGTTTTTGCCCTACTACAACAGGGGAATTATCTTTCTTTCAGGATGGACATTCCTATGTATTGGAAGATGCGCCTCCCGCAGAAATCCCCGCAGAAACGGAAGAATTCTTCCTCAGCGCGGCTGCTTTTTTAGGGCAGTTCCATCAGTGCGGAAAAGGATTTCAAAGCGATCTGGCGCCCAAACGGGAGGCATTTTTGCCCTTCTACGAAAAAAAGCGTATTGAACTTTTAAAAATTCAAAAGCGCATTCGCAAACTGAGCACTTACGATGGGCTGGATTTACTGGTACTGCATCATACGCCTGTTTATCTGACACGATTGGAACAGGCTATAGAGCGTCTTTCCTCTCCGGCTGCACAGCAGGCGCTGTCTTATCATCAAACCACAGGCTATCTGGTACATCGTGCCTTTAAAGGGGATCATCTGCGGTTAAAAAAAGATGGCAGCCTTTATCTAACCGGTTTCTTTTCCTGTGCCTTGGGCTCGCCTATGGAAGACTTAGCCGCCTTACTGCGGCGGTTTGTGAAAAAAACAGAGCGGCTGCGTATACAGCCACAGGATATATTAGACGCTTATGAAGGCGTATATCCCCTTTCCCAGGGAGAACGGCTGCTTTTGTCTGCCATGCTTTCTTTCCCGGAAAAGTATCTGAAACTGGTCAATACCTTTTATAACAAGCGCCGCAGCTGTGTTTCCACCGCCATGCAGGAACGGTTATTGGCCTGCATTCAGGCGGATGAACGGCAGCAAGTTCTTTCTTATTTGCATATTTGAACAGACAGGGCAGAAATATTTGTTGCTTTTTCTGCCCTTTTATCACAAAAAAACGAAATCCTATCCATTTTCTGGTTTTTTTCCTTTGATTCTATCTTTTCTATCACTTTTTCCCAGTATTCCGCTGTTTTTTGGATAGAATGATACTTGCGTCTTTATCTAAAAGCAAGTAAAATAAAAGGTGGACAAGTCTCTCATATAAAAGGAGGAAATCTGAATGACTGACTACCACTTTGACCATACCAGAAACGGCATGGATAAAACCATCCGATTGGATACATTAAACGATGAAATCAAAAAAATTGAGCAGGCGCAAAAACAGGCGGAAGATGAACTGGGAGACCCTTATGCCTATTTGAACGCCTTTGACTCCGAACAGTTTGAAGAAACGTTCCGCCAGCCTTTAGACGGCAGACAAAAAGGGAAAAAACCTTCTTCTCCCCAGCCTAACCGCCGCTTTTTGGCCATCTGCATTGGTATCGGGGTACTGCTGTGTATTTTATTTTTCCTGTTATTCAGCGGAATTCTGCGCAAAAAAGATTCCGTCTCTACAGAACCTTTTTCCGCCGTACTTTGTTCCCTGACACAAGAAGATGAAATCCTTGTCCGTGATATGACAGAAGGCAGAGAACTCCATCTTTCCTTCACAGAAGACACCGCCTACATAGATGCGGATGGGAAAGATACCACCATCGATTATTTCCGTGCAGGTATGCCTGTACAAATCACCGTAAATCCGGAAGAGGAAACCGTTACCCTCCTTTCTGCCCAGGGCAATTTCTGGATGCGGGAAAATGTAACAGGATATACCTTTGACGCCGATTCCCATAGCGCCCAATCTGAAACGGAAAGCTTGTCTGTTGCGGATCATGTATACGTATTCCAGGCAGAGGAAGAACTGCAGTTAGCGGATCTGGCAGATGTGGATATCCTTACATTATGGGGCAGCGATAAAAGCATTTGGGCGGTGGAAGTAATGCAGGGACACGGCTATTTATCTGTGGAAAATACCAACGATATCAAAGACGGTAAAATCGCCGTTGATGACGAAGAACCTGTGGCATTAGACACCATAGACCGTCTGCCTTTAAGCAGCGGCAGCCATCAGCTGACCTTAAGCGGCAGCAATATTGAAACGAGAAAAGACACCATCATCATTGAAGACCAGCAGGAATATCTTTACGATGTATCCAAGGCGCAGGAAAAAATGGGGGTATTATTCGTCAATGCCAATGTGACGGATTATAAACTCTACATTAACGGCACCGCTTATACGCCGGGAGAGCCCATTGTTCTGCCAGTCGGCGAATATGAAGTGGTAATGATCAAAAGCGGCTACAAGACCTTTAGTGAAACGATCTCTTTGCAGGAAGATACTTATACGGTAAATGCGACCTTGCAGACAGAAAACGGCTATGTCAGCATTACCACTGATCCGGTAGGTGCGGAAATTTCCATTAACGGCACTGTTTATGGTACTTCTTCTATCAATGCCGCACTGCCTTATGGCACTTATACCGCCCAAGTTCGTGCCGATGGTTATATGACCAAGCAAGTAAGCTTTACCATTTCTGAAAGTCCCGTTACCCTTTCCGTCGTATTGGAAAAGGAATGAGAATCTGAATTCGTTTGCATACAGCATCTGCGCGTTTCCAAAAACAAATGGAAAGGCGTTTCAGATAGATGCTTCGTTCCATCAGACGCACAAAAACAGGAGGGAGTTTTTCCAATGGAAGATTTTATGAAACGTTACCAACAGTGGTGTACAGATCCTTGCTTTGATGACAAGACAAAAGCGGAGCTGGCCGCCATTGCAGATCAGCCTGATGAAATTCGGGAGCGGTTTTTCCAGGATTTGGAATTTGGTACCGGCGGATTGCGGGGCATTATTGGCGCCGGCAGCAACCGTCTGAATATCTATACCGTAGGCCGCGCTACCCAAGGGCTGGCAAACTATATTCAAAAAGCCGGCACCGCATCTATGGGCGTAGCCATTGCCTATGACTCCAGAAATATGTCTGCGGAATTTGCGCAGGCTGCCGGTCTGGTACTGGCTGCCAATGGCATTAAAGCCAATGTATATCCTTCTTTGCGCCCCACGCCTATGCTGTCTTTCGCAGTCAGAGAACTGGGATGTACCGCAGGCATTGTCATTACCGCCAGCCACAACCCGCCGGAATATAATGGCTACAAAGTTTACTGGGCAGATGGCGCGCAGGTTTCCACACCCCAGGATCAGGCAATTATTGATGAGGTAAACGCCATCACAGACTATGGCGCCATTCGTACCATGGACCTGGAAGCGGCAAAAGATGCGGGGCTTTACGCATACATTCCCGAAACCGTAGACGAAGCTTATGACGCGCAAGTATTGGCACAGCGTTTCTTTACCACAGAAGAAACCCGCCAAATGACCAGGGATTTTTCCATCGTTTATACACCCCTTCATGGCAGCGGCAACCTGCCGGTACGCAGAGTATTAGAAAAAGCGGGCTTCGCTTCTGTGCATGTGGTTCCCCAGCAGGAACTGCCCGACGGCAACTTTACCACCGTTGGCTATCCTAACCCGGAAAACCCGGATGTATTCGTACTGGCAGAAAAACTGGCAAAAGAAACCGGTGCGGAACTGATTGTCGGCACTGACCCTGACTGTGACCGTGTGGGCGCCGTAGTAAAAGACGAAACCGGCGCTTTTACCGTACTGACGGGCAATATGGTAGGTACGCTTTTGACCGACTATATCCTTGCCCGCAGACAGGAAAAAGGGCAGCTGCCTGCGGACGGTGTTGTGATTAAGACCATTGTCAGCACCGAAATGATTCGCCCCATCTGTGCCCACTATGGTGTGGAAGTCATGGATGTACTGACTGGCTTTAAGTATATCGGCGGCAAGATCAAAGAGTTTGAGGAGAAAAAGAATCATACCTATCTCTTTGGATTTGAAGAAAGCTATGGCTGCTTAGCAGGCACTTATGCCAGAGACAAAGACGCCGTGGTAGCCTCTCTGCTCATCTGCGAAATGGCTGCTTACTATAAGACAAAAGGCATGACATTATATGACGCATTGCTGGCTTTGTATGAAAAGTACGGCATTTACAGGGAATTTGTAAAGTCCATTACCCTCAAAGGCATTTCCGGCATGGAAAAAATCGGTCGTATTATGAATGCTTTCCGTCAAAATACACCCGCAGAATTCAGCGGTATTGCCGTTGCGGAGGCAAAGGATTATCAAACCGGCGTATTCCGTAACATGACCACCGGTGAAGAAAGCAGCAGTCCTCTGCCGAAGTCCAATGTGCTGTACTACAATTTAGCAGACGGCACCTGGATTTGCATTCGTCCCAGCGGAACAGAACCCAAATTAAAGTTCTACCTGGGTGTGAAAGCGGATACCTTGGCACAGGCAAATAAAAAAAGCAGCGCTTTGGCTGCAGATATTGACAACAAGATCAGTGCCATTGATTAAACAATGCAAAACAACCTTACCATAAGGGACATCTTCATTAAGAAAACAGATATCGCGGGAATCCTTGCAGCGCAGCGGATTCCCGCGATTTTATTTTGTCGGAACCGTTTTCTTAGGAAGACCGCCCTGACAGTTCTCCTGAGAAAATCAAGAAATCAAAAAACCAATGTTCTCTGAAAAAGAACCTCTCTTTGGTAAAGCTGTTTTTTGTGCTTGTCTTTTGACAAAAAGTACCGCAAAAACATACCAAAAACGGAAAACCTATGCTATAATGGGCAGCGAGAGTCAAACATATTGCCTAACAACGGGAAAAAGGAGAATCCATAGCATGCAAGAGGAAATACAGCGAAAAATTGATGCGGCAGATGCCAGAGAACATTACAGTGTGGCTTTCATCGGTGGTTTTTTAGGTGTTTATCCCGTTTTAAACTTCCAAAACTTTTACGCTTCTGCCCAAACAGTCAATCTTTACACACTGGTATTAAACATACTGGACCTGAACGGAAAAGAAGCGTGTTTGCACCTCATTGGCGCCCTGCTTTATATATTAGCCGTGGTAATAGTGACTTATCTGCCGAAACATTCCAAGGTCAACGTCCGTTATGCCGCCATGGTCATCAACGCTGTCACCGGTGTTGCAGTTTCTTTCTTCCCCAGTACCTGGACCCCTATTGTAGCCAGCTATCCCATTTTCTTTGCCATGGCTTTTCAGTGGTGTTCCTTTAAAGGGGCTTACGGATACGGCAGCTCCACTATTTTCAATACCAACAACTTACGGCAGTTTTCTTCCGCTCTGGCAGAAATCTATCTCAACCATGACGAAAGTTTCCGTACCAAAGCAAAGTTTTATGGGCTGACCATTCTATTCTTCCATCTGGGAGTAGCAATCTGCTATTTTATCTGGCAAGTCACTGGGCATTATGCCGGCATCTTCATTTTACTGCCCATCGCAGTTTCTGTTTATCTGATTCAGGCAGCGCAAAAGACACGTGCCCTGAAAATTGCATAACATCCAATAGCCATGTCTCAAAGGGGATATGGCTTTTTCTAACGTTTCCCATCTCATAAAACCGCGTAAATCTTGACGTTCTTTGACACAAAAGGATATAATGAGAGAAAAATTTGCTTTTTAATCAAGGGAAGGATTGTATACAAATGCAAAAGAAACTGGAATTAAATTATATGAATGCCATTGCTTGTCTGGCAGTAATTTTAATACACGTTTTTTCTCTGGGAATTTCCTCTTTGGCACCTGCGTCCTGGCAGGCTTTTGTGATTTATATTCCCTGGAAATTAGCGGGATTTGTAGTACCCATGTTTTTATATACCGGTGCGGTGAAAATGGCAAAGCAGTTTGAAAACAAACCCATCACCCTTTCCGCCTATTTCCATTACATTCTTCAGCGTATTCGAAAAATTTATTTGCCCTATGTATTATGGGTGATGATCTACTACGGCTGTTTTCTGGTTATCCATTATGTACGGGGCGAGGCAGGGGAATTTTTATCCTATCTGGCATTGGGCAATTTATCTTCTCCCTTTTACTACATCCTCATTATTATGCAGTTTTATCTGCTCATGCCCCTTTGGGTGTGGCTGGCAAAGCATTGTCCCGCTTTTTTGGGCATTGCCGGAAGTCTTTTGATTACTGTTTGTATGCAGCAGTTTACTTACCTGCTCTCTTTAGCCGGGATTCAATTCCTCTATGCGGACCGCATTTTCCCCACCTACCTGTTTTTCTGGGTATTGGGGCTTTATGTGGGTAAATACTATGATGTCTGGGCTGCCGCTTTCGCGCGCAGACATTGGCAAATCCCTTGCTTTTTACTCATTTTGGCATGTGTATTGGTTTCCTATCTCCAGTACGCTTCCGGTGTTTATCTCTTTAACACCAATGATATCAAACTGGGGACAGACTTTTTATCCATCGCTTTGGTACACGCCATCGGTCTTTGGATGGTTCAGGCAAAACCCGCAGTACAGCATGTATTCCAAAAGATCTACGAAAGCTCTTTCTTTGTTTATCTGTCCCACTGCTTATTCCTAACCCTGGGCACCGTATGTTTCCAGCGCCTTGGTATCTATGCCCTCAGCCTGCTGTTACCGCTGCGGGCAGCGGTTTGCTATACACTGCCTTTTATTGCTTATGGAGTGTATAAACGGATTTTTTCTCATTTCCCTAAAATTAGCAATATCCTGGGATAAGGAAGTTTTCTTTTACAATCCATAATTCTTTGTTCCAAATAAAAAAAGCATCCTCTTTTTTCAAAAGGATGCTTTCTTTTTATGCTTTAGCTTGCAGAACCGCCCAGCAGGCTGGTATGGTCAAACTGATACAATAACATATCATGGTTAAATTCCATTTCCGTCAATGCATTCTGCGCCTGGGTAACTGCCAGTTCTGCCTGGGTAACGGTAATAGGAGTCACATTGCCGGCTGCCAGATTCAGCTTTGCTGTTTCCAATGTGCGTTCCGCATCCGCCAGAGACTGTCTTGCAGTATCCATGGAGGACTCCAGCTGCAAAATGCTCAGGTAAGCTTTCCGAATGGCCAGCTCTTTATCCGCTACAGCCGCCTCATAATCCCGCTCACTCTGTTCTGTTGTGTTTTGCGCCGTTCTGGTCTCTGTCACATCTGCGCCATAGAATTCCTGGTCTTTGTTATACTGGATGGTCTCTTTGCTGATCTTCAAAGAATAGTCGCTGCGCAGGGCGCTTTCCACATAATCATCCAGTTCCCCGTAAGGCACTTCAATCGGATCTACATCCAGCTCATATTCCAGTTCATACTGCTGGCTCAAATCATCTTCCCCCATCAGACGGTTCAGGTTCATGTAATCCTGCTCAATGAGCAGTCTGACCATTTGCGCGCTAAGATCAGCCTTTGTCACAGCGCTTTCCAGATCATTCAGCTCTCTTTGGCTGATGACACCCAATTCGTACTTTTTCTGTCCCTGTTCCAGCAATTCCTGCTGAATTTCCAGATTTTTTTCTGCCAGTTCTAAGCTTGCCGTATCATTGACAATTGCCGCGAAATAGCTTTTTAATGTTAATTCCAACGCATTTTCATAAATGCCTTCCTGGTATTCCACCAAAGAGTTGGAGAAATCCAAACCCTCAATCGCTTTCCAGATGGAGCCTGACAATTCATACTGCTGATTATCGGAAGCATTATAAAATTGGTTTAACAAACTCTGGCGGTTTTCATCTGCCACTTCTGCATTTTTTTGCAAAGAAACCAAGTCATTGGAAGATTCTCTAGCTCTTTTTAATGCATCGTTATAGGTAAGTCTTTCTTTTGGTACATTCTGTTGCTGTACCGGTATTTCATAAGCTGACTGTATCGTGACAATCTGTTTGTTCACCTCTGTTTGGTCTGCCGCATACACTGCGGTGGGCATCATACCCAAACACAATGCCAGTGCCAGTGCGCGTTTACCCGCATTCGCATATTTCATAACTTTTTACGCCTCCTATGTTTGCAATGGGCTTTTTCCCTATCCCCATTTGGTTTTATGATGAAACTATTTTATCATTTGTTGACCATTATAGCATACTCAAAAAAGAATAACCAGTTGAAAAACATTAAATCTTTCCTAATTTTTCACGAAGAAAAGACTGCGCTTTCCTGATAAAACGCAGTCTTTTTCCATTTCTATTCAAAATAATCAAACAAAACAAACTTTTTCCACAAATTTACTGTGTCTTACTGTGCCAAAATTTCATTCAGCTGATCTTCTGTAAGAAGTCCCAGCGCAACATAGCGCTCCAACTGATCTTTTCTAACATAACCCAGAAGATATTTTTCCTTCAAGCGCTCAAACATTGATGGTACCTCCTTCCAGAATCAACAGTTCCAAATCTGTAATAGCCTGCATAATCTGCTGTGTATCATTATAAGACACTTCTACAGCCTCTTTTTCATAAGAAAAAGCACCATCCCGGTAATATAACACAGCCTTTTCTTCCCGGGTACATTCCGGTGCCTCGGGCGGCAGTACATCTACCCAAAAAGTGTCTTCGCTTAAACAGCTTTGTGCTTTTTCTTCTGAAAGATACGTATTCATCCATACGACTCTACCTTCACTATCTACATGAATCAGCATGCTCTTTCCCCCTTTTTTCTTTATACTTCCTCTTCGTCAGCATAAGCAATTCCTACATGTTTGCAATATCCCGGGCCTCCCGATGAATCTCTATTGCCTAAGAAAATAAACAAAGTATCTCCTTTATGCACATGCATGGTATATTGTCTAGTTTTATAGGTTGTGCCCGTTAACGTATCATCAATAAAAGTACATCCTGTTGTCTCAATTCCAAAGGGTGTCACGGTAGACCCAACAGGCATATTGATCATTTCCGTTTTTACCGTAATTGCGCTGGTTTCATCATAAGTTGTATAAGTACCGCAATCATACTTAAAGTTATAGATCATGGCACGTAAACCGTTATCATCTCCCGATGTCGTGCATTTATAAGTAATACCAATCGTAACTACACCGCTTCTTTGGGCAAACCATCTACCTAACAAAACAGCACCCGCTTTGGAATTATATTTCGTGGAATATTCCTGATCCAGCACTACTTCCTTCTCTGTGGTGGAAAAATGATAAAACTTTTCTTCGCCTCCCTGTTTCATTAAACCAAACAGGGTGTCTTCTCCCACATCATCCGGTGTACCAACCCGTTGGGTCAGTACATCAATGCCGCTTTGTATTTCTTCCTGGCTTTGTGCAATTTCCGTCTGGTTTTGTTCCATCTCTGCCAGCACGCCATCTAAGGTATCCATATTTTCATTCATGTCCTGAATATCATAAAAATCATCTTCTGACGGCTTAATGAGATTAAAGTTGTCTGTATAAGTTGCCATATTCTGCTCCTTTCCTTTTTACTTTTCCGGTGGTGTATAACTACCTTACAATTTTTTCAGTCTCAAAAAGTCTCATCCTTCGCAATGAAAAATATTTTCCGCCAGAAAAGAAGGCCCCCTTGCAAAAAAGAGAATTACTACTGCTTCTTTCTTCCAGACAGATCCTTTGATTATACAAAATGAAAATAAAAAAAGCCTTCCTTTTTTCGGAAAGCTTTTCCTTTAAATTAGCGTTTCTCCTTTTTCTTCCATAAGCACCCGGTTATATTCCGCGCCAATGAGCAGTGTCATAAGGCTGATATTCAGCCAGATCAACGCTACCACCACTGTGGCAAAGGAGCCATAGATTAAGGAGTAATTTGCTATATGATCTACATAGTAGCTAAAAGCAATGGAATAAAAAAACCATGCCGCGCCAGACAGAAAAGCGCCGGGGAACAGCTGCTTCAGTCTGATTTTATGGGGTACTGACAGCTTATGCATACCCAGCAAAAACAGTACCAAACTGACGCCTATGGGTAAAAAACGGATGCGGCGTAAATATTGAATAGTAGCCGCTGCCGTCGGAAAATTTTCCGCCAATTCCGTCAGTACATTACTGCCTAAAAGGGTAAAGAGCAGTTGTGCCGGAATCAAAATAATTAAAAATACAGTTAGCAATATCAGATTCCGCACTTTTTTCCGTCCCCGCATTTCTTCTCCCGTATAAATCAGGCTCATCACATCCATCATGTGATTGACTGCCCGCAATGGAAAATACAAAGTAAAAATCACACCTACCGTCAACAGGGAGGTAGAACTGCTCTCCTGCATCTGCAGCAAAAAAGTATTAATCAGGGTCACCACATCTGCCGGTAAAAATCTGCCAATATCATCATACACTGAAAGAATGGGTAGATGAAGGATGCCTAACAGCATACTGACACAAAATGCCAAAGGGAATATGGCAAACAAAATATAATACGTCATCGCAGCAGCATGCTCCGCCACCTCATCGGCAAAGGTGCGCTGTACGACACGAATCAGACGGTACAGCCATTTATCTAAGCCTGTCCTTGCCATGAATTTTCACATCCTTACTATTTTTTCCGCCTTTGGTCCGCTGTAGCTGATAATTCAGCCGCAGCAGACTTTCATCCGGCAATAACCGCTGCGCCAGCCTGGTCAGCCGTTCCGTAACACCGGGATAGATCACGCATTTCCCCTGGAAAAGACCGCGCAGAGCTTGTCTTGCGGCCTTTTGGGCGTCCATACCCGGCAGACCCCGCTGTCCTCCGGCACGTCTGGTAAACTCCGTTTCTATGGGGCCGGGGCAAAAAACACTGACTGTTACATGGCTGTCCGCTCGGCGCAGTTCCTCATGGATGCCTTCTGTCAGGCGCAGTACATAGCTTTTGGCGGCATAGTACCCGCTCATCAGCGGTCCCGGCGCAAAGCCTGCGGTACTGGAAACATTTAAAATCCAGCCCCAATCCCGCGCCACGAAATCATTTAAGAAACACTTGGTCAGCAGCAGCACACTTTGGGCATCCAATGCAAAGAGCCGTTCTTCTTCCGCCAGCGTATGTTCCGCAAAGTGGCCATAACAGCCTATGGCGGCGTTATGGATGACGAAATCCACATCTTCTTCCTTTACCGCTTCATATAACGCAAGACAGCCTTCCCGTTTGGATAAATCCACCTGAAAAAAACGGGTGCCCTTTGGCATTTCTTCTGCCAAAGCCCGCAGTTTCTTTTCATTCTGTCCGCAAAGGTACAGCTGCCAGCCGTTAGCTGCCAGTTCCTGAGCGAAGGCTTTTCCCAAACCGCCGGTAGCGCCGGTAATCAACGCTTTCATGCTGCCGCCTCCTTTTTTCGCTATTTTTATTATCATACTCCCTTTTTGCCAGTGCCGCAATGCGTTTTGCAGATGTTCTTCCTGCATCTTGGGCAAAATCTGTCCACCGCTCTCATTTTTCCAGAAAAGTAGACAAAAAAATCCCTGCCGTATGCTGTTTACGGCAGGAAGAAAACATTATTGTGCGTCATCCAGCAGGTTGACCACCAGATCGCTTACATCCACTTTTTCTTTCAGTATGCCCTGTTCTGCCATCCAATCGGCATTTTCCTGCCAAACGGATACATTTTGAGAAAGGAAAGGGGCATCTTCCATCTCCATGGCGGGAATGAGCACTTCCATGCTTTTACGCTCTACCGTCTCGCTGAGGGGGAAGTTTTCCGCATTCTGGTGTTCCAGCAGAATCTGCAGGGCTTCTTCTGGATTTTCTTTCATATAGTCAAAGCCTTTCCGGCATGCCCGCAGAAATTTCTGCAGTTTTTCCGGATTATTCTGCACTGCATCCGTACCGGCTAAAAATACCAGTTCATAGCACTGGGGTACGCCGTAGTCAGTGGGATAGAAATAATTGATCTCCAGACCTTCTTCTTCCAGCTGGGGTACTTCGTGGTTCACCATATTGCCGATGGTAGCATCCACCTGACCGGTAGTGGTAGCAGTCAGCAGGTCAAAACCCACATCAATGCAGGTGCAGTCTTCCGCAGAAATGCCTTCATAAGCCAACATGGACGCGATCTGTGCCTCAGAAATAGCAGTGCCTGCATAGCCAATGGTCTTGCCTGCCAGATCTGCTGCCGTTTCAATGCCGGAATCCTTCATGGCAATAACCACATTCAGGCTCTTTTGTACCACTGCACCAATGGAGCAAATAGGTACATCCTGTTCTTTTGCCGCCTGAATGGCATCCTGCAGATAATAAATGCCCACATCTGCCTGTCCTGCTGCCGGCATGGAAATGCCGTCATTGGTATTGGCAGGGAACTGGATTTCCAGCTGCAAGCCTTCTTCCG
>CALWKY010000071.1 GCA_944381395.1 uncultured Lachnospiraceae bacterium
AAAAGAAGTACTGGGTGATCAAAGCCAACGTTCCAGAGCAGACAAGGCAGAAAAGTATTCATGAGCGCTTGGAGGAGAAGAAACGAGATATGGAACAACAAAAGAAAAAAGAGAGGAAAAGAAATCAGGACAGGGATTGTTTGTAAAGAAACAGCCAGAATCATCAACGTTTTCATTGAAGGCTCTGGCTGTAATTGCCGTTTAGCGTTCTATTTGAAAAATGCTTCCATTAAAGAGATTCTTGCGCGGAAAAATTTTTGACAGATGTGTTCCACGGCTCATATATTTTTTGCATCCATTTTTCAACGGGAATTCCGTATGCTTGTTCAAGATGTTTTGAAGAAAATACCTGTTCTTTCTTTCCGCATGCTAAAATTTGACCGTTATTTAAAAGTAAAGCCTGATTGCCGAAACAGCGTGCCAATCCCAAATCATGTACTACAGATAAAACTGCTCGTTCCCCCTGTTCCAGCCATTGCTGAATCAAAGGAAATAGCTTGGACTGATAACCAATATCCAAATGATTGGTAGGTTCATCCAGGAGTAAGATAGACGGTTCCTGAGCAAAGACCTGGGCGAGAAAAACTCGCTGTAATTCTCCTCCTGATAAACGAAGAACGGAGTGATGACGTAATTCCCATATATCTGTCATTTTTAATGCTTCTACAACCTTTCTATCATCCTGATTATTTGCACTAAATGAAAGTTTTGGTGTATGGCAGTATCTGCCCAAGCGTACCACCTCTTCCACAGTAAAGGAATAATTCACAGAATGATGCTGTGACAGTACCCCTACTATCTTAGCCTGCTTTCGAGGTGTTAATGATTTTTGCGGTTTTCCCAGAAAATGGATATCTCCTTCGTAGGGGATTGTTCCTGCAAGAGCATGAATCAGGGTTGATTTTCCTGCACCGTTAGGTCCTGCCACCATCAGCCAACATCCTTTTTCTAGTGAAAAAGATACATTAGAAAGTAATGTATAATCTCCAAATTTTACGCTTAATTCTTTTACCTGCAGCATGAGATAACCTCCTATTGTTTGGTCCGTAATGTATAAAAAATATAAATGAAAAAGATAGACCCAACGAAACTTGTAATTACCCCGATAGGGAGTACAGCTGGGGAAAGTATTGTTCTGCTTATCAGATCTGCCAAAAGCAAAAATATACTACCAAGCCACATGGAAATAGGAAGCAGTTTTTTATGGTTAGGTCCTACCATGAACCTTGCAATGTGAGGGATCACTAAACCTACAAATCCGATACTTCCACTTACCGATACCGAAATTCCAAGCAAAATAGAAACTGCTATCATAATTAGAAGTTTTACACGACGGACATTAACTCCGATATGAATGGCATTCTCCTCTCCCATAGCAAACGCATTTAACTCTGCAGAAAGATTGAGTAAAAGAATACTGCAAAAAATCAAAGCAAGCAACACTATTCCCGCATCCTGAAATGTTGTACCTGTAAAAGAGCCCATAGTCCAAAACATAATATTTTTCACTTTGTCTCCGGCAAAAGTAACCAAAAGATTGGTTACGCTACCTGCAAACATGGAAAAGATTACACCCACCAAAATAATTGTATTAGTAGAAAGTGAATAGTCTAGAATATGTGCCAGGGTTAAAATCAAAATTATGGAAAGAAACGCAAATAAAATGCTCATTACTGTAACGCCGATACTTCCAATCATGGGTATATGAAGTCCAAGTGCAATAGCAAAAACAGCTCCAAGAGAAGCCCCTGAAGAAACCCCAAGCGTAGAGCCATCTGCAAGAGGGTTTTTTAGCAATCCTTGCATAGCTGTACCGCATAGAGCCAGAGCTGCTCCTACTAAAGCTACCGTACATACTCGGGGAAGACGTATCTTTAGAATTACATTTGCCACCCCGTTTCCGGATGTTTCGTGCAGATTTCCACGAATTCCATTCCATAGAACCTGCATGATTTCAGCTGGTGTATAGTTAACACTTCCAATTCCTACGCACAAAAGAAAAATCAATGGTGTTACCAGTACAGCTGCAGTAATAATCCATCTTCTGTGTTTCTGTCTCATGGTATCTTTACTCCATGAACAAATTCCGCAAGACTGCGAGCCGCATCTACTAATCTAGGACCAGGTCTGGTAAGACTGTCATTATCTGCACATAAAATATGTTTTTCTTTTACAGCGGTAAGATCCTGCCAGTTCTCTCTGCTAAGGATTTCTTCATCTGGTGTAGGACCTTCCCCATAATACATGGTGACTGTGGCAATATAATCCGGATTTCGTTCAATCACCTGTTCCTCTGAAATTTCTGCCCAGCCTTCTAAATCTGAAAAAACATTTTCAACATTTGCAATCTCGCAGAGCTCCTGCATAAATGTATTGTTTCCGGCAGTCCAAAGTCCATATTCCAGAGGAGACACTTCAAAATAAATACTCTTTTCTCCGGGTTCCTTTTCAGTAATCGAACGAATTGCTTCAAAATCATCTTTCATATCCGCAATCAGTTGATCTGCTTCGTCTTTTCTTCCTGTAACCTGCCCTAAAAGGGAAATATTTGTATAAGCTTCTTGAATATTATTTGCATTTGTAATTAGAGCAGGAATTCCTGCTTCTTCAATTTGCTCAGCCTGCTCCACATCCTGTGCCATACTTCCAATAATCACCAGATCTGGCTCTAAGGCAAGAATTTGCTCTAAATTAGTTTCGGCTCCTGTTGAGACTACAGTTTTCTCTTCCATTGCTTTTGTAGG
>CALWKY010000072.1 GCA_944381395.1 uncultured Lachnospiraceae bacterium
AGCAAGGAGAAAGGAAGACGAGCAACGAGCCAGGATTTTAGAAGATTATCTGAAAAATGAGGTAGATAGATTACCATTTGAAATGCTGAACGACATGGATGAGCGTATTAGCCCTGTGCAAGGTGGCGATATGTTTCTGGTGGAATGGGATGCAGAAAGACATACCCATACCAGCCGTGGAGAATTGACGGTAAGTATTTTGCATCCCAGACAGGTTGTTTTTCAAGATGGTGTCAATGATATCAATGATATGGACTTTATCATTGTCAGAATGGGAATGAGTAAAAACCATGTAGAGGAGCAATATGGCATTAGTGTAGAAAATGAAATGGAAGAAAGCCCGCAAGTAAGAGGCGGCATTTCTGTTGCAGATGATATGGTAACCGTAAATTTTGGATATTTCCGCAATAAAAAAGGCGGTATTGGAAGATTTACATGGGTGAATGACATTGTGTTGGAAGATTTAGAAGATTATCAGGCACGAAGAATCAAAAAGTGTGTATCTTGTGGACAGCCTATGTATGGGGATACGTGTGAGTTTTGCGGCAGTAAGAAATATGAAGATGACACCCCGGATACATTTCGATTGTATGAGGATATTCCTTTGAGTGATGGAACTATTTTGCCCCAATATAAAACGGAATTACAGCCAGTAGAAGGACTTCCTGCATTGTTGACTGACAGTATGGGAAATGCGTATCAGGCAGACATGATGGAAGTAGAGGTAGTACAAGAGATACCCTACTATAAGCCTGATGTGTATCCCATTGTTTTACGGAAGAATGTAAGCGCATGGGGTAAAACATTAGGAGACAGTGATATTGACAAAATTGCAGACCAGCAGAATGCAATCAAAAAATGTGACAGCCGCATCCAGGAAAAACTGGATAAAGGCGGCAGTGTTTTAACCAAAGATGCAAAGACCAATATGAGTTATACAGATGAACAGCTCAAGGTGGTAAATTTTGAAAATATCAGTGAACGGTCTGCATTTGGTGTCTACAATTTGCAGGTGGATGTCTCCATGGACCGGGTGATTGCCGATGACCAATATAATCAAGCACGTAATATTTTAGGCATTACAGACAGTTTCCAAGGCAGACCGGACCGAACAGCTACCAGTGGTACGGCAAAACAGATTGCAGTGGCACAGTCTGCCGGCAGGTTGGAAAGCAAGCGGCGGATGAAAAATGCAATGTATGCGGACCTTTACAATGTGATGTTTCGCTTCTTATTAGCTTATAGTGACGAGCCAAGACCTATCCGCCACAGAAATATAGATGGAAGTACTACATATGGTATGTTTAATAAATTTGATTTCCTCGCACAGGATGATGCAGGTGCTTATTACTGGGTGGATGATTTTCTATTTTCTGTGGATACCAGTGGTACTTTAGCAAGTAATCGAGAGGCAATGTGGCAGGAAATCCGGTTAAATTACCAGACTGGTGCTTTTGGAAATGTAAATGAATTGGATACGCAAATTCTTTTCTGGAGTTTAATGGCAAGTCAGGGATATCCAATGGCAGCAGAGGTAAAAAGCCAATTAGAAGAAAAACAACAACAGCAGCAGATGATGCAGCAACAGCAGCAACTACAACAAATGCAACAGGTACAAGGAGGCGGTGCCAATGAAGTGCCCGTATTGTAAGACAGAAGCGATCATTGACCATAGGGAACTTCTTTTTACAGGAGATACTTCTGATCAAGAAGAAACAAAAGCATTTTATTTGCTCCATTTCTATTGCAGAAATAAACAGTGCACACATTTTCAGAAAGAAATTGCACAAAAACAAATTGAAATTCAATAAATCAAGGCAGAAGGAATGCTCCGAATGCCTTTTTTTATACCGTTTTTTACGGAAAAGCTCTGGAAGGGAGGTGAAACGATATGAAAAAGAAGGGAACAATGCGCCTGGATATTGGCAGAGGCGGCACAATGGAAGTAAAAGCTCCGAAAGATTTGGCGGAGGGGAAAAAGCCGAAAACACAAAAAGGTGGAGACTTAAGAAGCAAATAAGGAGTGAAGTACATGGATGAGCATATGGAAATGGAGCTGCAAGATACTACTCCATTGACAGAAAATGCACCGGAACAGCTGGAAACGTCAGAGCCGATGCAGGAAACAGACAGTTCTATTGCTGAAAAACAAGAACCAGAGGAAGAAGCCCTTACTGCGGGGAATAGCAGTGGAGGTGATCCAGTAAATGAAGATGCGGCGTACTGGCAAAAGGTTGATGCCGCAGCAACGAAACGACTGAATGAGTTTATTCGGGCGCAATATGGTCATATTAAAAATCCCTATACAGGAAAAATGATTGACAATGTTGCAGAATACCAAAACTATCGGACACAGTTTGAGGCAGAAGAACGCAGCAGAAAATTAAAAGAAGCTGGTATCAATGAAAAGGCATTGACAGATGCCATTAGTAACCATCCCATTGTTAAGCACGCATTGGAAGTAGAAAAGGCACAAGAAACCCAAAGAGTACAGCTGTTTATGCAAGATGAATTGAAAAAGGTTGTACAAAAATACCCAGAATGTGGCATCAAAGAGATCGGAGATTTTAGAAAGACACCAGAAGGGCGTGAAGCACTGGAAATGTGGCGTAGGGGTGTGCCATTAGAAAAAGCATATGCGGCTACACATATGGATGAATTACTACAGAAGCGGTCACAGGCTGTGAAACAAGGTGCGCTGAATGACTTAAACAGCAAAAATCATATGAGGCAGCCGAAAGGCGGTGTGCCCGGCGGCAGTGTACCTGCAGATGTAGCCGAAGGTTTCCGGATGTACTATCCTGGCATTAGCGATGCTGAAATTTTGGAGAAGTATAATAAATATAAAGATTAAAGGAGTGAACAGGATGTTTAGACTTTACGATACAGAGATTACAAGTGTAGAGCCTTTTATGGAGATTGCAAAGACTTCTATGGAATCTTATGAATTGGGAGAAGCACTGAAAGTAGCGGATGGGGCTGTTACGAAATGCGGTCCCACAGATAAAGCCACTTATATTTATATGGGAGAAAAGGGCGATCAGGCAATCGTTATGCCGGTATTGGCAACCAGACGATTTGAAGTGCCTTATACAGCGCTGCCTACTGTTGGCAAGAAAGTTACTTTGCACACAGATGGATTGCAAATTACCAGTACAGATACAGGCGGTGTCTTTGATGTAGTGAGTGTAGATCAGGCATCTGGTACAGCAACAGGATATTTTAGATAAAAAAGGAGTGAAGATATATGGCAGGAATTATTTTTTCCAAGAGCAGTGGTGTGAATGATTCGGTTTTTGGCAAGAGCCAGGAACCGATCAAAGCAATTATCAACGAACAGATTGAGGCATTCCAGAACAAGAGTTTAATTGATAAGATCTATACCATGGAAACAAGTACCAACTTTGCAGAGAAATATACCATGGAAACTTCCATCGGTGATTTTGTTCCGGTAGGCGAAAATGGTGCTTATCCTGATAATGGATGGCAGGAAGGATTTAGCAAAGTGATTGAACCGGAAGAGTGGAAAAACCGTTTTACCGTCACACAGGCTATGGTAGAAGATAATAAAATCAGCAGAATTAAAAGTAAATCTGCACAGTTTACTACTTCTTACGGCAGAACAAGAGAAAAATTTGGTGCAGCACTTTTGGCAGCAGGTACCGGTACAAAGATGACTTTTGGTAACAGAGTTTTCGATGTTGCCTGTGCAGATGGTACAGCTATGTTCAATGCAAGCCATCCCAGTGCGACAAAGAAAAACAAATATGTGCAGAGCAACTTATTTAAGGCTGCATTTAGTACAGATGTAATGGACCAGGTACAGGAAAGAATGCAGGATTTCTGCGATGACGATGGAAATTTGCTTTCTGTTATGCCGGATACGATTATTATTCCCAATGATGCCGCATTGAAGCGGGCAGTTTTTGCAGCAGTAGGGTCTGACCTGGATCCTGACAGCAATAACAATGCCATCAACTTCCAGATTGGTTTGTGGAATATCTTGGTTTGGAATTATCTGCCCAAGAAGCTGGGTGGTGAATCTTATTTCTTCATGATGGACAGCCAGTTTATGAAGGACTATATTTGTATGCCTTGGGTGGACCGTGTAAAACTGTCTGTAAGAAGCTACATCGATGAAAATACAGATGCCAATGTTTTTGCTGGTCGTGCCAGATTTGGCGCTGGTTTTAATAACTGGCGCGGTATTTCACTGTGTGGTGCAGGCTTCTCTTCTGGTACAGAATTGACCTAATCAAAAGGGGGTAGGCACGTATGAAATGGGAAGACTTGAAGATAACTTGTCTTCATAAAATGTTTGAGCTGGACAGCAAAGAACTGGTAGAAGATGAAAATACCAATGTCTACCTTTCTAAAATGCCTGCGGCTGCCAATGAAGCCATGCTTTTATTAGTAACTGCCGGTAGGCGTTTTCGCAAACTGGCAGAAATCTATCAAACAGAGGGGGAGGAGAAAACTTCTCCCTCTTTTTCTTTGGGAACATATAACGGATATGATCTAAAAGATATTACGACAGATTACTATGCAATGTATGATGGTGAAATTTTATGGGATAACGGAGAGTCCTATGAGCCATACATGAATTACCGTATGGAGGGAAATGGGATTTTACTGTTGCCGCAAGATGCAAAAGGACTTTTTCGTATCTGGTATGATGCATATCCGCCAAAGCTCACCAATGATACTGCAAATTCCTTTGAAATTGATATTTACCCGGAAGAAGCAAACATGGTTGCCTTATATATGGCAGGCGAATTATACAAAGAAGACGATGCGCAGCTGGCACAAATTTATATGAACGAATTTAGTGCATGGCTGGAAGAGTTGAAAATGAGTGGCAACAGAGCAAATGTCAATAGGAATGGAAGCGGCAAATGGGTCAGTGAAAAGGGGAGGAATTGATGGAGGTGTTTGAATGTGGCAAGGTTTTCTATTCCTTCAGCAGTAGATTTGTACAGGTACGTATTTGAAGATTTTCGAGGCGTGGATTTAACCAGTACACCTGCGGCTATCAGTGAGAGAAGAAGCCCGGAAGCCCCTAACATGATTCGGGATATTCCAGGAAAAGTACGAAAACGGCAGGGTTATCAAAAAACAGGAACATATGCTGGCAGGATTAACGGTGTGTTTCGATTAAATGATCGAGTGATTATTCATGCCGGAGATAAACTGTATTTCAATGGCGAAGAAATTTACAGCGGTATTGCAGATGAGCTGAGTTGCGGAAAGCAGTTTCGGGATAAATTGCTGATACTGGACGGAAAAAAAGCATTGGTATATGGAGAATTTGAAGAAGAAAAAGAAGATAGTACGGAAGAATCCGGAACCGAAGAATCCGATCAGGTAAATGGTACTACGGGTGATGACCAAACGGGCGAAGGGAGCGGAGCGGAAGGTGATAGCACAGGAACCGATGAAGAAGAACCTGTCATGACTTATCAGGTTAAGGCACTGGAAGACATTGCATATGTTCCCACCATTATTATTTCCAGAGATCCCACAAAAGGCGGTGGAGCTACACTGGAGCCTATCAATTTGATTGGCAGAAAATTTACGGAAAGCTTTCGAGGGACTTCTACAGACAAAATCTACCATTTGACTACGGATAGTTTAGCAGAGGACAAAGTAACGGTACGAATCCTAAAATCAGAAGGTGAATGGGAAGATAAGACAGAAGATGTTGATTTTACAGTGGATCGGGAAGCTGGAACGGTTACATTCCAGGAAGCACCAGGCACAAGC
>CALWKY010000073.1 GCA_944381395.1 uncultured Lachnospiraceae bacterium
ATCTTTCTCTGTGCAATTTCGTCAATATCGAAGGCATGCATGGGCTGGCCCATTTCTACCATGACGTAGTTGGTAATATCTACGATGTTGTTAATGGGACGCACACCTGCTGCGCGCAGCCTCTTTCTCATCCATCTGGGAGAAGGACCAATTTTGACATTCTTTACAACTCTGGCAATATATCTGGAGCAAAGGGCAGGATTTTGAATTTCTACAGAGATCATATCTTTTGCATTGCCGCTTCCCAGTTCTTTTACTTCGATCTTAGGGAAACGGAACGGCAGCTTGTATGTTGCCGCCGCTTCTCTGGCAATACCCAATACGCTATAGCAATCTACACGGTTAGAAGTAATTTCATACTCCACTACTTCGTCCTTTAAATCCATTACTTCTGTTACATCCTGCCCCAACGCAACCGGTTCAGGGAAAATGTAAATACCATGTTCCGGTGCTTCCGGGAAATCATGACGATCAAATCCCAATTCTTCAATGGAGCAAAGCATACCTTGGGATTCCACACCACGCAGCTTGCCAGTATGGATTTCTTTGCCGCCTGCAATCACTGAATGATCCAGCGCAACCGGTACATAATCGCCTGCTTTTACATTGGGAGCACCTGTTACAATGGTCAAATCTTCACCTGTTCCAACATCAACGGTACAAATTCTCAATTTATCTGCATCAGGGTGCTTTTCAATTGCTTTAATATAACCTGTTACAATATTTTTCAACTCACCGGCAATCTCTGTATAGCCTTCTACTTTAGAACCGGTCAGTGTAATATCTTCTACGAAATCTTTGATGTCTGTGGTAACATCCACATACTCTTTCATCCATGACATGGGTACATCCATTGTATTCTATCTCCTTTCTCAATCCATCAAAATCATTAGAACTGCTTTAAGAACTTGGTATCATTTTCAAACAGCAAACGCAGGTCAGTAATACCATATCTTTGCATTGCTACACGCTCCAACCCCATACCAAAAGCAAAGCCGCTGTATTCTTCAGGATCAATTCCACTCATCTTTAATACTTTGGGATGCACCATGCCGCAGCCCAACAGTTCAATATAGCCCTCTCCTTTGCAAACACGGCAGCCTTTACCGCCACACGCAAAGCAAGTAACATCCATTTCCGCAGAAGGCTCTGTGAAAGGGAAATGGTGGGGACGGAAACGAACCTTTGTATTTTCACCAAACAATTCTTTTGCAAAAACTGCCAGAGCACCTTTCAGATCACCCATCGTTACATTTTTATCTACTACCAGACCTTCCAGCTGATGGAATACAGGAGAATGGGTAGCGTCTACTTCATCGGCACGATAAACTGCACCGGGACAAACCATACGAATAGGCAACTTACCTTTTTCCATTGTACGTACCTGCATGGGGGATGTCTGGGTTCGTAACAAAATATCTCCGTTGATGTAGAAAGTATCCTGCTCATCTTTTGCGGGATGGTTTGCGGGAATATTCAGCGCCTCGAAATTGTAGTAGTCCAATTCTACTTCCGGACCATCCGCTACTTCATAACCCATGCCGCGGAAAATCTCACAAATCTCATCAATAACGATGCTCATAGGATGCTTGTGCCCATCCGGCAAAGCGGTACCTGGCATAGTAACATCGATAGCTTCTTTTTCCAGACGATGCGCCATCTCCAATGCTTCTAAACGTTTCTTTGCTTCATCCAGTTTTGCCTCAATGTCCTGACGTACTTCATTAGCATACTGACCAATGATAGGTCTTTCTTCTGCAGAAAGCTTACCCATTTCTTTCAAAACAGCAGTCAGTTCCCCTTTTTTGCCTAAAATTTTGACTCTCAGTTCTTCGATATCCTTCATTTCTTTTGCTTCCAAGAAAGCCGCAATGGCTTTATCATGGATCTGTTTTAATTGTTCTTTCATTTCTCTACAGTCTCCTTCCTTATTTTCCATGAAAATAAAAAAGCCTCGTCCAAAAAGGGACGAAGACTCCGCGGTACCACCCAAATTCCTGCAATCACAGGCACTCTACTGCGTAACGTGCAGGAAACGTCATCTCCTACTATCATGTTTCAGAGAAGCGGCTCCAGTGGGAACTTCAACAGCTCGTCTTTCCGAAAACGCTTACAGCCGATGACGCTTTCTCTCTGTAGGAGGCAAAACTGCTTACTTTTCACTTTCACAGCCTTTGTGTGGACATATTTTTAACTTGATATTTATTCTACCATGATTTCAAGCTTTGTCAAGGATAAATACTGCAAAAGAAAAAGAATGCCTCCGAAAGGCATCCTGTTTCTATAGCTGGTTTATAAAAAAATGGTAAATGTGATACTTTTGCCGTCACTGCTTTCAGCAGAAATTTTGCCATGATGAGATTGCACAATGGCTTTCACCACCGATAATCCTAAGCCAAACCCACCAGTTCTGGAATTTCTCGAAGTATCCGGTCGATAAAACCGCTCAAAAAGTACATCCTGCTTTCCAACAGTAATTTCATCCACCGTATTTTTTACAATGATTTCTTTTGTCTTGCCAGATATGCGTAAAGAAAGAGAAATATCTCCCCCTTCGTTGGAATATTTCATGGCATTATCCAACAGCAAGGAGATCATTTGTCGAATTCCAGATTCATCTCCATAATATAAAACATTTTCCTGTACATCATAAGTAAAATGCTTTCCCTTTGCCTCTGCCATGGCACGAAACGGTGCAGCCATATCAATAATGGCATCGCTGAGACAAAAGTTCATAAACTTTGCTGATGAATTTTCTTCTTCCATGCGAGAAAGCAGTACTAACTTTTCTGTCAGTGAAGTCAAACGGCGTACTTGGGATTGTATGGTCTCCGTCCATTCATTTTTTCCATATTCCATTTCCAAAACTTCGGCTCCAGCATCAATGATACTAAGAGGTGTTTTGATTTCATGTCCCGCATCCGTAATGAAACGCTTCTGCTTTTCATAGCTTTCCGCCAGCGGCTGGATTGCTCTGCCGGAAAATAATATAACCAAAAGACTAACCAATGCCAAGACTAATATGCTAATACTGATGGAAACCAAAAGGAATGTTTCGAAGAAATCCAAATCCCGATGACAGTCAAGGAAAATGTAAAGCGTTTCATCATTTTCCGAAAATGCTGCAAAACGATAGCTTCCATGAAATCCTTCTGTAATACCAGCGTTATAATACTGCATGGTTTCTCTTTCTGCCGTTTCACTATCAATGGCAGCAATCTGATCTGTATCGACGGCAATCGCTTCTCCATCTGCGGAAATTTTCACCGTATAATACCGTGTTGTAAAAGGAGTTTCCGGAGTAAAGTCTCTATGCTCTAATTTTTCCAATCGTTCATCCCCGGGAAAATGTCCTCCATTTTCCGCTAAAAATTCCAACATCGCAACACTTTGTTCTACTAAAGTACGATAATTGGCAATATTCATCGCACCAACTAATAAACCAAATACCGCTGTCATAGAACCAATGACGATGAGAATAAATCTGCGCTGTAATTTCTTGATCATTCTTCATCCTCCAACGAGTATCCCTGATTTCGCACTGCTTTAATTTGTATATTACTGCCTAAAATTTGCAGTTTTTTGCGCAGATTGGAAATATAGACCCATACTACATTTAATTCCACATCACTATCATATCCCCAAATTTTTTCTAAAAAACGCTGAGAACTAATCACATGTTTCGGCTGCATCATCAACATTTCCATCATTTGGTATTCTTTATTAGAAAGACGCAGTGAATTTTGTGATGTAGATAAATAAAAGGTAGAACGATCCAAAGAAACATTGCCAAATGTTAAAAGAGAATCACCAGAGGACTCTTGTCTTCTAGTAATGGCACGTATTCTTGCAAACAATTCTTTGGAATGAAATGGTTTCGTCAAATAATCATCTGCACCACTATCCAGCCCCAGCACTCTGTCATCCACTTCAGATTTTGCTGTTAAGAGCAATACTGGTGTACGGTTACCAGCTGCACGCATTTTCTTTAAAACCGTAATACCATCCACCTTTGGCATCATAATATCCAATATGACAGCATCATAAATACCGCTTTCTAAATAATCCAGTGCCTCCTGTCCATCATAGACAGCATCTACGGAATAATTACTATGTATCAATAAAGCAGTAAGCGCACGTGACAGTGCCACTTCATCTTCTGCCAATAATAGACGCATAATTTTTACCTTCTTTCCTTGTTTTGCATATCTATTTTCATTATACAAGAAATAGCTTAAATCAACTTAAAACCGGAAAGAAAAAGGGAAAAGATCTCCTCTTTTCCCTTTTTTCAAAAACATCATTCAGCTGCCTTTTCATCCTGATATGCTTTCGCCATTTCTTTTGCCAGTGCAGCAATTGCATCCTCAGCTGCATCATTGACAGCAGAAAGAATGGTTACTTCCTGATTTGCAAAAGTTAAGTTTGCAGATGCTTCCAGTAATTTTTTCATTGTCTTTGTTGCTGTAGGTGCCCAAGAGCCATTTTCCATAAATGCCACTTTGCGATTCTGGAAATTCCGTTCTGTCAAATGTGTGATAAATTCCTTCATAAAGGGGAAAATGTCACCGTTATATGTGGTAGTTGCCAGAACGCACTGATCAAAAGCAAATGCATTTGCAACCGCCTCTGCCATATCACATCTCGCCAAATCCATCATAACTACCATGGGAACGCCTTCATCCAGCATTTTTTGCACCAATAATTCTACCGCCGCTTCCGTATGACCATATACAGAGGTATAGAATACACAAGTACCCTTTTCTTCCGGTTCATAAGAAGACCATTTTCTATACAAATCTACATAATACCCCAAGTTATCCTCTAAAACAGGACCATGCAGAGGACAAATCTTTGCAATATCCAGCGCAGCAGCTTTTTTCAAAAGGGTCTGAACCGGCTTTCCATATTTGCCAACAATACCAATAAAGTATCTTCTTGCTTCATCCAGCCAATCTTCTTCTGCATCCAAAGCGCCAAATTTGCCGAATGCATCTGCAGAGAACAGAATTTTTTCTGTTGCTTCATAGCTTACCATAACTTCCGGCCAATGCACCATCGGCGCCATTACAAAGTGCAGGATATGAGTTCCTAAAGAAAGGGTATCTCCTTCTTTTACAGCTATAGTCTTGGGCATTTCCATTGTAGGAAAAAACTGTTGAATCATCGCAAATGTTTTTGCTGTACCCACTACAACCGCAGTGGGATACTGTGCTAAAAATGCACCAATGGACGCAGAGTGATCTGGTTCCATATGTTGTACTACTAAATAATCTGGTGTTCTATCTCCAAAAACTTCTGCCAACTGACTCAGCCACACATCCGTTTTTCTCTGGTCAATGGTATCCATTACAGCAATTTTTTCATCCATAATAACATAGGAGTTATATGCCATACCATTAGGAACTTCATATTGTCCTTCAAACAGGTCAATGTCATAGTCATTGGCACCTACATAGAAAATAGAATCTGTAACTGCTTTTTTCATTGGAAAAACCTCCTGTTTATACTTTGTACTATATTTACTATTTTAACCTGCTTTACCAAAAAGAAAAGAACTTATTCTTCACTGTAAATTTTTAAAATATATCCCTCATCCTCATCAGGGACCGTTTCTCCTACCATCCCGCTGGCAATATCCTCAAAATCTTCTGTATCTTCCTCAAAACCGTCCATTTTTCCTTCTTGCAGGCTGAATCCAAAAATTTTCATAACAAAAGGAAGATACAATAAGCCAAATGCGACCGCAAAACCAAGAATCAAATTTTTATTTTTCTTCTCACTGCAGGCTGCACCTAATGCAGCGCCCAAAGAAAGCATACTGCCTTGGAAAAGAGCCAATTCCTTCCAGTCCATTTTTAGGCGGAATGTCTTCAGTTCCTCTTTCCAATCCCACATACAAAAACTCCCCTTTCTTAATTTCTCTGCAAAATAGCCATTTCATATTGCCCAGAAGCATCTGAAAAACTTAATCCTTCACTAACGAGCAGCCTTCCATCCTCTGTTGCTAAAATCATTTCAAAATCTGTATATTGCTTCCAAAAGTCAATCGCTTTTTCTTCTCCCATGACAAACAGCGCCGTGGAAAGACCATCTGCACGGGTGCCATCCTGACAAACGATAGTAACTGACAGCAGCCCACTCTCTGCGGGGTATCCAGTTTTCGGATCCATAATACTATGATAAGTTTTACCATTTTCCGTAAAATTACGCTGATATCCTCCAGATGTCACAACAGAACCATCAGAAAGCGTAACTATGCCCAATAATGCGCTTGCATCTTGCGGATCCTGAACACCTACGTGCCATAAAGAACCATCCGCTTTCTCTCCAAATACACGAACATTGCCGCCCAAAGAAAGAATGCCAGCAGTAATTCCATTTTCCCGAAGCACTTCAGCTGCCCGATCAGCAGCATATCCTTTTGCAATGCCGCCAAAATCCACCGCCATGCCTTCCTGTTCCAACATTGCCTGTGTTCCTTGCACAAAAATTGCGCCGCCGTCCACCAAAGAAAGGGCATCCGCAATGGTATTCTGGTTAGGGACCGCTGGATGATCTGTTCCAAAGCCCCAAGCTTTTGTTACTGGCTCCATGGTTAAGTCAAAAGCGCCATCTGTTTCTTCCCAAAGTGCTCGTCCCTGTTCCAGCAAGACGGCAGTAGACGCATCTACTGTGATCCATTCTTTTCCTGCGGCTTCCTGCAATTTTACCGCATCACTATCCGCTTTTTGCAATGTCAGCAAAGATTCCAGACGATAGATCTCCTGTTCCGCTTTTTCTAAGGCTGTCTGGCAGTTTTCTCCTTCTCCCTGGATTTCCATAACCGTGTCCATTGCAAAAAATGTAATATTTTCCATTTGTGTTTTATTCGCTGTAGTACAAGATGTGCATAGCACCAGCAAAACACACATGAGCCATAATCGTTTCATGATGAAAAAATCTCCTCTTTATCATCTACCAGTATTATACAAAAGGCAAAAACCTCTGTCAAATAAAAGACAAAAAGAAAGAGGATATCATACGATATCCTCTCTTTTTCCTCAAGGGATGATTTTATTTTGCAGCTGCTCTTTTTTCGATGATGCGTTTTTGAATTTCTGCAGGAACTTCTTCATAGCGTTCGAAATAGTGTCTATACTCGCCGCGGCTCTGGGTCAAAGAACGCAAATCTGTTGCATACTTGTGCATTTCTGCAGTAGGAACCTCTGCAACAATACATTTTTTCTTGCTGACAGCATCCATGCTTAAGATTCTACCACGACGCTTATTGATATCACCCATAATATCGCCCATGTATTCTTCAGGAATCAATACTTCCACGTGTTCAATGGGTTCCAAAATAGTAGGTTTTGCCTGAGGAATACCTTCCTTAAACGCAATCGCAGTAGCCAACTTAAATGCCATTTCGGAAGAGTCAACAGGATGATAAGAGCCATCCAGCAAGGTTGCCTTTACACCAACCATAGGGAATCCTGCCAGAACACCGCTTTGTACACATTCCTGCAGACCTTTTTCTACTGCAGGGAAATACTGCTTCGGAACTGAACCGCCAAATACTTTTTCCTCGAATACATAAGGAACGGTCAAATCGCCGCTGGGTTCAAAAGTCATTACAACATCACCGAACTGACCATGTCCGCCGGACTGTTTTTTATGGCGTCCACGGATATTTGCAGCAGTACCTTTAATGGTCTCTCGATAAGGAACGATCGGATCTTCCAGATCTACTTCGATCTTATATTTTGTTTTCAGCTTATTTACCATTACATCGATCTGCTGTTCACCTACACCATAGATCAATGTCTGCTTCGTTTCCTTATCTACTACCATTTTCAGGGTAGGATCCTCTTCCCGCAGTTTGGTCAATGCGGCAGATAATTTATCCTCATCGCCTTTTCCTTTCGGCTTGATAGCCATTGCATAAACGGAGCCAGGCAGTGAAATTTTCGGCAAAACAATGGGATGGTCTTTGGTTGCCAAAGTATCCTGTGTGGATGTATTGGTCAGTTTTGCCAGCGCACCGATATCTCCAGTATGCAGTTCGTCTACTTCAATCTGTTCTTTACCACGGACAATGTACAAGTGTGCTACTCTTTCTGTAGTATCCTTTTCTACGTTGTAGATGGTTTGACCAGCTTCCAGCTTGCCACTCATCACTCTAAACAGGTTCAATCTGCCAATGTAAGGGTCAGAAATTGTCTTAAACACAAACGCAGAGAATGCATCATCATCACTGGAGCAAAGAACTGCATCGGAGCCATCCACCAATGCATGGAATTCTTTTCTTGCTTCCGCTGCGGGAGGAGTAAAACGAACAATGGTATTCATCAGCAATTTTACACCATAGCCTAATGTAGCGGAACCACACATAACAGGAGAGATTCTGTAGTTAGCGATACCATCCAGCAGACCGTCATAAATCTCCTCTTCTGTCAGTTCTTCATCATTAAAGAATTTCTCCATCAGTTCATCGTTACTTTCTGCAGCAACTTCTACCAGCATGGAGCGCAGTCTTTCTACTTCGTTTTTCTTATCTTCCGGCATTTCGCATTTTGTCAGCTTGCCGTTTACTTTCTTTCTGGCATCTCTCTTGATCAAATTGATGAAACCGATGAAATTGCCATCTTCATCGTTAAAAGGGATCTGCAAAGGTGCAACTGCTTTACCAAATCTGGCACGCATGTCTGCCAAAGTCTTTTCGAAGTTTGCATTTTCATCATCCATCTGATTTACAAAGACCATTCTGGGCAGCTGCATTTCTTTACAGTAGCTCCATGCCTTTTCTGTGCCAACTTCCAAGCCAGACTTTGCAGAAACCATAATAACAGCCAAATCTGCAACACTCATTGCCAATTTTGCTTCTGCCATAAAGTCAAAATAACCAGGGGTATCCAGGAAGTTGATCTTTGTATCCTGCCACTCTAAAGGAAGAACAGATGTATTGATAGACACGTGACGGCGAATTTCCTCTGCTTCATAGTCGCTGACGGTATTTCCATCTTCAACTTTACCAATACGTGTGGTTGCGCCTGCGTAATACAATGCAGATTCTACATATGTCGTTTTACCAGAGCCGCTGTGACCCAGCAATACAACATTTCTTACCTTGTCTGAAGTATACGTTTTCATAATGTACTAACCTCCTTAGGATAATTTGAAACAATGGATGTACATTTCCCCACTTCTATGTAAATTAGGAAAAATCACATACACTATACTTTATTTTATACCACATTTATTTCAAATTCCCTCTATTTTTTTGAAATATTTTATTTTTTTGTGCATCCATACAATTTATATCCAATTTTTTTAAGTGTATTTATAACTATTGTTTTTTATAAAAAAAGAGCAGCGAATCTGCTGCTCCCATGTTTACTGGGGTTCTACAAAAGGTACCCCAAAGTATTCTGCCACTGCTTTGGATAATGCCTTTGCAATGGTATCAATATTTTCTTTAATCCATGCTTCGTCATCTGCCTGGTCATGGTATGCCACTTCTACCAGAGCTGACGGCGCTGTGGTACGCCGTAATTCTCGCAGGGTCACTGTTGGAACCGCATTTACTTTTTCTGCATCAGGATAAATCTCCCGAAAAGCATCTGCTATGATATTCGCCATTTCTTCCCCATATCGACTGCCTACAAAATAATAGATGTCTGGACCTTGTAACTGTCCTGCCAATGACTCCGGTGCGGCATTGGAATGAATCGCTAAATGAAAATCCACACCTGCCTGATTGGAATCCTGAATCGCTTCTCCCAAACTCATCGCAGGGTCATTGCGCAAGAATCCAATGCCGCTGGCTGTCAAATATGGTTCCATAGCATCTACAATTAAATTCATATATTCTTCTTCACTACCACCTGTCAGATAAGGATTATATTCCTGTAAAGACGGGCTAAGATAAATCGTTGGCATAAACTCCCCTCCTTATAGCTTCCTGCTTTTAAGCTATGCAGAGAGACAAAAAAGGTGCAAAAAAGCACTGCCTGTATTTCTACAAGCAGCGCTTTGAAAACAAAAGGAATTACCAACCCTTCTTAAAGCTCAGAACATCATCGGAGATCTGACCATTGATGTATTCATTGATTGCTTCATCCACAATCTGGAAGCCCTTCTTCAGGTTTTCAGGCTTAATGGTAAGAGGTGGCTGAATACGCAGGGTATTTTCGGACAGAGAAATCATCAGCAGACCCTTTTCGTAAGAACGGAAGATGATCTTGAAAGTACCGATTGCATCAGGCTTTCTTTCGCCGGTAGCAGGATCTACCTTATCGATATTCAAACCTCTGGACATACCCAAACCACGGATTTCACCAACTACATCAGGATATTTTTCCTTCAATGCAGTCAGGCATTCCAGCATAATCTTTTCGTTTTCTTTCAGTCTGGTCTGGAATTCTTCGGTCTGCATATAAGCCAAAGAAGCCTTACCAGCTGCGCAAGCCAGTGCATTACCACCCAGTGTGAACAGGTGCGCAGGCGCAGGCAGGCAGTCCATAATTTCTGCTCTTGCCATAAATGCGCCCAGTGTCAAGCTGCCGCCAATGGATTTACCCATAACGATACCATCAGGGATAATACCGTCAAAATGCTCAATGCTGAACATCTTGCCGCTTCTCCAGAAGCCCTGCTGTACTTCTTCTGCAATGAAGAGGATGCCATACTTCTTGCACAGTGCGTACAGTTTCTGCATGAAAATAGGATGTGCAACAATCAGACCAGCGTCACCCTGAATAGGTTCGATAACCATAGCGGCTACTTCAGTAGGATCCAGATAGGTTGCAAAAGCTTCTTCCATTTCCTTTAAGCAGTTTGCCTCGCAAGTAGCATCATCCACATTTGCAGCAAAGAAAGGGAAATGATAGATCTCAGGCAGGAAAGGCCCCATCTTTGCACGCATACGAGTGGTAACAGTTGTCATAGAAGAAGAACCATATGTATTACCATGGTAACCATTGATAAATGTAATGATCTTCTTTCTGCCGGTAAATGCTCTAGCGAACTTTACAGCAGCGTCATTGGCATCAGAACCACAGTTGCCAAAGCAAACCTTAATATCGCCGCCACCAGGGAAAGTCTTTGCTAACATTTCTGCATATTCAATGGTAGGTGTATTATAGGTATAAGGCAATGCATACTGGGTATATTTGGTCAGCTGTTCCTGAATTGCTGCGGTCAGCACATCAGAGCTGGAACCTAAGTTCAAAGAGCCAGCCGCTGCCAGAAAGTCAATGTACTCGTTTCCATCTACATCGTAAATGATGTCATCTTTTGCTTTTTCCACAACCAGAGGGAAATTGGACAGATGAGAGCAAGGCGCGATTACTTTCGCATCTCTCTCTACCCATGCCAAGCTATTGGGAACATTCTTATTCATTGGTGATTCACTCCTTTGTCATAATCCATTGACGATATCTTTTGCAAAATAATTGAACAGTAATATCTTATCCTGTTTGCTATTATTTGTCAACCAATTCCGGGTAAAAATTATGTCACACAGGGACAATTGTTTTTATAGCAAAGCATCTTAATTTTACAACTTTCAATTTAGCAGTTTCAATTTAACAGCATAAAAAAACTCCGAAGGTAAAAACCTTTCGGAGTTTTTTTATGCAAAAAGAAATTAGTTCAGCTGAGCCTTTGCAGTGTTTACCAGAGCGGTAAATGCAGCAGGATCAGATACAGCCAGATCAGCTAACATCTTTCTGTTGATGGAAGCGTTAGCTAACTTCAGACCGTGCATCAGCTTGCTGTAAGAAATATCGTTCATTCTTGCAGCTGCGTTAATTCTGGTGATCCACAGGCTTCTGTATTCTCTCTTAGTCTGCTTTCTGCCTGCAAATGCAAATGCCATAGACTTCATTACAGACTGCTTTGCAACTCTGTACTGCTTGCTTCTTCTACCTCTGAAGCCTTTCGCCAGCTTCAAAACCTTTTTATGTCTCTTTCTTGCGTTCAGCGCGCCTTTTACTCTTGCCATGATATAGTCCTCCTGAAAAATCGATCCAATAAATTATGCGTAAGGTAACAGTCTCTTCTTGATGCTGTTCAGAACAGTCTTATCAACTGTGGTAGCATGTCTCAGATTTCTCTTTCTCTTTCTGGACTTCTTGCCAAGGATATGCTGTGTGCCGGACTTATGTCTGGTCAGCTGACCTGTACCAGTCATCTTAAATCTCTTTGCTGCTGCTTTTTTTGTTTTCAACTTAGGCATGATTCAAATCCTCCTGATAAAAATGAAATAAGTTAGTTTTTCGGTGCCAGGAACATTACCAGGCTCTTACCTTCCATCTTCGGTTCCTTATCGATAGAACCAACTTCCGCAACCTGTTTTGCGAAATTTTCCAGAATGGAAACACCGCCTTGGGAATGACCAATTTCTCTGCCTCTAAAGCGAATGCTGATCTTTACCTTGTTCCCGTTCTTCAAAAATTCGATTGCTTTTTTAATCTTGACCTGAATATCGTGTTCCTCGATGCTGGGGGACAAGCGCAGCTCCTTGACATCCACAGTCTTTTGCTTTTTCTTTGCTTCTTTTTCCTTCTTTGCCTGATCGAAACGGTATTTACCATAGTCCATTACACGGCAAACGGGAGGTTTTGCTGTGGGAGCAATCTTCACCAGATCCAATTTCTTTTCTTCTGCGATCTTCTGTGCATCGCGGGCAGACATAATGCCCAGCTGTTCGCCGTCTTCTCCAATAAGGCGTACTTCTTTGTCCCTGATTTGTTCGTTGATCATTAATTCAGTAATTGTCAAGCACCTCCAATAAAATAAAATTTTGGGAAAGCAATCTTTTCCGTCACATATTTCTTTGAGGATTTCCACAAAAAAATATGCGGCGAAAATATCCGCCGCACACATAAAAAACAGACCAATGCTGTTATTTATCGAGTTATGAACCCCAACGACCTAACTGCCGGGAGGTGAGAAGCGGATACTTCTGCTTTGTTTCTACAGCAGTATAGCAGAAAAAGCGACTGCCGTCAACTCTTTTTTCCTGTTTTTCTAAAAAATCTGCCATCTGCGGTTTGTTATTATAGCATAGATACATATTGCTGTCAACCGTTTATAAAAAAGCAGACGCATCAGCGTCTGCTTTCAGTAACTAAAAACGATCAGTCTTTTGCTTTGGTCTTAATTTCTTCTTGGATACGGGCAATGGTTTCTGCTAAGCCCATTTCGCCCTCATCGTCATTCTTTCTGGAACGAACAGAAACCGTACCGTTTTCAGCTTCCTTCTCACCCACTACCAAGATATAAGGAATTCTCTTGTTTCTCGCGTCTCTGATCTTATAGCCAATCTTCTCAGAACGGCTATCTACCTGTGTACGGATACCTGCTTCACTAAACGCATCTGCAACAGACTTTGCATAGTCAGCATACTTATCGGAAATAGGCAGTACCTTTACCTGGATAGGAGCCAGCCAAGTGGGGAATGCGCCTGCAAAGTGTTCAATCAGAATGCCAATGAAACGCTCAACGGAACCGAAGCATACACGGTGAATCATGATAGGTTGATGCTTCTGACCATCTGCACCCGTGTATTCCAGTTCAAATCTCTGCGGCAGCTGGAAGTCCAACTGAATGGTACCGCACTGCCAAGTTCTGCCGATTGCATCTACCAGATGGAAGTCAATCTTAGGACCATAGAATGCACCATCACCTTCATTGATTACATAAGGCAGACCTAAAGATTCCAGTGCGTTCTTCAAACCTGCTTCTGCTGCTTCCCAGTCTTCATCGGAACCCATAGAGTTTTCCGGTCTGGTAGACAGTTCCACATGATATTCGAAACCGAACATATCATAAACCTGATTGATCAGACCTGCGATCTTTGCAACTTCTTCTGTTACCTGTTCAGGAGTAATAAAGATATGCGCATCGTCCTGCGTAAAGCAGCGTACACGCATCAATCCGTGCAGTTCTCCGCTCTTTTCATGTCTGTGAACCAAGCCGCATTCCGCATAACGCAGAGGCAGATCTCTGTAAGAACGAGGTTCATTCTGGTATACCAGGATAGAACCAGGGCAGTTCATAGGCTTAATTGCGAAATCTTCGTCATCGATTACAGTGGTGTACATGTTTTCTTTGTAGTGATCCCAGTGACCGGAAGTTTCCCACAAAGTTCTGTTCAGCATAATAGGAGTAGAAATTTCTACATAATCATTTTTGTAGTGAATATCTCTCCAGTATTCCATCAAAGTGTTGCGCAGTCTCATACCATTGGGCAGGAAGAACGGGAATCCAGGACCGAAATCACTCATCATAAACAGATCCAGTTCCTTGCCCAGTTTACGATGATCTCTCTTCTTTGCTTCTTCCAGCATTGCCAAATGTGCTTCCAGCTCACTTGCTTTAGAGAAGGCAGTACCATAGATACGAGAAAGCATCTTATTCTTTTCGCTGCCTCTCCAGTAAGCACCTGCTACACTGGTCAGCTTAAATGCCTTTACCATCTTAGTGCTCATCAGGTGAGGCCCCGCACAAAGATCGGTAAATTCACCCTGCTTATAGAAAGAAATGACAGCATCTTCCGGCAGATCCTGAATCAGTTCTACCTTGTAAGGTTCCCCTTTTTCTTCCATCAGTTTGATTGCTTCTGCTCTAGGCAGTTCAAAACGTTCGATAGACAGATCTTCCTTTACAATCTTCTTCATTTCTGCTTCGATTTCTGCCAGTTCTTCCGCGGTGAACGTAGATTCACGGTCAAAGTCATAATAGAAACCATCTTTAATTGCAGGACCAATTGCCAGTTTGGTTTCAGGGAACAGACGCTTAATTGCCTGTGCCATAATATGAGAAGCAGTATGACGCAGTGTTCTCAGACCTTCTGCATCTTCTACGGTGCAGATGCTTACTTCTGCATCTTCACTTACTATAGTACGCAGATCTTCCACTTCCCCATTTACCATACCACAGCAAGCATTTCTTGCCAGACCTTCGCTGATGCTCTTTGCGATGTCCAGAACGCTAACAGGGCTGTCAAATTCCTTTACTACGCCATCTTTCAAAGTAATCTTCATAATCTTTCTCTCCTTTTTGTTTTTGATTTGCGGTTTCCGGAAAGAGAAAGGAAATAAAAAAACTCCCGTCCCTTTCCTTTGTAGAAAAGGGACGAGAGCGAATACTTCTCCCGCGGTTCCACCCTTATTGTTTCGTAAAACCACTCAATTCAAAAGATGATAACGGCATCACCGGGCTGGATTGGAGCCACTCCGGGGCGGTTTTCATACACTCCTGTCCGGCAGGGCACTCACAGCCACGGCAAAAACACCGGATGCCCCTCTCTGCGCCATCTGGGAGGACTACTGTCCCCTTCATCGTTTTATTCATAAAGTGATTATAGCACTTTCTAAAATTCTGTCAACATTTTTTACAAAATATTATTTTACTTTTTGTTTTATCTATACGAAAAAACATAAGACGAATTTTCTCTTTTTCATAAAAAAATGTCTCCTGCATATGCAGGAGACATCGTCTACCTTTAAAATTAGAAAATCTACAGCAAATTCTGGTCAAAATAGTCTAACGCACTTCTTTTATAAAATAACAGATCCCATCTGTGTAATAAATAGATATCTGCATTTTTAAATGCTTTTACTATTTTGTATCTGTTTATAACCACCTGCAAAGATTCAACTTAGCAGCATTTATACCCATTCATCCACTTCAGGCATTTCTACTTCGCTACCTTGCTGGATTCCTTTTTCTTTTGCATAAAGGCGCAATTTCTTTTGTAACTCTACAGGCAAAAAAATTACACGGTGTTTTCCTTTGCAATTTACTTCTGCCCGTCCAGACTGAACAGCTTCCATTGTAATATAACGTAATTCCGAAACGCGGATACCCGTAGCGCAAATCGTCTGAACCACCAAAGACAGTCTTTTGTTGCCTTTCTTTACCAATATTCTAAAATACGGACACTTTCCGTTGATTCGTAAATCCTTATCATCATCACCTTTACGAAATTTTATAATTTCAAACTGTTCAGGACTATATTTATCCATAAAACTAATAGGCACTCCCATTATCCCTTCAAAGTCATACGGAATATTTGTTATTTTATCTATATTGATAGCATTATAATTATCGTAATTAGCATATTGGTTTTCATACCCATAATATTTATGTCCTAAATCTAATGGTATCATGATATGTCTTTTTTTGTGATCCAAATTAGTATACCATCTGGATAAACCTTTGACCTTATTAGTAAGATTTCCAACTTCATCTCTAAATAAATCAGGATTAGTACAACCCCACCAAATTTCATTATTTTTTATATAAGGAAATATTTCTTTATATGTTTAAGCATTTTTATTTCCTATAATTAAAAACTTTTTCTTATACTCCATTAATTGAGCGATATATTCTCGAAATAATGAAAATGGAGGATTAGTTACAATAATGTCACTCTTTTTAAGTATTTCTATACTTTCTTCACTTCTGAAATCTCCAGCAACATACTTTTCATCACCCAATAATTTAGTCCGTATTCTATCTCCCTCTTTTTCCACCAATTCTTTTGCTCCATTAAAATCTAAATCTATTTGGTCACCCTTTAAATATTCCTTTGTACTCGTTACACATAAAGAATAAGGTATATTTTCTATACCCACTTGGTATTCTGCATTTACAATCGAAGAAATCTTATATCCTGTAGCATATAATTCCTTCAACCCCAAACCATTGAAATGCATTAAAAAATATTTTACAAAATTACTTTCAAAGGGGTCATCACAATTGCAGAAGACCACCTTGTCTTTAAACTTATCAGAGTAATTTTTTAATTCTTTTTCTATTTCAGATAATTCAGTATAAAATTCATCATTCTTTGCTCTATTGGCAGCATGTAGATTTGCATTATTCATTAGAAAAATCCCCTTTCTTTTTTCTAAAAGAAAGGGGATTTAACTGTCCAAAAGTTTAGTCGTATGTCCAAACTTATAATGCAAAGCAAAAAAGAAAGACTTTTGGAATTACCCATTCCAAAAGTCTTTCTCAACTCTTATGATTTTTCACTTTTTCAAAAACTTCACGATCAAGTCTACAACAGAGGGATGCCACCCTTGAGCATCTAACACCTGACTGCTATATATTGTATGTTTGACACCCTCTTTTGTTGTCATCCAATGACTACCTGACTTTATGAGAAGACCCATTTTCTCCAAAATTAAATTTAATTCATGGACATCTTTGACATTGAAACCCTTATTTTTTAGTATTGATACAATCTCCAATTTATAAAGGTCACCCAAGCAGTTAAGAGGCATTTTATGACCCCCTTTATTTAATCTGTTAGTGTTTTAAAACTTTAATTATTGATTTCGTTCTTTTAATGCTTGCTCTACTCTTTCACGAATCAAATCAGGAGAAATGTCCTCCCAATAATTTATATAGACCAAGGAAACACCATTAGCTATGCTCAATTCTTTCTTTAGTTTATCACGAGAAACTTGATTCTTAAAGTGTTCTTCACCACCAAATATTTCTACTGGCTCAAAATGCTGTTTGCCTTGATATTCTATTGCCACATTCAATCCACAAATAAAAACATCATAAGACATTTTACCCAAGAAAAACGGATGATGTTGATATAATACAGTATGTTTCTTGTAAAGTTTATCTGTTAGTTCATAAACCAACTGTTCAGATTTCCACTTGTTTATAGGTATCAAATACTCATATCGCTCTTTGTCTTTGTAAAAACCCGCATGAACTTTCTTAAAAATCTCTGAACCAACTTTCAAAATATCACGAGGTACACTACTTTTTATATAACGGGATACCCAAAAATATTTTAAATCTTTTTCCGCTACACAATATTTATTTGGATTTCTTGTTTTCTCATATTTATGTTTCCAACCATTTGCTTTATGTTGTTCTATTTTATCACAAAGAAGGTCTATCATTGTGGAATCACAATTTACACCCATTGATAAGTAATAATCATCAGAAAACTCATTTTTTGATGGACTATCATCTAAAACCAATTCGTTTGATTGATGTTGAACTCTCCATGCAAATGCAGTTAAACCACTATATTCCACATCATTTGCTTTATCTCTTGCCACTTTATGTATTTTAGGATTATCAGTATAATACAAAGCATAACCCGTTTTATTACCATCTGACAATTCATAGATTATAAAGTGATAAAGATAACCCTCCCATTGATTATATCTTTCCTTTAATAATAATTCTGGTAAAGTTTCATTTATATAATCTGCTCGACTTTCCACACGGAAAATTACAGGACAATCTTCAGGAGAAGATTGGAACTCTCTATAATCCCTGTTTTCACGAATAGGTTCACCCCAAACTCCATGAAACCTTTTATATTCCATCTGTTGATACTTCTCAGCATTTGAGTATTTACGAGAAAATTTACTATAATTAAACTTAAAAATGGAATTATCCAATAATTCCTCAAAAACAACTCTATAATCTACAAAACTATCATCACCATAGTTTATCAATCCCAAATAAATTATAAAAGTGTCTTGAATGACATAGACACATTCTGTTTGATTTATAGTTATCTTTTTATAAGTATATGGCTCTATTTCTTTTTCATAATCTAAAACTACTCTATGATATAACTGAAAAGAATCAGCACCATCCCAATTTTTCATAATGATATGCACCACCTTTTCTTTAATATATCATATTAAATGGATTTCTTACAAGGGAACAGAAAAAAAGAAGAGGGGTCTTGAAAACCCCTCTTCTTTTAGTATATCCACCCATAACTGCTGGTATCAAAATCAGGTATGTCATAAGGAGGATTCTGCTGAAGCACATCTACAACTATATCGGGTGTACGACT
>CALWKY010000074.1 GCA_944381395.1 uncultured Lachnospiraceae bacterium
ACTTATATGACTATGTAAACAATACAGGTGCATTAGGTGTATATGAATATGGCAAGACAACGCTGCTGTCTGATACCGTATGTCATGTAGTTTTTGCATCCGATAAAGATGAGCTGTTCTTTATCCAAAATGCCGATGAAACAACGGGAAATGGTGAACTGATGCATTACAAAAATGGTACTACTACCCATCTGGATGATAACGTATTCTGCATTCAGTACCGCAATGGCGGCACCGCTGCTTATATCAAAAATTATGATCAGGAAACACAGCTGGGTGATTTGTGCTATTTCGATGGCAGCACTACAAAGGAAGTAGATACCCAGATCAGTGCTCTGTTTATTGAGTAAGAGAAACGAAGGAGAACGCCCATGATCTATGAAAGCTGGTCGGAACAAGAAACATTTGAAATCGGGAAAAAAATGGCAGAAAACGCTGTAAGCGGTCAGATCTATTGTTTGGATGGGGATCTGGGGGTGGGAAAGACTGTTTTTTCCAAAGGTTTTGCCTGGGGGCTTGGCATTACGGAGCCAGTAACCAGCCCTACCTTTACCTTGGTCAATGAATATGAGGAGGGGCGTCTGCCCTTATACCATTTCGATGTATATCGCATCGGATGCCCCGATGAAATGGAAGAGATCGGCTATGAAGAATACTTTTTTGGCAATGGGGTTTGTCTGGTGGAATGGTCGGAATTGATTGCAGAGTTAATCCCGCCAGAAGCTTACCGCATTACGATTCGAAAAAACCTGGAAAAAGGTTTGGATTACCGAGAGATTATCGTGGAAGGAGGTGCACGGGCATGAGAATTTTAGCGTTAGATACTTCTGGGCAGACTGCCAGCGTGGCACTGTGGGAAGATGGGCTGATTCGCGGGGAAATGACGTTAAATACCAAAATGAATCACTCCAGAACCATTATGCCTATGGTGGAAGATGTGCTGCGTTTCACTGAGGCAGAAGCAAAAACATTGGACTATATTGCCTGCGCGGCTGGTCCGGGATCTTTTACCGGGCTGAGAATTGGCGCCGCTACAGCCAAAGGCTTAGCCCATGGGTTGAACATCCCTGTGCTGCCGGTTCCCACATTAGATGCTCTGGCATATAATGTATGCGAGGTGGACGGTATCATCTGCCCTATTATGGATGCCAGAAGACAGCAGGTTTATACGGCATTTTATGAGGCTGAAAAGGGACTTTGCCGAAAATTGAGCGAAGATACAGCAGAAGATATCCGCGCTACCGCCCAAAAAGCAAAAGAATTGGGAAAATCCATTCTCTTTTTAGGAGATGGGGTGCCCGTTTATCGCGGTGTGTTGGAAGCATTGGATGAAAAGGGACAGTTTTCTTTTGCCCCTGCCCATCAAATGTATCAGCGGGCCGCATGTGTGGCAATGGCTGCTGCTGCGCATCTGGACCGTGCCATTAAACCTCACGCATTTGTACCGGAATACCTGCGCCTTTCTCAGGCAGAACGGGAACGTGCTGAAGCAATGAAGGAGGCAAAAGCATGATCCGTATTGAGCCTATGGAAGAAAAGCATATTGATGGTGTAACAGCGGTAGAAGAAGCTACGTTTCATATTCCCTGGACGAGAGCGGATTTTGTTCGGGAAGTGCGGCAAAATGCCATGGCGATTTATTTTGTGGCAGTAGATGCCCAGACGGAACAAGTGGTAGGATATGCTGGCATGTGGCATGTGATCAATGAAGGACACATTACCAACGTTGCCGTTTTGGAGTCATACCGTGGACAGGGGATTGGTAATCTTCTGATGGAAGCGTTGATTGCAGCCGCACAGGAAAAAGAAATGATTGGCATTACCTTAGAAGTTCGGATTGGTAATACAACGGCACAGCGTTTATACCATAAATTTGGTTTTCGTCCGGAAGGATTTCGGAAAAATTATTATGCAGATACCCACGAAGATGCAGTAATTATGTGGAAGTATTTTCCTACCTATGAGCATTACGAAGAAACAATTCAATGAGGTAAAATGGAAAAGGAAACGGAGTGCACTTCGTTTCCTTTTCCTACAAAATCAGGAGGGAGTTGATAGAAATGGCAAACCCAAAAGAATTATCCTATGAAGCATTGCAAATTGGCTGTAATGCCCAGACACTGCCATTTCGTACTACTGCGGAAGTTGCGCCGTTAGAAGGGATCATCGGGCAGGAGCGGGCGGTAGAAGCCTTTGACTTTGGTTTGGCAGTAAAGATGAAGGGGTATAATATTTATATGTCCGGTCCTTCTGGCACTGGTAAAACCACCTATGCCCTACAGGGCGCAAAACGGCAGGCACAAAAAGAACCCGTGCCCTATGACTGGTGCTATGTCTATAATTTCAAAAATCCCAGATGTCCCCTGTCTTTGCGTTTTGCGCCGGGAGAAGGCAAGGCTTTCCGGGAAGATATGGCGGAGCTGGTGCAGCTGTTTCGCACGGAATTGCAAAAAGCTTTTCGTTCAGAGGATTATGAACGGCAGAAAAATGAGCTGATACATTCATTTGATGACGCCAGGGAAGATTTGATGAAACAGATGAATGCGGTTGCAGAGCAGTTCAGTTTTCAGGTAAAGACTACGAATTCCGGCATCTACTTTATGCCGGTAGTGGATGGAAAAACGGTTGGTGAAGAAGAGTATGAAGCGCTGACGGAAGAACAGAAAAATACCATTGAGGATAACTCTGCCCAAGTGCAGGAAAAAGCCGGCTCTATTATGCGTGAGATTCGGGATCTGGATCGTCAGTCCCAAAAGAAAAACGATGAGCTGGATTACAAAGTGGGTCTGTTTGCCATTGGACATCATGTCAATGCGGTACAGGAAAAGTACCTGGCTTATGAACGTGTAGTGTCATTTTTGAATGATGTACAGGAAGACGTATTGGAAAACATTAGTCAATTTTTAGGGGAAGAGGAAGAAAGCGACGATGCGCTGGCGGGTCTGCTGCCTATGTTTGCCAAGAAAAATACAGAAGATGTCACATTGAAGTACAACGTAAATCTTATTGTAGATAACAGCAGCTGCGAAGGTGCCCCAGTGGTAGTTACCTTTAATCCCACTTACTATAATCTGATGGGTGAAGTGGAATACGATAGCGAGTTTGGCAACCTGACCACAGACTTTATGAAAATTAAAGGCGGACTGCTGCACAAAGCCAATGGCGGCTACCTCATTGTGCAGGCACAGGAGTTATTAACCGCACCCCAAGGATGGGAGGCACTGCGCCGGGTCATCAAGACAGGCGAAATCAGTATGGATGCCATGCGTGACCAAATTGGAACCGTACTGGCGCCTACCTTAAAGCCGGAGCCTATTCCTGCTAACATTAAGGTGATCCTGATTGGCAGCCCGTATTACTATGATCTGTTAAGTGAATATGACGAGGAGTTCCATAAACTCTTTAAAATCAAGGCTGAGTTTGATTACGAAATGCCTTTAAATATGGAAAATACCATGAAACTGGCAGGCTTCATCAAAGGTTTTACCCAGCGGGAGAAAACAGCAGACTTTACCGCAGAGGCGGTTTTAGCCGTATTACAGTTTGCGGCCCGCAGCGCGGAGAGAAAAGATAAACTTTCTACACGGTTTAACAAGCTGGCGGAGGTATTGGGAGAAGCGGCAACCTGGAGCAGGCTGGAGGGTGCAGAGCTGGTAGAGGAACGCCATGTGCGCAAAGCCATTGCCAAAAAAGCGGAGCGGTTACGTCTGTATGAAGAGAAAATGAATGAGATGCTGGATGAAGAAGTCATTATGATTGACACCCAGGGGATGGAGATCGGGCAAATCAATGGTCTGGCAGTGCTGGAACTGGATGAATACGCTTTTGGCAACCCCAGCCGCATTACAGCCACTACCTATGTGGGCAAAAGCGGAATTGTCAATATCGAAAAAGAAGCTCGCATGAGTGGGCAGACTCATGACAAAGGAGTGCAGATTATCACTGGATATCTGGGGCAGACCTATGCACAGGAATTTCCCCTCAGTTTGTCCTGTCGGATTTGCTTTGAACAGAATTATAATGGCATTGACGGTGACAGTGCTTCCAGTACGGAGCTGTACTGTATCCTTTCTTCTTTGGCAGAAATGCCCATCCGCCAGGATTTGGCGGTGACTGGTTCCGTAAACCAGAAAGGAGAAATCCAGGCCATTGGCGGTGTGAACTATAAGATTGAGGGATTCTTTGATTTGTGCAGAAAACGGGGGCTGACCGGCACCCAGGGTGTGATCATACCCGCCACCAATGTGGTGGATCTGGTACTGAAAGAAGATGTGGTAAAAGCAGTCAAAGAAGGACAGTTCCACATTTATCCCATTACCCATATAGACGAAGGAATTGCACTGTTAATGGGGATGGAAGCAGGAAAGAAAGATAAAGACGGACATTTCCCGGCAGATTCCATTCATGGAAAAGTTATGAACAAATTGAAAAAATTCTATTGTGCGGCGGAACAGCTGACGCAGGAGTAAATAGAAAAAAGCGCTTTCTTTTTAAGGAAGCGTCTTTTTCTATTGAAAAAATGACGAAAAAATAAGATGTTTTTCTTTCAAAACGCACAAGAATCGATAGGAAATAGAATTACATTTTTACAAATGTTTTTCAGAAAGATATCATATCAAATGATACAAAAAAACAACGGTTTGTTTTGACAAAAGTACAAGTTATCTATTTATATGTTTTTGATAAAATACAAAGTATATTTTTGGACAGAATTGCAGAATCGGTTTATAAAGATTGTTCGATTTATACAAAGTTTCTGTAGGGATTTCTGTACAATACCTAAAAAACATATTTTTGACAGTTTTTTGATTGTTTTCCAAAACCCTTTCCAGTATAATATGATACGGTAATATGTTTACTTATTTAAATGTATACTAGTTCAAAATTATTAGGAGGTAATTGAACATGGGTAAGGACATGAGCAAGGCATTTGCGTATGTTGATGCAACACGCGAAGAGACCATTGAGCTGTACAAGAAGTTTATCAATCATGAAAGCTGGAGCCGTAATAAGGCTGCTGTAAAGGCTTTTTCTGATATACTGAAGGCTGAAATGGAAAAAGAAGGCTTTGAGTGTGAATACGTTCCTGTAGGCGGTCCTGCAGATGAGCCTCGTGCCGATATGTTGGTTGGTACTTGGGGCAAGGACAGACCTGGCAAGCCCATTCTCTTCATTGGTCATATGGATACTGTTTTCTCCCCTGGTATGTGGAAGGAAAACGCTTTTGAGATCACTTGCGACAGACGCGGCGGCGAATCCAGTGCAGAACCTCGTTTCGCACATGGTCCCGGCGTACTGGATATGAAGGGTGGTATTCTGATCGCTCTGAATACGGTTAAAGCTCTGAAGGCTATGGGTTGGGCAGAAAGACCCATTAAGTTTGCGTTCGCTGGCGACGAAGAAATTAACCACGAATATGCAAACACGGATGAAGAACTGGCAAAGGCTTGCGAAGGCGGTCTGGTATGCTTCAACATGGAAACCGGTCTGATCGACAACAACCTGTGCATCGGTCGTAACGCTTGCCAGAGATGGAAAGTTTCCATCGAAGGTAAGGAAACCCATTCCGGTAACGATTTCTGGGGCGGTCGTTCTTCGATCGTAGAAATGGCTTCTAAGATCATGAAGTTCCATGCTTTGAACCAGAATGAATACGGCAACACCATCAACATTGGTACAATCAAGGGTGGTACTGTTCCCAACGCTGTTCCCGCTCACTGTGAAGTAGTTCTGGATATCCGTTACAGCACCGCAGAAGGCGGCAAGGCTATCATGGATGCTGTACATGCTATCTGTGAAGAAGCTCCTTTCATCGAAGGTACAACCACAACTCTGACCTTCCTGAACAAGCTGGAAGTTTACGAGACCAGCGATGATGTAAAGGCTCTGCTGGAATTCGTTAAGAAGACCGCAGCAGAATATGATCTGCCCGAGATCAACGGCAGACGTCTGGGCGGCGGTTCTGACAGCTCTTGCGCACAGCGTCATGGTATTCCTACACTGGACAGCTGCGGTATCCGTGGTCAGTGGAACCACACCATGGATGAATACTCCGACATCGAATCTCTGTTTGACAGAACCAAGATGTGGGCATCCGTTATCGCAAACATCGATGATTTCAAGTTCTAATCAATGAATCATTGAATTGATGTGATTACAAGATAGTAATAAAGCAGCCAAGATCATTTATGATTTTGGCTGTTTTTTTTATGAAGAGAATTTATAAAGGGAAATGCAAATCCTTTGCAAATTTCCATTTGCTTATTAGAAAAAAGAGAGGTATAATAAAAAAATCGAAACGGAAATACATGGTTTCGTTTCCTATAATATTCAATGGACGGGAGAAGAACTCCCAATTTTTATGAAATAAAAAAGATAGGAGTGAAACACAATGACAAAGATTGATATTATCTCTGGCTTTTTAGGAGCGGGCAAAACAACATTTATTAAAAAGATGTTGGACGAAGTATTTCAGAAGGAACAGATTGTGCTGATCGAAAATGAATTCGGTGAAGTAGGCATTGATGGCGGTTTCTTGAAAGATGCCGGCATTCAGATTACAGAAATGAACTCTGGCTGCATCTGCTGTTCTTTGGTAGGGGATTTTGGCAGAAATCTTCATGAAGTGATCCATCAATACCATCCCGATCGTATCCTCATCGAGCCCTCCGGCGTTGGCAAGCTTTCTGACGTTATGAAGAG
>CALWKY010000075.1 GCA_944381395.1 uncultured Lachnospiraceae bacterium
CTGTCACGCCGGAGGTCGTGGGTTCGAGCCCCATCTGAGTCGCCATTTATGGAAGTTTAGCTCAGCTGGGAGAGCATCTGCCTTACAAGCAGAGGGTCACAGGTTCGAGCCCTGTAACTTCCATATTTTTTATATGCCCGAGTGGCGGAATTGGCAGACGCACAGGACTTAAAATCCTGCGGGGTAAAACCCGTACCGGTTCGATCCCGGTCTCGGGCATATATCTTTTATAAGATATATGCCTTTTTTATTGCTAAAAACGAGGAATGTCTATCTGACATTCTTTTTTTATAATTTTTTTATATCTGAAAAAATAGGATGGACATACAGGTTGCTTTTGCAGTGTAATCAATGAAATAATAAGTTTATTTCAGAAAAATATTATAGATTTGTATTTTTTCTTTCATTATGATAAAATTAATTCGATTTATTTAACGATAAAATGGCAAAACTGTTTTATGAGATAGTAAGTTTTTATGGAATAGTAGGTTTGGATTTGTGCAAAAGGAAAGAGGCGTTTTATGGTTTTATATTTTTCTGCAACAGGAAATAGTGCTTATGTGGCAAAAAAAATTTCTGCGATGCTGCAAGAGGAAGATTTGGATCTTTTTTCCCGCCTAAAGGAGAATGATACCACTGCTTTACAATCAGAACGACCTTTCGTAGTGGTTTCTCCCACATATGCCTGGCAGTTGCCTCATTTGCTGCGGGATTGGCTAAAACGCACAGAATTAAAAGGCAGCAAAAAAATTTATTTTGTTTTGACCTGCGGCAATTCCATTGGAAATGCGGAGAAAGGTCTGAAAAAACTATGTGGGGAAATAGGAAAAGAATATTGCGGTTGTGCTCAAATTGTAATGCCGGAAAACTATATCGTGCTGTTTCAGGCACCCCGGGAAGAGGAAGCACGGAAGATCATACAAAAAGCGGAACCTGTGATGCGTCATGTGGCACAACGCATTGCATCCGGGGATTTTTTGCAGACACCGAATATAACCCCGCTCCATCGTTTGGAAAGTGGTATGATTAACAACATGTTCTACCGTTTTTATATAGGAAGCAAAAAATTCCGTGTGAAAATAAATTGCATTCATTGCGGAAAATGCGCTGCGGTTTGTGTGAAAAACAACATTCAAATGCAAAATGGCAGACCGCAGTGGGGAAACGACTGCATCCATTGCATGGCGTGCATCTGTCAGTGCCCTGTTGAAGCCATTGAATACGGCAAGGCAACAAAAGGAAAAGTGCGGTATCACTGTCCTGTAAAAGCGGATGCACCCACAGAAAAATAAGTGAACCTGCAAGGGTAGTGGTTTTGAAAGTTGCTGCTGAAAGTAATATTGTTAGAAACAATAAAAGAAACTTGAAAATGTAATCTTCCCTTAGGAAAACATTTTTTTGATTTTTTAATGGGAATTGCGATGACTTTCTTCAGAAAAAACAATACAGCGTAACAGGAAATGTCTGAAATCTTTATGACTCATAAAGATTTCGGATATTTTTTTATGAAGGACTTCCAGAGTCCCTTTTCTGATTTTAAAATATGTGTGAATAGAAAACAGATGGGGAAGCCTTTTTTTGTATCTGAGAATGTGATATGATAAAACAAAAAGCAATGGCGCCAAAGGAGGAATTCCCATGGATCAGAGAAAAAAAGAAGCTGTGTTTTCTTACATAGATCAGGAGAAACAAAAGATAATACAGCGGGGAGATGATTTTTTCCATTGCGCGGAATTGGGGTTTCGGGAAATAAAGACCCAGCAAATGATCTGCCAAGCACTGGAGGAAATGGGTATTCCCTATGAAAAAACAGCACAAACCGGCGTAGCCGCGTCACTTGGTACAGGTTCTTCTTATCATATTGGGCTGACCTGTGATATAGACGCTTTGCCGGATGGAAAAGGCGGTACCATTCATTCCTGCGGTCACAGCATACAGACAGCTGCGGGCTTAACGGTATTAGAAGCATTACAAAAAACAAATGTATTAGCAGAAACAGACGGAAAAGTTACGGTATTTTTTACGCCGGCGGAGGAATTCATTGATTTTGCTTACCGGGACCAGCTTATTGCGGAAGGAAAAATCCGCAGCCGTTCTGGCAAGCAGGATATGATCCTTTCTGGTGTGTTTGACGGAGTAGACTGTATTCTTTCCTGCCATGCCAATGGAGAAGCGGAAGCAAGATTTGATATTGGCTCTACACTTGCCGGTTTCTTAGCGAAAAAGGCAGTATTTCACGGCACGGCATCCCACTCTGGTGCAGCTGCGCATTTGGGAAAGAATGCTCTGCACGGTGCGGTGCTTTGCCAAAATGCCATTGCCTTTTTGAAGGATCAGTTTCCGCCGGAGGCAGGCATACGTCTTCACCCCGTGCTGACATCCTGCAGCGGAGATGTGAATACCATACCGGATCAAGCCGTTTTAGAGATGTATCTGCGTGCCAATACCCAGGAAATCTTGTTAGATTGTGATGCTAGATTAAATCAATGTATCCATAACTGTGGACAAGCGTTAGGGCTGGATGTAACCGTAGAAAACACACCTGGATATTTGCCGCTGGCGCAGAGTAAAAAAATCAATGCTGTGGTGGAAAAAAATATGCGCCTGTTCTGCCGTGGAGAGGAAGATATCATTCATGGACCTGTTTCCGGTGCGTCTGGGGATGTGGGGGACTTAGGCTATTTAATTCCTACGGTGCAATTTGGTTTCTCTGGCATCCAGGGAAGATTTCACAGCGATCAGTTTGCTGTCATAGATCCGGAAAATTGCTATATCCGTACAGCGAAAATACTTTGCGGAACCATCCTTGATTTATTCGCGCAAAAAGAACTGCGTGATTATCCTGTTTCTTACGAGGAAAAGAAAGCGTGGTACTGCAAGGATTGGCTGAAATGTACTGCAAAAATTTCATAATGTATTTTAAATAATGTATTTTAAAAGGTGCGGATCCGTATGGATTGCATCATAAAAACCCCGTACAGAATTTCTGTACGGGGTTTTTTTAGGAAACAAAAGTTTTATTTGTTTATTTGTGGCTTAATCCCAGTCCGATTCATAAGAAATAATATTTCCGGAACTATCCAGCTTATACTCATACTCCATGCCGCCGGACTTAAATTCTACTTCATATTCCAGTTTGCCATCATCATAGTCCTGTTCCGCTTTCATATCAAACACATTTGCCGCATTGACACCAGCATGGCTTAAGGCAATGGCTTTCGCTTCTTCCAAAGTAATATTGGAGGAAGTGGCGGAAGAAGCAGAACTGGAAGTGTTGGAAGAAGCAGAGCCGTGGGGCTCCACATCTTTATCGCGAATGGTGCCGCTTGTGCCGTCAATGGTATAATCATATTCTGTTTTGCCAGACCAGAATTCTACATCATATTTCAATCTGCCATCATCATAATCCCGTTCTACACGCAGACCGGTTACAGAAGATTCCTGCAGTCCAGCGTCTTTCAGTGCAACAGCTTTTGCCTGCTCGCTGCCGATATCATTGGAAGTGCTGGAGGTCTGCTGGTTTGCATGAGAAGAATTCGCATTGGAATATGTTTTGGATTCATACTTCAAAACGGTGGCACTGCGCAGTGCAATTTCATATTCATAACGGGTAGAACCACTCATAAATTCTACTTCATAGCATTCGGCACGACCATCGTCGTACTCCAGCCAAACGTTGCAGTAGGAAGTATCGCTTTCAGAAACGCCTGCGTGGTTTAAAGCGGTCTGTTTTGCTTTGCTTTCGCCAATATACTCAGCGGCGGCAGCAGAAGTATTGGAAGATGCGGGAACGGTTCCTGCGGATTCGGTCTCATATTTTACTACTTCACCAGTACGCGCGTCGATTTCATAATCATACTCTTTTCCGTTATAATGGAAACTTACTTCATAAACCATCCGTCCATCGTCATAGTCATATTCCGTTTTCAGGAAAGAAACTTTAGATGCGGAGAGAGAGGCGTGATCCAAAGCAACATCCTGCGCCGCTTCTGCGCCGATATAAGCGTTCTGGCTGGCACTGCCGGTAGATACAATGGCTGTAGCCGCAGGTGCCGTCTCGCCCGTGCTGCTTTCTAAAAAGGCATAGGATGCGGACTGGGCGGTATATAACAGATTTAATTCATTGATCGTTAAACCTACTAAACTTTCAAAGGTTTTGGTTCCATTACTTTCCTCTACAATGGCTTGAATCAGCGCTGCCTTACCGGCAGAGATACCGTATTCGGCTGCTTTTTGCGTCAGCGCATCATTATGCTGGAAAGTTTGAGAAAGAATGGCCGCGTTGATTTGCGCGTTTGCCAAAACGGCATCTGCCTGCTCTGTCAGTTCGGTTTGCAGTTTTTCGCCCCGCTGCGCATCATCATCTTCTACGGTAATGAGAATGGAGTTTGCCAGCTCGTCTACGTAGCCATGCTGCAGCAAGGAGCCGATGATGGCATTCATTGCCACTGTTACCTGGGTTCCTTCTAAATTTAAGCCTTCCAGGATGACGGTGCCATCTTCGTTCATAGGAGTAGCGGAGATTACTTTTTCTTTTCGATTTACAGTCAGCTCAACGCTGGGGTTAACATCCAAGGATACAACGGAAGCAACGGTGTGATTGATTTTGTAATAATATCCGCTGCCGCCGCCAATGATAACCAGTGCCAAACATGCCGCGGTTGCAATGGAAATCCATTTTTTCTTTTTTGATGTGTTTTGTGTCATAGAGATCACGGTTCCTTTCTGTGCGTCACAATGAGAGAGGATCCTCTCGAAATCGTCAGGTACAGTATGCTCCAGTGACTGCTTTAAGTGTTGTTCTAATTCCTTAGGATTCATTGAGGTCCACCTCCTTCTAATTGGATTCTAAGTTTCTTCAGCGCGCGATGATATTTTGACAGGACCGTGGCCAAAGGTATTTCCAACAGTGAGCCGATTTCTCTGTGTTTTAATCCTGCGACGGCGTGTAATAATACAATGCGCCGTTCCCCTTCTTCCAAAGCAGACAGGGCATCTTGCAGCAACGCCCGATCTTCTGCTGTGACAGCCTGAGCTTCTGCGGGAATTGCGTCCCACTGATCTTCCTCCAGATCAGTATGACGCTGTTGTGTGCGCAGCCGCATCAAGGATAAATTACGGGTAATGGCAAGCATCCATCCCATAGGCGTTCCCTGAGCACGGTACTGCGGCGCTGCTTCCCAAATTCGTACAAATGCGTCGTGGGTAATGTCCTGCGCGGTGTGTGCGCTTTTTACGTAGGATAAAGCCAGCCCGTAAATTGCCACACGGGTACGGTAATATAGCTGTCCAAAGGCTTCCTTATCACCTGCAGCTACTTTTTGCAGCAGCTGGTTCAGCTCCTTTCGGTTTTCTTCACTTTTTTCATCTGTTGCCTGCGTTAGTATCAGCATCAACATAGTCCATTTCTCCTGTCATATAAGTAATGCATGAAAGTTTCATTTTATTGCACAGAAAATAAAAATTTTTTATTACATAAAAGATAGCTGTTTTTTGCGAAAATTGCAAGGTTTCTTTTTTAGGGAAAAAGAAGTGCAAATAAAAAAGAACGCATACTTTTTTGACAATTGCGCATTCTTTTTTATCCGATTTATTCCATTCCCAGCAGCCAGGCAACAGAAACCTGCAAAACATCAGCATAAATGGGCAGTTCGTAATCCGGCACAAAACGGGTGCCAATTTCAATCCGGCTGATGCTGTCCCGTTCAATAATAATACCTGCGATCTGCATTTTTGCAGCTAATTGAGATTGAGAGAGTCTTTTTTTCAGTCTTGCTTCGCGAATCCGTTCACCGGAAATATTCTTTTTCCCGTTATAATCATAGATTTTCAAGGACTTTTGCCCCCCCAGAAGTGAACATAAAATATGTTAAAGATAAGTATTTTTCTTGACTTTAACACAAATAAGGAATATGCTTGTGTTAAAGATCAGCAAAATAATGCGAAATAGGACAAGTTTTGCGACAAAAAATTTTGAATGTTTTACACAAGGAGGATAGAAAATCATGCAGCAAAAAAGTAACCGGATGGTATGGGTTGGAGTGTCCCTTTCTCTTTGTGCGGTTGGTATTCTTCTTTTGCTCAGCGCGCTTTTATGGCTTTGCGGATATGGCTGCTGCGATGGGAATACCAACCATTCTTATGGAAGCTTATTTTTCTCCAATATGCAAAATTGTCCCAAAGGCAACTGGGAAAAAAAGGGGGAACGGGAGAAATTCTCCATTTATTTTGCCATAGAGGATTAATTTGCTTTGTATTTCCTGAAATTTTCAGAAAAATATCATTGTCTTTTCCTGCAAATCGTTCTATAATACTGTGACAAGTGTTGTATTTTGACGAAAAAAGGGATCGACCCAAGGGAGGAAGATTTTCTTGCAGGATGAAAGAAAGAAACAGCTGAAAAAGCTCTATTTTAAAACACTGGGAATTACATTGGCAGTCTGTTTTGCAGTCATAGGCGCCGGTATGGGCGTGCTCCATTACTATTTGGGAGATATTGTAAGAACGTATGTGGATGAAAGTAAGCTTTCCGCAAATGAGTCGGAAGGCGGTATCATCAATCTGGCGTTTTTCGGTATTGACTCAGAAAGCACGCAGGGGCGCTCCGATGCGATTTTGGTAGTATCTGTGGATGTGAAAGACGCTACTGTAAAAATGGTGTCCATTGCCCGGGATACTTATGTAACCATTCCCGATTATGGGAATACCAAAATCAACCATGCCTATGCTTATGGCGGACCGGAGCTGGCAATCCGTACACTCAATGAAAATTTCCATTTGGATATTACAGACTATGTGGCAGTCAATTTCGACCAGCTGGCAGACGTCATTGATGCCTTTGGGGGCATTGATCTGGAGATTACAGAAGCGGAACGGGTACAGATCAACGCATACCTCCTTTCTGGGGAACCGTTGCGCACCAGCGGTTATGTACATTTGAATGGTCCCCAGGCAGTAAGTTATGCCCGTATCCGGAAAATTGATAACGATAATGGACGTACAGAACGTCAAAGAAAGGTATTAACTTGCCTGTTTGAAAAGATTACACAGATCAGTCCCACCCAGTATCCGTCTTATGTGAAGCAGTTTGCGCCACTGGTAGAAACTTCTTTGGGCAACGATGAAATCCTTGCTATTGGTGCCATTGGGTTGAAGTCTAATATCCGTCTGGAGCAAGGCGCTTTCCCCAATGAGTATATCCAATACCAAGGCGGCACATTTTATGGCGCTTGGCACTATATATATGACATTGAACAGGCGGCAGATATGCTGCATCAGTTTATTTATGAGGATATTCCTTTTTCTGAATATGGCAAAGAACCGGAAACGGAAGAAGGTCAGTCCGAAGAAGACACACAAACAGCGTCAAACAACGATTAAATCAAACTTGGAAAAAGGCAAGAGAAGCCTTTTTCCATTTTTTTTGCAAAAAGGGGTTGACATTTTATTTCCATTGGGTATAATGAAACCAATTTCAAAACAAAAAGGCAATGAAAAGAAGAGTACACTGGATGGACTTTTTCCAGAGAGCCCCGGCAGCTGAAAAGGGGTAAAAGAAAACCGGTGGAAGATGGTCTTGGAGCCGCATACCGAGAGGAAGTTCCTTCAGGCTATGACGGGAGCGCCCGTGACAGCGCTAGAGTATCGATATTTTTTCTGTACTTGATGAGGTCGATTTGCCGTGAGGCGTCGATAAAGTAGGGTGGTAACACGAAGCGTAGACTCTCGTCCCTGTATTGTGCCAATGCACAAGCAGGACGGGAGTTTTTTTTATTACTATTGAATCGATCAGGGGAAGGAGAACGCATATGGCGGAAACAATTATTTCCTTACGGGGAATCAAAAAACACTTTTCCACGAAAAAAGGAACGGTGGAAGCGCTGAAAGGAATTGATTTGGATATCAAAAAGGGTGAAATTTTCGGCATCATTGGTTTAAGCGGTGCTGGTAAAAGTACCTTGGTACGCTGCATTAACTTATTGGAAAGACCGGAAGAAGGTCAAGTAGTGGTCAATGGTACAGATCTGATGAAGCTTTCTAATGAAGGATTACGGCAAAACAGACGCTCCATTGGTATGATTTTCCAGCAGTTTCATCTGCTGATGCAGCGGACCGCACTGGAAAATGTGTGCTTTCCTTTAGAGATTGCGAAAGTGCCTCAGGCAGAAGCCAGAAAACGGGCAGAAGAACTGCTGGCACTGGTTGGGCTGTCTGACCGGCTGGAATCTTATCCTTCCCAGCTTTCCGGTGGACAGAAACAGCGGGTAGCGATTGCCAGAGCCTTGGCAACTTCCCCGCAGGTGCTGCTGTGTGATGAGGCAACCAGCGCGCTGGATCCCAATACTACCAAAGAAGTTTTAAATTTATTGAAAGATATTAACCGGAATTTAGGAATCACTGTTGTGATCATCACCCATGAAATGCGGGTTATCCAAGAAATATGCAACCGGGTTGCAGTACTGGATGGGGGCGTCATTGCGGAAGTGGATACAGTGGAAAAAGTATTCCGGGCGCCGAAAAGCAAAATGGGCCGCCAGCTGGTATTCCACGAAAGTGATGAAAACCGGGAAGCGCTGCAGGGACCTATTGAAAACAGTTACCGTATTACCTTTGAAGGAGATATGACTAATTCCCCTATCTTAGGAAATATGATGCTGGAATGTCAGGCAGCTGCCAATATTCTGGCGGCTAATACCCGCATGATTGAGGGAAAAGTATACGGACAGATGATTATTCAGCTGCCGGAGGATGCGGCAAAACGGGAACAGATGTTACAGTATCTGAAAAATATGGGTTTAACTGTAGAGGAGGTTGCGTATGTTTGAGTTAGTGTTGCAAGGTTTTTGGGAAAGCTTATATATGACATTGATCTCCACTGTGGCTGCTTATCTTATTGGTTTACCTCTGGGATTGATTCTGGTAGCAACGGATGCAGACGGTGTATCACCTTGTAAGCCGGTTCATACTAGTTTAGGTATTTTCATTAATATTTTACGGTCCATTCCCTTTTTACTTCTGATGATTACCGTAAGACCCATTACAAAATTCACGATGGGTACGACCATCGGTTCTCCTGCTACCATTGTTCCATTGGTCATTGCGGCGGCACCGTTTATTGCCAGACTGGTGGAATCTTCTTTAAAAGAAGTAGACCGCGGCGTGGTGGAGGCTGCCCAGTCTATGGGGGCAACACCGCGGGAAATTATGTTAAAGGTATTATTCCCTGAGGCAAAACCCTCCTTGCTGGTGGGCAGTGCCATTGCAGTGACTACCATCCTTGGTTACTCTGCCAGCGCTGGCATTGTTGGCGGCGGCGGTTTGGGCGCCATTGCCATTAACTACGGTTACTACCGCAACCAGACAGAATATATGCTGCCGATGGTAGCGATTCTAGTGCTGATGGTACAGGTATTCCAGGAAATGGGGATGCGGGCAGTACGTATCGTAGACAAACGGCAATAAATTCTTTCGATCTTTTTTCCTAGGGAAAAAGGAACATGGCCAATTCCTTTTTCAACAGGAAATAGATATAAAAATGAAACAAGAAAACAATCAGCTTTCACCATGATTTTATTTTTAGGAGGTATGAATTTATGAAAAAGCAGATCGCATTCGTTTTAGCAGGTATTTTAGCATTGACCTTAGCAGGCTGTGGCAGTTCTAACAGCAATAATAGCAGTAGTTCTAACACTGATCAGGAAAACGTTACTTTAAAAATTGGCGCTTCTCCCACACCCCATGCAGAAATTCTGTATGCTGCACAGGATTTATTGGCAGAAAAAGGCATTACTTTGGAAGTCGTAGAATTTGTAGACTATGTACAGCCCAACCAGGCACTGGAAGACGGCGAACTGGATGCCAACTATTTCCAGCATGGTCCTTATCTGGAATGGTTTAATGAAGAGTATGGCACACATCTGGAAGAACTGTGCAAGGTTCACTATGAGCCCATGGGTATTTACAGCACCAAGATTAC
>CALWKY010000076.1 GCA_944381395.1 uncultured Lachnospiraceae bacterium
AGGTAGAGATTGCAGGTGTTTAACAGCTGATTACCTGTATAGATGCACTAGAAGGAATCCATTAAAACCAGATACCGCAGGACTTTTTCATACATTTTAATTCTTCCTCGCAGATGAAAAAACGCAGCTTAACAATACAATATCCCAGTATAGCAGCAAGAAAATACGGAAACGATCGGAAAATAGTAAAGAAATGGAAAAATATGCGTTTTAGACTCTGTCATAAGAAAACAAAAATCGCTGAACGCTTGCATATAGCAAAAAGTTCAGCGATCTTTTTTATCTGTATTGTTTTCTTTTGAAAATCGCTGCTGCAATTTCCTTTCAGAAATCAAAAGTAGAACAATGTTTTCATAAGAAGAAATGGTTTTTGCATATCTTGTTTGATATTTCAGAACATTACTTCAAAATAACGTTGTGGAATACTTTTTTACCCTTCTGTACCATCAGCTTGCCATCGGTAAAGAGGTTCTTGGTAATCGGCAGCGCAATATCTGTTACGGTCTCGCCTGCCAGTTTTACGCCGCCTTGCTGAACAGCTCTTCTTGCTTCGGAACGGGAAGGAACTACGCCGATGGTAGTCAGCAGACCCAGAATATCCATGCCTTCCAATGCGCTTTCTTCGATTTCGGTAGAAGGCGCATCTGCAGAAGCGCCTCCCTTGGAGAACAATGCTCTTGCGGTTTCCTGTGCTTTTACTGCCTCAGCTTCGCCGTGTACAATCTTGGTCAGTTCGAATGCCAGAATTTCTTTTGCCTGATTGATTTCACTGCCTTCCAGAGCACCCAGACGGCGAACTTCATCCATAGGCAGGAAAGTAAGCAGCGCCAAGCACTTTTCTACATCCTTATCGCCTACATTTCTCCAGTACTGATAAAATTCATAAGGAGAGGTCTTTGCGGGATCCAGCCATACTGCGCCGCCAACGGTTTTACCCATCTTTACGCCTTCGCTGTTAGTCAGCAGTTTAAAAGTCATACCATAAGCGGGTTTTTGTGCTTTACGACGGATTAACTCTACACCAGCAATAATATTGGACCACTGGTCATTACCGCCCATTTGCAGAACACAGTTATAACGCTGATTCAGTTCATAGAAATCATAGCCCTGCATGATCATATAGTTGAATTCCAAGAAGGTCAGACCGCCTTCTTTTTCCATACGGGTCTTAAAGCATTCAGCAGACAGCATACGGTTTACAGTAAAGTGTACGCCGACTTCCCGCAGGAATTCGATATAATTCAGATTGCGCAGCCAGTCTGCGTTATTAGCGATGATGGCTCCGTTTTCACCTTCATTAAAGTTGATGAAGTGAGACAGCTGGTTTTTAATGCAGTTTACATTGTGATCGATGGTTTCAACAGTCATCATCTTACGCATGTCTGCTTTACCGGAAGGGTCACCAATCATGCCGGTGCCGCCACCCATCAAACAAATGGGACGGTTACCGCAACGCTGCATATGTGCCATTGCCATGATGGTTAAAAAGTGTCCAACATGGAGGCTATCAGCGGTGGGGTCGATGCCAATATAAAAAGTAACGCCACCTTTTTCAAACAGTTCTTTGATTTCTTCTTCGTGGGTCAGCTGCTCAATAAAGCCTCTTTCTTTTAATACTTCATAAGCGTTCATGTGCATTCTCCTTTTTCTATTTTCATAAATATTTGATGATGAGGTGGGAAGTCTGCAAAAAAATAAGGTCCTGCTCATCCGAAAGGACGAGAGGACCCGTGGTACCACCTTCACTTTACATCTATCCTTGGAAAAAGACAGATGCCTTTGGCTTTTTAACGGTAGCAAACCGCTGCACCATTGCCTGTGCAGAGCTCCTGAGTCGTAATTTACAAAGTCCGTGCTGCAGCGCTTTCACCTGCCGCGCTGCTCTCTGCGATTGTAACCGGATTTGCCCATTCAAAGAAAAAATTCTTTGCTCATTCGTTGCAGATTTCTTATGATATTTGGGATGGTATCATACTTTTTTTAGAAAGTCAAGCCCTACAGCTCCTTGACTGATGCCGACAATTACCGCAACGGCTTTTTCCATGGAAGAAACGGGAATGAATTCATAAGGACCATGGAAATTATGCCCGCCGGTAAACAGATTAGGGCAGGGCAGACCCATAAAAGACAGTCTTGCGCCATCGGTACCGCCGCGAATTGGTTCTACAATGGGTGTTACGCCGCATTTTTCCATGGCGTCTTTTGCCAGAGAAATAATTTGAGGATAAGGCTCAATTTGTGAACGCATGTTATAGTATTGATCTTTCAGTTCTAATTGAATGCAGCCTTTATATTGTATATTTTTTTGCTGCACGATAGTTTGCAGCATCCTTTTGCGGCTTTCGAAAGCTTTTGTATCAAAATCACGAATTAAATAAGAAAGCTTCGCTTCCGATACGGAACCGGTAAAACTATGGAGATGGAAAAAGCCTTCATAGCCTTCTGTTTTTTCCGGTACTTCTTTTTCCGGTAAAAGGGAGGCCAGTTCCATTCCCACTGTAATCGCATTAATCATGGTGTTTTTCGCATCACCGGTATGCACGCTTTTTCCAGTAATGGTGATTTGAGCTCCGGCGGCATTAAAATTTTCGTATTGCAGTTCTCCCAATCTACCGCCGTCTACAGTGAATGCAAAATCTGCGCCAAAGGCTTTTGTGCGGAAATGGTCTACGCCACAACCGATTTCTTCATCCGGTGTAAAACAGATTCTGATTTTGCCATGCGGAATTTCCGGATGGTGCATGAAGTAGTCCATTGCTGTTAATATTTCTGCAATGCCTGCTTTGTCATCTGCACCCAGGAGGGTGGTGCCATCACTGGTAATTAAAGTATCTCCCATATAGTCTTGCATAAAAGGAAATTCTTCTGGAGAAATGGTAATGCCATTTAAACAGATCAATCCGCCATCGTAGTTTTCAATGATATGCGGCTGGACATTTTCTCCCGGAGCATCTGGGCTAGTATCCATATGAGCGATGAATCCAACGGTGGGTGCCTGGGCATTTGCCGGAAGGGTAGCTGTCATATATCCATAGTTATCTACGGTTACTTCACTTAACCCAATGGCTTTACATTCTTTTGCTAAAAACTCTGCAAAGCGAAGCTGACGCTCTGTACTGGGAAAAGATGAACTGTCTTCGGCTGAGGTTGTGTAATGTTTGACATAGGTAAGAAATCTATCTGTAACCGAACGCATAAATGTGACCTCCTTTTTACATTGATTTCTTTATGTGTTTGCGGTGTTTTTCATAAATTATAAAAATACGATATTATTTTAACAGCATGCACATAAAATGACAAGATTATCCGTTTTAGATAGAAAATCATAGTGTTTTCTATGAAAAAACAAATTTTAGAAAAAATTCTTGACAAACTGTAAAAAATAGGGTATAGTTAAAAAACCGTCTGGGCACTAAATAAAAAATTTACAAAAAATGAAAAAAGTGTTGACAGATGGAAAACAATCATGTATTATATTTAAGGTTTCGCTGCACAAGACAAGCAAACAAAAACAATGCGGAGAGATGTCCGAGTGGTTTAAGGAACTGGTCTTGAAAACCAGCGTCTCCGCAAGGGGCCGTGGGTTCGAATCCCACTCTCTCCGCCAATTACATATCAACCATTCATTTTTTGAGAGCACATGGAGAAGTACCCAAGTGGTTGAAGGGGTTCGCCTGGAAAGCGGATAGGTCGTTAATAGCGGCGCATGGGTTCAAATCCCATCTTCTCCGCCATTTCAATTAATTATTTTCAAAAAAATGAAAATAATGGTTGACAAAATGGAAACGAAATGGTAAAATAGTTTCCGCTGCTGAAAAAGCAGAACAGATCCTTGAAAACTGAACAGTAAGATACCATACAAACCCAAGTCAATTCAAGACGAAAAAGTGTTGCAGAATCACTTGAAAAAAATCTGAGGATAGCCAGAAAAAACTGGTTAGGACAAAACTTTAATTTGAGAGTTTGATCCTGGCTCAGGATGAACGCTGGCGGCGTGCCTAACACATGC
>CALWKY010000077.1 GCA_944381395.1 uncultured Lachnospiraceae bacterium
TTTCTTAAGGGGAATTGCGATGGCTATCTTCATAAGAAAACAATTCCGATAAAAATAAAATTGCGGGAATCTCTTGTGTTGTATGAGATTCCTGCAATATTTGTTTTCTTATGAAGAAGCCCCTAAACCATCCTTTTTTATTGTTCTTCGGTTTCTTCGATCCGTTCAATGAGAAATACATTTAAAGTGTCCACATCGGGACAGGCAAAACGGGCAGTCCCTGGTTTTTCACCGGGGATTTCGCCGCCATAGCGCAAAATATCAATATAAGGGAATGCCACATGCATTGCCATGGGACAAAGGTTTCCCCGTTCTGTATCAAAATCAAAAGAATCTCCTATCCGGTGTCCTCTGTGGCAGCCTTTGGGACCGATACGATCTGTGAGAGTAATACGAATTTTTGGACGTTTTGCCATTATTGGTTGAGCACCTCCAGACAGGTTTCGATGGGGATGCCTTTAAATTTGTCTTCATTCTCCCGGAATTTTAAAATCATCTGACGGACAATATCCATAGATTTTTTCGTTGCATCCTGCATGGGCAGACCGGCTAATACTTTACCCATAAAAATAGCAGAGAATAAATCGCCGGTGCCGGCAAAGCGGACGGGAATGAGAGAAAAAGGAATGGTAAAATATTCGTCCTTTTCATGGTCGTAGCCGATTACAGCATCCTGCCCATCCAATTTGGCACTGGTAATAATGACAGATTTGCTGCCGATGGCGCGTAAAGCGTCAATCAGTGCTGTGGCTTCCGCCGCGTCCATACCATCCGGTCGGTATGGTATGTCTGCCAGGTAGCATGCCTCTGTATAATTGGGCACAATATAGTCGGCAATGGAAATAAGCTTACGCATATGCGAAACGGTTTCTTCGGAAACACCGTTATAGAGAACACCTTCATCACCCATAATGGGATCTGTAAAGATGAGGGTGCCTTTTTTTGCCTGCTTTTTGCAGTAATCAGCCACTAACTGCGCTTGTCTGTCACTTACAATAAATCCTGTGGAAATGGCGTCAAAAGAAAAGCCTAATTCACCCCATACATCGATCGTATTTTTCATATAATCCGTGGTTTCCAGAATATCAAATTTTCCATAGTCCAGGGTATTGGAGACCAATGCGGTAGGCAGATTATAGATTTGATGTCCCATATGACTCAGTACGGGAAACATTGCTGCCAGTGAAACTTTACCATATCCTGTCAAATCATTGATTAAAAGAACTTGTTTTTCCATGGATGATTTTCTCCTCAAATGAAATGTAAGTTTTTTCGCTGTAATTTGTTTTAGTGTATCACTTTTTTTTACAATTTACAAGCAAAAGGAAGGCTTGTTTTTTATGGTAAGATGCGTTAAAGTGGAAAGAAAAAGCAGATTTAAAAGGAGGATTTTCTGTGCGGGAGAAGGTAAAAAACTACATCCAGTCTCACCAGTTATGTACGCCGGGAGAGACCATTACCGTAGGACTTTCTGCCGGTGCGGATTCTACGGCGTTATTCCATATCCTTTGCAGCCTGCGGGAAGAACTCAACATCCGTATTCAGGCGGTACATGTGGATCATATGCTGCGGGGAGCCGATGCACAGGCGGATGCCATGTTGGCTGGAAATATGGCGCGTCAGGCGGGGGTGCCTTTTTTTCTGTTTCATTGCGATGTGGCACAGAGCGCAAAAATGGGTCATATGGGTGTGGAAGAAGCCGGCAGGCTGATGCGCTATGATGCCCTGCGCAAGGCAGCCAGAGGCGGAAGGATCGCGGTGGCGCACCACCAGGACGATCAGGCAGAAACGGTGCTGATGCATTTATGCCGCGGGTCTGGCATGAGCGGATTGGTAGGTATGCGGCCTCGGGATGGTGATATTATCCGGCCTCTCCTTTGCTGCCGGAAAGAAGAAATCTTGGCTTATTGCCGGGAAAATGAATTGATCTGGCATGAAGACGCTACCAATTATGAGGCGGACTGTGCCCGCAATCAGTTCCGTTTGCAGGTGATGCCCCTATTGGAGGAGATTTATCCTGGCGCCTCCCAGCATATCAGTTCCGCGGCAGAGATTCTGCGCCAAGAGGAAGATCTGCTTTCATCCATGGCGGAGGAAACACTGCAAAATATCGTGGAGCAGGAAAAAAGTAAGTATTGTCTGGATGTGACAGCTTTAGAAAAACTGCCTCGAGCATTACGCAGAAGGGTTCTGCTTTTATCCATGGCAAAGGCAATGGGCAGCAAGAAGGATTTGGGCACAAAACATTTGGAAGCGGTAGAATATCTCCTGCAGGCGGAAAGCGGAAAACATGTTTCCCTGCCCAAAGGCATCCAGGCAAGGAAGGAATATGATCAGCTGGTTTTTGAAAAACCAGTTTCCCAAAGGGAATTTTCCTATCTTTGCCCCATAGGGGAAGTGACTCGGATACCGGAAGCGAATATTTCCGTAGAAGTTCTCCCGTTTTTAGAAAAAAATAGAAAAAAAGGTTGTCGAATTTTATTGGATTATGATAAAATAAAAGACAAATTTATCATCTGCCGTTCCAGAAAACCAGGAGACCGGATTTTATTGAAAACAGGACATAAAAAAATAAAAGATATTTTGATTGATGCAAAAGTGCCACGTTCCTTGCGGGAGAGCATGCCGTGCTTTTTATGCGGGGAAGAAGTGGCTGCAATCGGAAGCAGATGGGTGTCTGCGCAGTTTGCGCCGCAGAAGGATACGAAACACTATGTTACCATTTTCATACAGGAGGCTGCAGGAACATGAAAGAATATGTGGATGTACTCATTGATGAAGCGAAGATCGAAAAGAAACTGCAGGAATTGGCAGCACAGATTGATCGGGATTTTCATGGAGAAGAAATTGCTTTAGTCTGTGTTTTAAAGGGCGGTGCAGTTACATTGGTTCACCTTGCGAAATACTTGAAATCTCCTGTTACAATGGACTTTTTGTCTGCATCCAGCTATGGAAACGGCGTGAAAAGCAGCGGTGATGTACAGATACGTCTGGATTTGACCAATGGAATAGAAGGAAAGAATGTACTGCTGGTAGAAGACATTGTGGACAGCGGCAGAACTTTGGCGAAGCTGCGGGAAATGTTCTTAGAGAGAAATCCTAAGTCTTTCCGTATCTGCACGCTGCTGGATAAACCCGATGGACGTGTGGTAGATGTACCGGTAGATTATGTTGGATTTGAGATCCCTGACGCTTTTGTCGTTGGTTTTGGTCTGGATTTTACACAAAAATACCGTAACTTAGGCTATATTGGCGTAGTGCATTTCGAAGAAGAATAAAAAGTTGGAAAAGAGAGAGGAATCTTCCTCTCTCTTTTTTGATTGATCGACAAAGATATCACTTTGTTGCAGATAAGGTGAAAAATAGAATTAAGAAATGGGGGGAAATAATTTTTCCATCCGTTGACTTTTATTTTGTGAAAGTTTATGATGCAATTAGAAATTGGTTTTTTATGCCGTTTTGCAAGGAAAAAAGGAGGTAGAAGTGATGAAATTTTCCATTATTGCAACAGGTGATTCTTTATTAACCCAGCGGCTGCCCAAAAATGATCCTGCTTGTTTGGCATTGCAGGAAATGTTTTTACAGGCGGATATTCGTTTTACCAATTTTGAACTGCAGGTCCATGATTTTGAAGTTTCTCCTTCTGCCACCAGCGGCGGTACCTGGGTTGCTGCCAGACCGGGCGTGATTCAAGATTTAAAATGGCTGGGATTTAATTTATTTGCCGGCGCGACCAACCACTCTTTGGACTGGGGGCATGACGGACTGAAAGCTACCATGCGTCATTTGGAAGAAAATGATTGTGTTTATGCCGGTATTGGCAGAAATCTGGCGGAGGCTTCCATGCCTTGCTATATTGACACGCCGGAAGGAAGAGTGGCTCTGATTAGCGTTTGCTCCAGCGGAAAAGACTGGCATATCGCAGGAGAGCAGAGACCGGATGTATTGGGACGTCCCGGTATCAATATGCTGCGGTTCCAGCTGATCAATTACCTGCCCAAAGAAGATATTGAAACCCTGCGCCGTATCGTGGATAAAACTTATGTCAACGCCAGAAGGATGCAGCTGGAACGGGAAGGCTTTATCAAAGCGGAAGATGGTTTTGCAGTAGGTACGGTACGGTTTGAAGTGGGAGAAGCCGGTACAAAAACATACTGTAATCAAAAAGATCTGAAGCGGATCATGCGCTATATTTCTGAAGCGAAACGGCAGGCGGATGTGGTTTTGGTAAGCCACCATGTCCACGAATTCCGGGGGTTGGATAAAGCAGTGGCGGCAGATTTTTCCAGAGAATTTGCCCACGCTTGCATTGACGCTGGCGTAGATGCTGTACTGGGGCATGGTCCCCACATTCTGCGGGGCATGGAAGTATATAAAGAAAAGCCTATCTTCTATAGTCTGGGAGATTTTATTATTCAAAATGACTCTGTGGAACGGCAGCCTGCGGATTTCTTTGATATCTATAATTTGGGACCGGAAGCAACGCCGTCTGATGGATGGGCGGCCCGCAGCAAGAACGGCACCAGCGGTCTGGTGGTGAACCGCAAAGTATTTGAATCTGTCATTGCCCGTTTTGTAGTGGAGGACGGCGCCATTGCCGGTGTGGAACTGATTCCCATTACTTTGGGATTTGAGAAACCCCGTTCCAGAAAAGGACGTCCGGAGCTTGCTGCGAAGGAAGATGGCGAACGGATTTTGACAGGATTACAAGCGCTTTCCGATGAGTTTGGCACCAAAATTCAAGTGCGGGATGGAAAAGGATATGTGGCAATTAAATAAGAAATGAAAGAAAAGAAGGTGAAATCCGCATGGAACAGATGCTGAAAGACTTTCTGGAACTGACAGCGATTCCGGTACAATCCAGACAGGAACGGCAGATTGCCGATTGCCTGAAAAAAAAGCTGCGGGATTTAGGCTTAACCGTTGTAGAGGAGCCCATTGCTGTGGCAGATGGTACCACTGGCAATATTCGTGCCGTATTAGAAGGTACTTGTGATGCAGAGCCCATTTTGTTTTCTGCCCATATGGACCGGGTGAAAAATAACGAAGCCATTTCCCCTTATTTAGAGGAAGAAAGCCAGATCCTTCGAGCGGATGGAAAAACCATTTTGGCTGCGGATGATGTCAGCGGCATTTGTGTGATTTTAGAGGCTTTGCGCCGTCTGAAAGCGTCACAAAAACCTTATGGAACAGTAGAAGTGGCTTTTTCTGTTTGCGAAGAAGTAGGGGTATTGGGCTCCAAACATTTCGACTTTGATGCGTTTTCGGCGAAAAAGGCGTATGTTTTTGATGCACCGGGGCATATTGGGAAAATGGTATTGCAGGCGCCTGCCAAAGCAAAATTTGCATACCGTATTTATGGGAAAAGCGCTCATGCTGGCAATGAACCGGAAAAAGGAATTAACGCCATTCGCGCAGCGGCAGATTTAGTGTTACAGCTGCCGGATAGTAGACTGACGCCTTTTTCTACTGCAAATATTGCAAACTTCCATGGTGGTACCGGCGCGACCAATGTGGTTTGTGACTTTGCAGAAGTGGTAGCAGAAGCCCGCAGTACAGACAGTGACGAATTTGCCCGGATTTTAGAGGCGTTTTCTGCGCCAGTGGAAAAAATAGAAAAGAAGTATGGCGTGCGGATAGAATATGTACCTGCGGTGCTTTATCCTACCTTTAAGAGAGAAAAGGAGGAGCCTATGGTACAGCTGGCAGCACGGGCGATGGAAAACTTAGGTATCAGCCCTGTTTATGCCAGAGGTGGCGGCGGTATGGACGGCAATCATTTCAATGCAAAGGGCATCCATTCCATCGGTATTGCCACTGGATATTTTAAAAACCATACACCCCAAGAGCACCTTTATTTGGAGGATTTTTACCAGTGCGGCGCATTGGCAGCAGAGATTGTATGGGAAAATGCAAAATGATAAAAAGAGAGCAGGTGTCTGGAAAGGCACCTGTTTTTTTCATAGGAAAGTAAAAACTGATTAGAAAACGTGATAGAAAAAGTGATAGAAAAAGTATGTTCTCTTTTTCTGTGGGATAAATAGAATTTGAGCTTTCTTCCATGCGCTGATCCATGGGGACCCGGAAGATACAGGCTCTCCGCGAGACATCCCTGCAAAAAAATACTCATGTGCCATAAAGTAACATCCCAAACAACGAATCAATTGGCAGATGCCCTGCCATTGTATTTTTAACTGTTGGTTTATTTTTTCAATCATTATTTTAACAATGGCTCTATTGTTACCGAAATGCTACTTTGCTATCATAAAGACAGAATCAAAAGGGAGGTGCGCTATGAAAATCAATCAGATGATTCGGCAAAAGCGGAAAGAATTATCATTGACCCAAGAGCAGATTGCAGATTATTTAGGTGTATCCACACCGGCTGTAAATAAGTGGGAGAAAGGAAGCACTTATCCGGATATAACCCTTTTACCGGCGTTAGCACGGCTGCTTCAGATCGACTTGAATACGTTAATGTCTTTTAATGAAGATTTAACGGATATAGAAATTGAAAATTTTGTTAATGAAGCGGATCAGACGGTTCAGCAGCAGGGCTATGATACTGCATTCCAGAAAGCAATTAACAAAATACATGAATATCCCACCTGCGACAGATTGATATATTCCGTTATTCTTTATTTAGAGGGAGCGCTTACTCTTTACAATGTATCTGCAGCCAAACGATACCAAGAAATATATGAAACATTTTATAAACGTTTAGCTGCAAGTGAAATTCCAGAAATAAGAGATACGGCAACCTGTATGTTGATTTCCTATGCACGAAATAGAGGCGATTTTTCCAAGGCAGAGGAATTGATCAATTCATTGCCATTTTCTACCATAGACAAAGAAGAACAATTGGCTATCCTCTATCAACAGCAGGAGCAATATCAAAATGCAGAAAAAGTCTGGGAACATCGTGTCATGAAAGGCATTACGGAGATACAAACGGCTTTAATCAATTTGTTGGAAATTGCATTACATGAAAAACGGGAGAATGATGCGGACTATTATGCGGATTTGTATGAAGCCGTTACTCGTCAGTTTTGTTTTCCAGAATGGATGTACTACAATGCCCACTTGCAGATTGCTTTCGCAAAAAAAGATAAAGGCAGAACTCTGTCTATTCTTGAAAAAATGTTACCTGCCATGAAAAAAGAGTGGGATACAAAAAACTGCCCATTATATCGTCATGCAGACGGTAACGATTCTACATGGTTTTCCGGTAAACTGGTGAAAACTATTATTGATGAGCTGGCAAATAGCGAGGAATACACATTTCTTCGTGATGGTTCGGAATTTGAAAAATTAATCATGGAATTAAAAGATTAAAAACTATTCGTTTTCTCATAGTAAAGCTAGCTGATCTATGGGGACGCCCAAAGGGTGCAGGCTCTCCATGAGACATCTCTACAAAAAACACCTTACCAAAAGGCAAGGTGTTTTTTAGATAGTGAAGACAGGATTTGAGATATATCCCATGCACCCATGCATGGGGACCCCAAAGGTTTCAGGTTCCGCATGAGACATCTCCACAACAAAAAAACACGATACCAATAGGTACCGTGTTTTTTAGATAGCGGAGACAGGATTTGCAAGATACCCCATGCAATGAGTGCATTGCATGGGGACCCCAATGGTTTCAGGTTCTACATGAGACATCTGGGCAATAAAAAAATAACCATACCAAAAGGTATGGTTATTTTTTCATAGCGGAGACAGGATTTGAACCTGCGACCTCCGGGTTATGAGCCCGACGAGCTACCGAGCTGCTCTACTCCGCGTCATTGTATCTATTATAAAGTAAAAAATATGTTATGTCAAGATATTTTATTGAAGAGATTCGTTTTCTTTTTGCTTCACATAGGATTGTTTGATTTGCTCTATTTTAGCCAAAGAATTGATAATCCATTCCGCTTTTGACAGTAAAAAATTTTCAATATCATTTATGGGAACCTGAGGCGGTGCAGAAACTACAACCTGTTCATGTTTATTGACACGCAGATTGACATACTTGACATCTTTTCTGGTCAAAATATATTCTATTTCGATGCCTTCATAATGCAGAAAACGCGTTTCAGACATCATACCATCCCTTCTTTACTCCGAATTGTATCTATTGTACAGCGAAAGAAAAGGAATGTCTACAAAAAAGAATGAAAAACAGAGAGGTGTGCTGAAAAAAAGTAAAGTATTGATAAAATGAATAATATTAATGAAAATTAGAATTATACAGCAAAAAATGTTATATTATGCAGAATTTTGTATAATATAAAATAAAAATTATGTGAGAAAACGATTAAACATTTTTAATTTTTATAATATCTATGCAAATAAACTATGGAAAATGGCAGAAAATAAAAAATCAATAGATTTTATTGCAATTTGTTTTGGAATATGATAAAATTTTGAACAAATCTAAAAAGCGGCATTTTTATGCATAAAAAGTGGAAATGGAGTGGTTTTACGATGAAAAAAAGTTTTACCAAAGTTTTAGCCTTTGCCATGATTGCGGTTATGGGCTTGAGCGGATGCGGTTCTGATTCTTCTAATCAATCTAGCAATGATTCTTCTAGCGCAACCACAGGTGGCAATTTTAAATTTGCGACAGGTGATACAACTGGTTCTTACTATCCTTATGGCGGTGCGGTGGCACAGGTTGTGAAGGATGCGACAGATGGTGCAATTACACTGGATGTACAGTCCACTGGCGGATCTAAGACAAATATTTAACTGCTGGATGATGGCGAAGTACAGCTGGCATTGGCACAGAATGACGTTATGAGCTATGCGTATACCGGTACGGAGTTGTTTGAAGGCGATCCTGTAACTTCTTTCTCTACGGTTGCAACCTTGTATGCAGAAGTTTGCCAGATTGTGGTAGATCCTGCCAGCGGCATCAATTCCGTTGCGGATTTGAAGGGTAAGCGCGTTTCCGTAGGTGATGCAGGCAGCGGCACGGAGGCAAATGCGAGACAGATTTTAGCGGCATATGGTTTGAGCTTCGATGATATTACAGTAAACAATCTGGGCTTCGGTGACTCTGCAACCGCAATGAAAGACAAAAAGATCGATGCTTTCTTTGTAACAGCAGGTACACCCACCACTGCTATTTCAGAACTGGCAGCAACCAATGAAATCAAAATTCTATCTCTGGATGAAGACGTAATGGCTTCTTTGATGAATGACTACAGCTTCTATACAGAGTATACAATTCCCGCGGGCAGTTACACCAATTATGATGAAGAAGTAAAGACTCTGACTGTGAAAGCAACTCTGGTTGCGGCAAATAGTCTGGACGAAGAAACTGTTTACAACATTACCAAGGCTCTCTTTGACAATCTGGAAACCTTACAGGCTTCTAATGCGAAGGCAAGTGAACTTTCTTTGGAAAGTGCGGTGGAAGGTGTTTCTGTTCCACTCCATCCCGGCGCAGAAAAGTATTATAAAGAAGCAGGTGTTGTAGAGTAATTCCCAAAGAGGATTTCTTTTTCATGATAAGCGGCGGGAGCGGCGGCGGATTAAGGTTCTGCTGCTCCTGCTGCTTTTTTGCCTATAGTATGCAGGGCAAAAAAGTCTGCTTTCGTTTATGTATTATATAGAGACGAAAGGCAGACCTCTGCCATGAAAAGAAGGTTTTAAACAGCGAATCCTTTCACGGCAAAGGTCTGTTTTGTGATGGAACGTGAAAACAGCGGCAGCTTGTTTTTCGGCATAGAAAAAGAGTAAAGGGGGACGATTCATGTTTCGAAAAAAGGATAATAAACCGGCAAACACGCAGACGGATGATGCTTTCCGTCCGGAAGATGCAGTGCATCTGAATGAAGAAGGCATTGAGGTAGTAGATACTGCTGCCATTATGGCAGAGTATGACCGAGAATCCAATACCAGACATTTTGAGGGTGTACCCAAGAGCGTGATGCGCTGGTTATTGGTGGCATTTTCTCTGTACACATTATGGATGAATATTTTCAGCACCCTGCCGGAGCAGATCAGAAGATGTTCTTTCGTAGCGATTGTGATTTTCCTGGCTTTTATGCTTTATCCTGCCAAGAAGGATATGGCAAAACGGGTAAACTATGTGCCTATCTATGACTTTATACTGGCCATTGTAGGGAGTGGCTGTTTCATGTATTACATCATTAACTACCAGACCATCGTTTCCAAAGCAGGACGTTTTGCGACAGTAGATATTGTAGTAGGTGTCGTGGGTATCCTGATTTTGGCGGAAGCCTGCCGTCGTGTAGTTGGTATTCCCATTCTGGTAGTAGTAGGCGCGTTCCTCATTTATGCGTTCTATTCCGGCTTTAGCTTGAAACGGATTGTATCCCACTTGTTTTATACCACAGAAGGCGTAATTGGCACTCCTCTGGGTGTATGTTCTACATTTATTGTGTTGTTTATTTTGTTTGGCGCCTTTTTGGAGAAAACGGGTGTTGGCAAGTACTTTATTGACGTTGCAAACTCCATTGCCGGCGGATCTGATGGCGGCCCTGCAAAAGTAGCGGTTATCGCCAGCGCACTGCAGGGCATGATCAGCGGTTCTTCTGTTGCCAATACTGTAGGTAGCGGCAGCTTTACCATTCCTATGATGAAAAAGACCGGTTATAAGCCGGAATTTGCGGCAGCTGTAGAAGCGGCAGCATCTACCGGCGGTCAGCTGATGCCTCCTATTATGGGCGCGGCGGCTTTTTTGATGGCACAGATGACGGGCGTGCCTTATGCTACCATCGCATTTAGCGCTATTTTGCCCGCATTCTTGTACTTTATGGGTATTTTCCTGATGATTACCTTTGAAGCAAAGAAGCTGGGGCTGAAAGGAATGCCGAAAGACGAACTGCCGAAATTCGGCAAACTGCTGATGACCAGAGGCTACTTGCTGCTGCCCTTGGTTGTGCTGGTAGTAATGATGTCCACAGGTTTTACTTCTTCCCGTGCGGCAACGTATGCTATCTTGACTTCCATTGCGGTAAGCATGTTCTCCAAAGAAACCAGAATGACACCTGCCACATTCTTTGACGCACTGGAAAACGGCGCTAGAAACACCATCAGCGTAGCTGTTGCCTGCTCCATTGCCGGTATGATTGTGGGCGTAGTTACCCTGACTGGTCTGGGTCTGAAGTTGGCAAGCGGCCTGCTGAGCCTTTCCGGCGGCATCCCGATTATCGCATTATTCTTTACCATGATTGCCTGCATTATTCTGGGCATGGGTGTGCCTACCACAGCCAACTATGTCATTATGGCAACCATTACAGCGCCTATCGTTATCAATATGGGAATTGAAACACTGGCAGCGCATATGTTTGTATTCTACTTTGGTATTGTGGCGGACATTACGCCTCCTGTTGCTTTGGCAGCTTACGCGGGCAGTGCCATCGCAAAGAGTGATCCCTTTAAGACGGGTGTAACTGCAACAAGACTGGCTATTACCGCGTTCTTGATTCCTTATATCTTTGCGTTGAATCCTACCATGCTCTTTATCAATGCGACACCTATGGATGTTGTTACCATCATTGTAACTTCTGTGATTGGCATGATCGGTATTTCTGCTGGTATGGAGGGATATATGGTTGGACATATGGCGCCTTGGGAAAGGCTGCTGACTATTGCCGGCGGATTATGCTTGGTTATTCCTGGCACAGTGACAGACATCATTGGTGTAGCACTGGTTATAATCGTGTTTATGAAACAGAAAAGCAGTTATAAGCAAATAGCCGCATAAAAAATTTTGGGCTCGTTTTTTCTAAAAATCAGAAAAGACGAGCTCTTTTTTTGCGGTAAAAAAGGATTTTCTTTTGCATAAAACTGTGGTAAGATGAAAGGCGAAAGTGTGGGAAAAAGAAACTTTTTCCAACGGTATTTCGTTTTAAATAGAAAGCGCTGGCTCTGTGCAGAAAAATGCAGAGAGCTTTTGGCTGTGGCAAAAAACAACAGAAGGGTTGTAATATAAGTGAGCATTTTTGATCGTTTTACAGGCAAAGAACAGAAAAAAGAATGGTATGTAGTGGCTGGATTGGGCAATCCCGGCAGCCAGTATGCACAAACAAAACATAACGTAGGTTTTCAGGTAATAGACCTTTTGGCGGAGAAATACCATATTTCCGTGGAGCAGATCAAGCACCGTGCCATGATAGGCGAAGGCGAGATTTGCGGAAAGCGGGTGCTTTTGGTAAAGCCTATGACCTATATGAATCTAAGCGGGGAATCCATTCGGGAAATTGTCAATTTCTATAAAATTCCCCAAGAGCGTTTTGTGGTAATTTTTGATGATACCAGCCTGCCTATCAGTACCCTGCGGATTCGGGAAAAAGGCAGTGCCGGCGGACATAACGGCATCAAAAGCATCATTGCCCAGATGGGTACGGATGTATTCTGGCGCATTAAAGTAGGTATCGGCGAAAAGCCCAATGGCTGGGATTTGGCAGATTATGTACTGGCGAAATTTTCGGAAGATGATTTGCCACTTATTCGCCAAGGCGAGGAAAAAGCGGCGGAGGCAGTGGAAATCATGCTGCAACGAGGTCCTAGAGAAGCCATGAATCGTATGAACTTAAAGGGAAAAAATATGAAAAAAGCCGCCCAAGAAGCGGAACAGACAAAAAAATCTGAACAAAATGGGGTGGAAGCGTGAAAATGCTTACAGAACCGCTGGAAAAGCTGGACAGTTTCCGGAAACTGGAAGAAGCGGTAAAACAAAAACAAAGCCCAGTGATGGTAAATGGTGTCATTGATGTACAACGGCTGCACCTGATTAGTGCCATTCGACAAAAGACCCAAAGACCGATCATTGTGTTTACCCATAATGAACTGCGGGCAAAAGAAATGATGCAGGACTATGGATTTTTTGACAGTAACCGGGTGCTGTATCCTGCCATTGATATGGTCTTTTATCATGCGGATGTGCACAGTACGGAAGTGGAACGGCAGCGTTTTGGCGTTCGCAGTCAGCTTTTGGCGGGTGAACATCCTGTGATTTTTGCCAGCATGGAGGCGATTTGCCCGAAAATGGTGCCGAAAGAACGGTTTCAGAAAGGCATTTTACAGCTGCATGTAGGGGATGTCATAGAGATGGATGACCTGTGCCATCAGTTGGTATTGATGGGTTATGAGCGGGCGGAACTGGTAGAAGGCAGAGGACAGTTTGCCAGAAGAGGCGGTATTTTGGACTTGTTTTCTCCTACGGAGGAAGAGGCGGTGCGTATTGAGTTCTGGGATGATGAAATTGACTCCATCCGCCAGATGGATACTGCCAACCAGCGCTCCGTGGAAAAACTGGAGGAAACCACTATTTTCCCCATGCGTGATTTGGTATGCACACAGCAGGAAGCCAAAGATGCAGCTAAGAAGATGATCCAAGAACTGGACCAAGTGCAGGCGCAGCTGCATAAACAAGGAGCGGAGGAAGTCTGTGCCAAGCTGGACGAGCATATCCGGGAGGCGGCAGAACGCCTGCAAACAGAGTCTACCTGCAGTAACGCAGACAGATTTCTCGCTTATTTTTGCAGTCAGCCGGAGGGTTTTTGGCAGTATTTGCCGGAGGACTGCATTGTGGTCATGGATGAGCCGGAGCGTATCCGAGAGCATATGCAGACTGTTTGGGAGGAGTATAGCCGCAGCTTGCAGGGCAGGCTGGAAGGGGGCTATCTGCTGCCCAAAGAAAGTGAAAATATGTGGAATTATGATGAACTGCTGCTGAAGCTGGCAAAATTTGATACCATTTTACTCAGTGGTCTTATGCGTAGCAGCAGTGATTTTAAGATACAGATGGCGGTAGACTTTTCTGTCCGCAGCACACCGGTTTTTCGGAATCGGGAAGACTTGTTTCTGGAAGAAATGGAACGTAAGAAAAAAGAAAAAGCGTGCGTATTACTCCTATGTACTTCTTCTTTGCGGGGAAAACGTCTGGCCGATGAACTGACAGAAAAAGGCATTCCCGCCGCTTATTCGGAAGAGGATACGCCTTTGGTTCCGGGAACGGTGCGCATTCTGCGCGGCAGTTTGTCCGGCGGTTTCTGCTATGATTATATCGGGCTGAGTATTTATGCGGAAAATGACCTGTTTGGCGATCAGAAGCGTAAGAAAAAGAAGAAAAAGAAGAAACAAGGGCAGGCAATCCAAAGCTTTACCGATTTAAAAGTGGGAGACTATGTGGTCCATGATAACCATGGCATCGGTCAATTCTGCGGTCTGGAGAAGATCTCTATTGAAGGAGTACAGAAAGATTATATGAAGATCTCCTACCGGGATGGGGGAAATCTGTTTGTGCCTGTCAGCCAGATGGAAATGGTGCAGAAATATATCGGCTCCGGCGGTGCCGCCCCCAGACTGAATAAACTGGGCGGACAGGATTGGGCAAAGGCGAAGACCAAGGCAAAAGGTGCGGTCAAAGAAATGGCGGAGGAACTGGTTGCCCTTTATGCCAAGCGGAATGCTGCCCAGGGCTTTGCTTACAGCAAAGATAATTTATGGCAGCGGGAATTTGAAGAAAGTTTCCCCTTTGAGGAGACGGAGGACCAGCTCAACGCCATTGCCGATGTGAAGCAGGATATGGAAAGCGGCAAGGTAATGGACCGCCTGATTTGCGGCGATGTGGGCTATGGAAAAACGGAAGTGGCTATCCGTGCAGCCTTTAAGGCAGTGCAGGACGGCAAACAGGTGGCATTTTTGGTGCCTACCACCATTTTGGCGCAGCAGCACTACAATACCTTCAGCCAGCGCATGGGTGAATACCCCATCCGGGTAGACTTGCTGTCCCGGTTCCGCACCACGGCACAACAGCGAAAGACATTGAAAGATTTGGAAAACGGTTTTGTGGATATTGTCATTGGCACCCATCGCCTGCTGTCCAAAGATGTAAAATTTAAGAATTTAGGCTTGATCATTGTGGATGAAGAACAGCGCTTTGGTGTGAGCCATAAAGAAAAATTGAAAAAACTGCGGGAAAATGTGGATGTACTGACCCTGTCTGCTACACCCATTCCCCGTACTTTGCATATGAGTTTATCCGGTATCCGGGATATGAGTTTACTGGAAGAACCGCCTCAGGAGCGTCAGCCCATCCGTACCTATGTGATGGAAAATGATGACGAATTTGTAAAAGAAGCCATTTACCGGGAACTTTCCCGCGGCGGGCAAGTCTATTATTTATATAACCGGGTGGAGTTTATTTCCCAGGAAGCCAGCAGGCTGGAAAAAATGGTGCCGGAAGCCAATATTGCTTATGCCCATGGTAAAATGACGGAGCGGGAACTGGAACAGATTATGGAGGACTTTATTACCGGCGAAATTGATGTGCTGGTATGTACCACCATTATTGAAACAGGATTGGACATTCCCAACGTCAATACCATTATCATTCAGGACGCAGACCGTATGGGCTTAAGCCAGCTCTATCAGCTGCGGGGACGTGTGGGCAGAAGCACCCGTTCCTCCTACGCGTACCTCCTTTACCGCCGGGATAAAATGTTAAAGGAAACGGCAGAAAAACGGCTTCAGACCATCCGGGAATTTACAGAGTTCGGCTCTGGCTTTAAGATTGCGCTGCGGGACTTGGAAATTCGTGGTGCCGGAAATCTCTTAGGCGCCCAACAGCACGGGCATATGGAAGCTGTAGGCTATGATATGTATTGCAGATTATTGGAAGAAGCGGTGCTGGAAGAAAAGGGGGAAACGGTGGAAAAACCTTTTGAAACCAGCCTGGACTTGCAAGTCAGCGCTTATTTGCCGGATTTTTATATCCGCAATGAAGAACAGCGCATGGAAATGTACCAAAAGATTTCCCGTGTGACAAGCGAGGAGGATTATTATGGGGTGCAGGAGGAACTGGAGGACCGCTATGGTGATCTGCCCAAAAGCGCCCAGAAATTATTGGAAGTGGTGCTTTTAAAAGCGGCGGCACACAAATTGGGTGTGACCCAGATACAGCAAAAAAGCGGTAAGTTATTGATTTATTTTTTGGAAGATGCGCCGTTGGATACGGCAAAACTGGCACAATTGGTGACGCAGGAAAAAGGCAAGTATTTCTTTACTGCGGGTGCAAATCCTTATTTAACGGTGAAGTTAAAAGAAGCAGAAGAAAAAGAAATCACCACATTTTTAAGAAAACTCATAGGGATGCTTTCTAACACAGAAAGCGGAAAGGACGAAGAAATCCAATGAAAAAGACTTTGACAAAAACCATGGCAGCGCTGCTGGCAGCAACGATGTTATTGACAGGCTGTGGCGAACAGGAACCTAGACCGGTTGCAATGACCATCAACGGAACCGCAGTGACAGACAGTGAATTTATGATTTATATGTATTCCATGACAGACAGCCTGGAAACCAATGTGGGTGAAACCGTATGGACCATGGATTTTGACGGCAAGACTGCCGATGAAATGGTAAAAGACGGCGCTTTGGAGACACTGCGTACCATTATTGCCGCGAAAGAATATGCCTTTGATGCGGATATCAATTTGACGCCTTCTGAAAATACCAGTGCCCGCACCAATGGCAGCCGCAACTATACAGCACTGCCTTATAAAGAAAAGAAAACCATGGGCGTAACGCAGGATGTGGTAGAGCAGATTTTTGCAGATTCTGCTTTATATGGAAAAGTATACGAGGCGCTTTGCAACCAAGTGGAAGTGACAGAGGAAGATATTGCCGCTTATTGCGCAGAAAATGAAAAAACTTTGCAGGACGATTTAAGCACCTTTACCGTTAGACGGATTCAAATCGAGACAGAGGCGGATGCCAATGCCGCTTACGCAGAGCTGGAAAACGGTGCGGACTTTATGGATGTATTCCAGAAGTATGAATACAGCTCCATTGAAAAAGCTGCCAATGCCAAAGGCGAGCGGACTTATGCCGGTACGGATTTAAGAGGACAGGCGGATGCTGTTTTTGATCTGCAGGTCAATGAATATACCGAACCCATTGTATTGGGCGGCGTGTATTTCATTTTCCGGCTGGAAGGCGTGGAAAGACCAAAGGCATCTGAGGTGGAAGAATACGGACAAGAACAATGCATGCAGGAAATGCAGGGTGATTATGCAGACGGCGTTTTGCAGGAGTTAGTAGACAAACAGACCGTAGAGATCAATCAGGAAGTTTGGGATAATCTGCCTGTTTTCCATGACTAAGAAACCCTTGTAAAATCAGGAAAAAGGCCAGTTTTGTTTTACTTTTTGGAGATCCTTTAGTATAATCAAGAAAAAGGTATCATTGATGTTGGTCATGTCTGCAAACAAAAGAAAAAAGGAGGACAGACATCCATGGCAAAAAAGGTATTGATCGTAGATGACGAAAAAAATATCGTGGATATCATTGCCTTCAATTTAAAAAGAGAGGGCTATGAAGTAATTAAGGCATTTAATGGTGAGGAAGGTGTGGAAAAAACATTTTCTGAGGAGCCCGATTTGATTTTGCTGGATATTATGATGCCCAAGCTGGATGGATATGAGGCTTGTAAAAAGATACGGGAAAAGAAAAACACACCGATCATCATGCTGACAGCCAGGGCGGAAGAAGTGGATAAAGTGCTGGGACTGGAATTAGGCGCTGACGATTATGTCACAAAGCCTTTTGGCGTGCGGGAATTGATGGCAAGAGTGAAAGCTAACTTGAGAAAGGTTTCTGTACGGGAAGAGGAAAAGCAGCCTGCTTCTTCTGGTGAAAATGAACTGAAGTTAGGCGAATTAACCATCAACGCAGAACGCTATGAGGTACGCAAGCGGGGACAAGTATTGGAGCTGACCCTGCGGGAATTTGAACTGCTGCGTTTTTTGGCGACACAAAAAGGTCAGATTTTTTCCAGAGAAACGCTTCTGGAAAAAGTTTGGGGATATGAGTATTTCGGAGATGTGCGTACTGTGGATGTAACGGTACGCCGTCTGCGGGAGAAATTAGAGGATGACCCTGGAAAGCCCGTCTATATTTTGACCAAACGGGGCATTGGATACTACTTTGAAAATAACGGATAAACAAAAAGCAAAAGAATTGGGAAGAAGATTAGGTGAGCGGCGATTGTGAAAAACATGAGAAGTATCAAATGGAAATTGATGATCATGTACCTGGGTCTGGTATTGATTGTCATGATTGTTAGCGGTACTTATATTTTGCTGACATTGAAAAATAACGAGATCAATAAAAGCAATCAGCAGCTGGCACTCTATGCAGAAAAAATCAGTGAGCAGGTGATCCATTCCGCTACGGATGCGGAAAACATTCAGGAACGGCTGAGCAATACTTTGACCAGTGCGGAGAATATGCAGGGAAATGTATTGGACGCTTATGGCGTGACCATTGCCTCTACTGCGGTTTTGCAGGAGCCGTACCCTACCTTTACGGACTCTGCAATTTTAGCGGCTATGGATGGGCAAATATCGTATTCTTTTGCCAAAAAGAGCACAGACTCCTCAGGGCTGGTGCGGGAATGGATTACTTGTGCCTACCCTGTAGAGAATGAAGCAGGAGAAGTAGAGTATATCGTTTATACCCGTATGGATGCGGGAGATATGCAGGAAAATCTGGTTGCTTCTGCACAGACCATTTTAGTTTCTGCTGTCATTAGTTTGATTTTGGCGGCCGCTATGGGATATATCTTTGCACAAACATTAACAGGTCCTATATTAGCGCTGACAAAGGGAGCAAAAGCATTGGCAAACGGAAAACTGGACCAGAGTCTGAAGGTGCGCAGCAGTGATGAAATTGGCCAGTTAACCAGCAGCTTCAACTATATGGCACAGGAATTGAAAAAGAATATGTCGGAAATCTCCAAAGAAAAAAACCGGCTGGAAATTATTTTGCATAACATGACAGACGGTGTGCTTTCTTTTGACGGAGATGGCAATTTGATTCATATCAATACAGCTGGCATTGATTTATTGAAAACAGACCGCAGAAATATGAATCTGAGTGAATTTCTTCACACCTATGATATTAATGCAGGCGTATACTTGGATATGGAAAAGGAAAATGCCAACCGCAGTGTTATTTTTCCTGTAGGAAAACAATTCTTGAAGGCTAGTTTTGCGCCTTACGGCAATAAGCAGGGGCAAAGAGAAGGCGTGGTTGTGGTATTGCAGGATATTACGGAGCAGAAAAAGCTGGATGACATGCGTAAAGAATTTGTAGCCAATGTCAGCCATGAATTACGCACCCCTTTAACTACCATCAAGAGTTATACGGAAACACTGATGGAAGGCGCTTTGGAGGAAAAAGATCTGGCACAGGAATTCTTAGGCATTATCGACGGCGAAGCGGACCGTATGGCTTTTTTGGTGCGGGATCTGCTGCAGTTAACCCGATTTGATAATAAACAGGTACGTCTGGATATTACAGAAATTGATTTGAATGATTTTCTTTCCCGTATGGTACGCCAGAGCCAGATTCATGCAGAGGCAAAACAACAGACGCTGACCTTTACGCCTTATGAAAAGCCTGTGATTATTTATGGCGATAGGGATCGTATCAGCCAGGTTGTCAATAATATTATTACCAATGCCATTAAGTATTCTTTGGAGCATGCCAGCATCCGTGTTTATATCACAGAGGATCAGGATTATTATAAGGTATCTGTCAAAGATACAGGCATGGGAATTTCCAGAGAAGACCTGCCTCGTATTTTCGAGCGGTTTTACCGTGTGGATAAAGCCAGAAGCCGCGCAATGGGCGGTACCGGTTTGGGGCTTGCCATTGCCAAAGAGATTATGGAGAGCCATCAAGGTAAGCTGACAGCGGAAAGCGAGTATGGAAAGGGTACCACAATGACCATGTGGTTTTATAAAAATTTCCCGCCCATGGAGTGATTTTTTGTCGTAAAAAAGTGCTTGAAACAGTTTGCAATTCCACAGATTTTCTCATACACCGCAGGGAAATTTGGGTGTTAGGAAACTGTAAGGGCGCTGTAACATTGCTGTAACATTGCTGCTGTATAATAAAACTGCCAAAAATATGAAATTTGACAGGAAAGGATGGCGGCAAAATATGAAAGATTTTCTAAAACGCACACTGACATTTGCAGCGGCTTTTGTGTTTGCCGCAACATTAGGAGCGGTCAATGTTTCTGCGGCACAATGGAAGAAAGCGGAAGTATATACCGCCTTTGAACAGGTTGTGGATGAACAGAGAGAAACCCAGTCTACCTTTGCTGCGGGAGATATCCTTTATGGCGAGGCTTTGCCTGGTACCTGTATTACGATTACCATCAGTTCAGAAACTTCAGAAACGGTTTATAGTACAAAAGTTGGCGCAAGCTGCATTTTTAATCTGCCGTTTTCATTGGAAGAAGGAAAAAATGATATTACAGTAGAAGCAGAGTATGACGGGCAGACGCAAGAACTTTGCAGTGTGCAGGTTACCAGACTTTCACAGGAAGTGAAAGATAAACTGGAACATATTATCGTTTTTCCCATGGCTCTTTTTGTAGCCAGATAAGGAAGAAAGTCGTATTTCAGTAAGCAAGTAAATAAGAAAAGAGGAGAAGCGGTGAAGTGTCCATGAAGCTATACAAGATCACAAATCTTGTCATAATCCTTCTGGTCGTAACCGCTGTCTATCAAACAGGAAGGTTATGGCTTGAGGGAACGACAAGCCATAACTTTTTTTATGCAGTTGGAGAATTTTTCCAGCAGGAAGATAGAGTGGAAGCAGACGGTAATGTATTGCTGGCCACACGCTATGCAGTAGGCGGCGGAGACCGGAAGTTCTCATTGTATTACCCGGACGAAGTAGGCGGCAGCGCGTTGCTGGAAACTGCCAACCAGACGTTAAATCAAATTATAAGCAACATTACCCGCGGAGAAAAAATGGAAGCTGACTGGCAGGAAATGCTGGAAAGCAAATCTTTGGTTTTACAGTATGACTTTACAGTACAGACGGAGGATTATCTGCCTGGGTATAATAAATTAAATACGTCCCAAAGAATGGATTCTTTTGACTATATCGTGATTGTGCCGGCGGAAAGCAGCGGCATTAGCAGCGCGTATTTTGTAAATTCTCAAAGTAATGAATGTATACGCTGGCAGGCGAGCAATGTAAGTTCTGCGCCGGATCTTTATGCGGCTTTGGAAGAAGCGGAAAATACGGGGCTTACCTATATTGCCACCGGTCAGAGAGAAACATACAGCCGTATGATCCGCAGAAATTTGTTTGTGCCCCAGTGGTCGGAGAAGACCTATTCTTACGCTGCCTTAGTCAGACAGGACTGTTTTGGCAGTGATGACAATGTGAACCGCAGTGAACTGGAAAATGCGGTCTCTAACTTTTTCCGTAACTTTGCAGTGGACTGGAGCCGCAGGGATGAAAGCGGCACGTATATTTTTAGTGACAGTTCTGTTGTAGTGCGTTTTTATCCGGAAAGGGATCTTTTAGAATACTTTAGTTATGAAAGCTATGATGCGCAGGAACAGACTGGATTATTGGAAGGATACCAGATCTGCTGTGATTTGCTGAAAAAAGATTCTTCGCTGAAAACAGATGTTTACCTAGCAGATGTATCCAGAGACGGCAATGAGTGGACTTATTACTTTGATTATGCAGTCAATAATATTCCAGTGGAGCTTTCTGATGAGATTCAAGAAATGATTGGCTCGAAACATGCCATTGAAATGACAGTAAGGGATAATCAAGTGCGTACCTATAGCCGGTATGCGGTGAATTTTGCAGCATCAGACAGCCAGATGCTGCAAGTGGGTGAAGACCATGATTTTGTAGATGCACTGAACCGTGCTGTAGAAGAATATCGTCAAATGGAACAGGGACAAGATGTACAAAATGTGCAGAATATTTATTTGGCGTACTATTCTGAAAAGGCGGCAGATACACAAGAAGAGCAAAACATCAGCATGAAATGGTTTGTGGAATTGTACGATCATTTGTATCGTATCGATACTGCCGATCCGCAGCCGGAAGAAGCGGAAGAAACGGAAAACACGCCCCAGTCTTGATAGAAAGGAGGAAAGCAGTCTGTGGAATGGAGTAGTGCAAAAAAAGTGGTGATTCTATTATTGCTGGCCTTAAACGGTGTACTGTTTGCTTTAAATTTACAGCAGATGCACCAAAACAGCATGACAGGCAGTGAAGAACGTACTGTTTTTGAAGTACTGTCTGAGTATGGCATTAGCCTCTATACAGAACTGCTGCCCGATGAAGAAATCATGCCAAGACTAACCATCTCTGTACCAGAGTATACAGCAGAAGAAATTTCTCGACAGTTTTTTGCTGGAGAAACCGTAACAGAGGAAAAAACGGAACATGGCATACGCTATACAGCGTCTGCCGGCTCTTTGGTTATACAGGATGGAAAGGGGATTTATGATCCTGCTCAAACAGGAGAAACCATCTCTGGTTTGGGGTATGATCGGGCGGTCCAGGCTGCACAGACCTTCTTAAAATCCATTCCTTGGATGGAACAAGATATGGTTTTGGATCAGGTGAAGCAGGCAGAAACCGGATTTACTGTTTCTTTCTATGGGACCTATGAACAACGCGGAGTTTTTGCAGACTGGTGTAAGATACTGGTGACGGAAAACGGTGTCGAGCAAATAGAATTTACAACGGGTGAAATTACTGGTTTTACAGGGGAAGAAAAGGAAATCTGCCGTTGTGATGAGGCGCTGCTTACTTTTTTACGGAGCCTGCAAGATCAGGAAAAAACGCCGCTGACTATTGAACGAATTGAATTGGGATATGACGCGCAGGAAGGAGAAGCCCTGTCTGCCGGCACACAGATCAATCTGATCCCTTGCTATCGCATTTATGTGGTGGAATGGGATATGCCATTTAGCGTGAATGCTTATACTGGCGAGGAGAATGTAACTGCAGAAAAATAATGGCTTTTCAAAAAAATCCTTTTCAGATCAGGCATTTCGTGATATAATGCCTAAATAATAGAAAAAAGCAGAACAATGTCGTCTGTCTCAGAGAAAATAATGTGAAAGGAAAGCAAAGAAATTTGCTTTTCCTTTTCTGCGCTTTTTTATGCCTTAAGTTAGGAGAGGGCAGGAAAAACGGAAACCGGTTTCCTAAAAAGCAAGGGGAAGGAATGAACCGATACACTTTGGAAGGATGAAGCGTTTTATGGATAAACTGATCGTGAAGGGGCGGAAACGTCTGGCAGGTGAGGTCAATATCAGTGGTGCGAAAAATGCTGTTGTTGCCATCATCCCTGCCGCGATTATGGCGGAAGGCGCCAGCGTGGTGGAAAATCTGCCTTGCATCGAAGATGTCAGCTGTCTATGCAAAATCATCGAAAAAATTGGTGGTACCTGCCAGTACATAGATCGTCATACATTAAAGATTGATGCGACCGGTCCTTTAGATACTTGCGCAACCTTTGATGAAGTACGGAAAATGCGTGCATCTTATTATTTTTTAGGCGCGCTTTTGGCGCGTTATAAAAAAGCTGAGGTTTCTTTGCCCGGCGGCTGTAATTTTGGCGTGCGCCCCATTGACTTACACTTAAAAGGTTTTCGTGCGTTGGGTGCTACAGTCATCGAAGGGGATGGCGTAGTGAAAGTATACGCAGACAAATTGGTAGGAACTTCCATTTATATGGACCAGGTCAGCGTAGGCGCTACCATCAATATCATGTTGGCAGCAACTATGGCAGAGGGAATTACAACCATTGAAAATGCTGCGAAGGAGCCCCACGTTGTTGATACAGCTAACTATCTGAATATGATGGGCGCACAGATCAAAGGTGCAGGTACCGATGTGATTCGTATTCGTGGTGTGGAAAAACTGCATGGTGCACAGTATGCCATTATTCCGGATCAGATCGAAGCAGGCACCTATATGATTGCGGCAGCCATTACCGGCGGTGATGTGCTGGTGAAAAATATTATCCCCAAGCATATGGACAGTTTGACTGCAAAACTGGAGGAAATGGGGATCCAGATTGAAGAAGGCGATGATAGCATTCGTGTCTGCGCCAATCATCCTTTGCATGGTGTGAATGTGAAAACCATGAGCTATCCTGGCTTTCCGACAGATCTCCATCCCCAGATTGTAGCGCTGTTAAGCGTTTGTGACGGGATTAGTAAAATTACGGAAAATGTTTGGGAAAATCGATTCCAATATGTGGAACAGCTGTGCAAATTAGGCGCAAAGATCCAAGTAGATGGCCGTGTGGCAACAATGGAGGGAATTGAAAAATACCATGGCGCAAAAGTAAGTGCCACTGATCTGCGCGCAGGCGCCGCAATGGTGATTGCTGCCTTAGCTGCAGAGGGTGAAACAGAAATAGACGGCGTTCGCTACATTGATCGTGGTTATGAAGACATTGAGGAAAAATTAGGCGCGCTGGGTGCGGATATTCACCGTATTCATGTAGCGGATTAAAAAATAAAGCGAGCGTTCTATCGTGATTTGCAACGGCTGACACTCGCTTTTTTTATGACAGTGGAAATATGGCAGGAAAGGAGCGTAGGCAAAATGTCGGTGAAATTTTGCAGCATTGCCAGCGGCAGCAGCGGTAACTGCATTTATGTGGCAACGGATCATACCCGCATTTTAATTGATGCGGGAATTAGCGGCAAGAAAATAGAAGCCGGTTTGGCTGCCCTTTCTGAAAGCGGAGAAAAAATTGACGCGCTTTTTATTACCCATGAACATATGGACCACATTAAAGGTGCCGGTATTTTTTCCAGAAGATTTGATATTCCCATTTATGCCACGATGGGCACTTGGCAGGCAATGGAAAGCCAGCTGGGGCATATTATACCGCAGAATAAGCGTTTTGTTTACGAAGAAGAAGCCTGCGTCATCAATGATATTTGTGTGAAGCCTTTCCAGATTCCCCACGATGCGGCAGAACCGGTAGGGTATCGCATTGAGACGGAAAAAACTGCGGTAGCCATTGCTACGGATATTGGACATGTAACAGAAACAGTGAAAGAAAATATCGGCGGATGCAAACTGATTTTACTGGAAGCAAATCATGACGAGGAAATGGTAAAAAAAGGAAGCTACCCTTGGCATTTGAAGCAAAGAATTTTAGGAGAGAAGGGGCATTTGTCCAATCATACAGCAGGTGCTTTACTATCTGAAGTCATGAGTGGAAAAACGGAGCATGTATTTTTGGGGCATCTGAGTGATGAAAATAATACTCCGCATTTGGCATTTGATACGGTAGAGCAGGTCCTGCGGGAAAATAAAATTCAAGTCGGGACATACTTAAAAATGGATTTGGCGTTACGCCACAGTAATTCTCACTTGGTGGAGTTATAGGAATATGAAAATTACCATTTTTTGTGTAGGAAAACTAAAAGAGCGGTATTGGCAGGATGCCATTGCGGAGTACAGCAAACGCTTAAGCAGGTATGACAAACTGGAGATCATTGAGGTGCCTTATGAAAAAGCGCCGGAAACTATGAGTGCGGCTCAAGAAGCAGCAGTGATGGAAAAGGAAGGACAGCGCATCCTCAAATACGTACGCGATGACATGTATGTCGTTGCATTAGCGATTCAGGGAAAAACTTATACCAGTGAAGGGTTGGCGCAAATGCTGGAGAAAAAAGCGTTAAACGGCGTTAGTCATATTGCGTTTGTTATTGGCGGATCTTTGGGATTAAGCCCAGAGGTTTTGAACCGGGCAGAGGAAAAAATCAGTTTTTCTGCCATGACATTTCCCCATCAGCTGATGCGGGTGATATTATTGGAGCAAATATACCGGGCAGAAAAAATCAATCATCATGAGCCATACCACAAATAAAAGTGCTTCTTGTGAAGCTGTTTTCTAAAAAAATAGAGCCGGAATCCTTAGGAAGGATTCCGGCTGCTTTTATTTGTGTTGTGTTCTTAGGAAGAGTACCGCTCCTTTTCGGAAATCAAAGTGAAGAAGCCGTTGATTTGAAAAACTCCTGTTATGGAAAAGTATAACGGCTTATAGAAAAGGAATCCACTTTTACACAGGCAGTGTGGATAATTTTGTGCACAGGCGAAAAAACCTTGTGGATAAACTGTGGATAAAAGAGACAGGTATGTGGATATCTTTTCTTCTGCAAAAACGGACGGCAATATGTTCAATTATCCAGAGAAAATAAGGTTTTTTTGAGAGAAAAGAAAAACAGATGTTCCGAAAATGAGGAAACATCTGTTTGAGTTCTCTTTACTTTTCCACAGGCAGGAATGGGAATTGTGGAAAACTTTTATTTATTTTCTGCGGAGTCCGCCAAATACATTTCTCCAATACGGTATACATCGCCAGCGCCTACTGTCAATACCATATCGCCAGCTACACAGTGGTCTTTCAAATATGCAACGATATCCCCAAAGGAGCCGCCGTAAATGCAGTCTTTGCCATGCTCACGAATTTTTTCTGCCAGCATTGCAGAGTGAATGGTGCCATCATCCGTTTCTCTTGCAGCGTAAATATCCGCTAAAATGATATGATCCGCATTCTGGAAGGCTTTGCTGAAATCATCAAATAAGAATTTGGTGCGAGAATAGGTGTGAGGCTGGAATACGCACCAGATTTCATGGTGAGATACATTCTGCGCAGCAGCCAAAGTGGCACGAATTTCTGTGGGATGATGACCATAGTCGTCTACCACCAAAACGCCATTGCGGATGCCTTTGCGCTGGAAACGGCGTTCTGTGCCGCCAAAATGGGACAGACCTCTTTGTATATCATCAAAAGAAACCTGCAAAAATGTTGCAGCCGCACAGGCAGCCAGTGCATTGGTAATATTATGCTCACCGGGAATCCGCAGATGCACTTTGCCCAGATCTTTTCCGCGGTAGATCAGATCGAAAGAGTTGGTGCCGTCTGCCTCATGAATGACATTGCCGGCGCACCAGTCCGTATTGCCATTGAGGGAGAATGTCTCTACCCGGCAGGGCAGTTCTGCGATAATTTCTTCCACATGGGGAATGGCAGCGGAAACCACCAGAAGTCCATCAGGAGAGATCCGCTGTGCAAACGCATGGAAAGAATGGCGGATGTTTTCCAATGTTTTAAAATAATCCAGATGGTCTGCTTCAATATTTAAAATCACACCAATACGGGGTGAAAATTGCAGGAAGCTATCGAAGTATTCACATGCTTCTGCAACAAAATAAGAAGAATTGCCTACCTTTAAGTTAGAACCAATGGTAGGCAGTACACCGCCAATGGTGATGGTAGGGTCTGTATTTGCTTCTAAAAGAATTTCGGAAATCATGGAAGATGTGGTGGTCTTTCCATGGGTTCCGGCAATGGCAACAGAATTGGCATAGTCAGACATAATGCGTCCCAGCAAATGGGCACGGTCTGTAATGAAAATGCCCATTTCTTCTGCCCGCTGGATTTCCGGATTAGAAGGTTTTACAGCTGCGGTGTAAACAACCTGGGTTACATCGGGTGTAATATTTTCCGCTCTGTGACCAATGTTTACATGGATACCGTTTGCTTCTAATCTTTCAGTCATTGCGCTCCTATGGATATCTGTACCGGAGACACTGCAGCCGCGGCTTTTTAAAAGAAGAGCTAAGGCGGACATACTGATACCGCCAATGCCGATGAAATAAAAATGCTCGGATGGTTGAACCGAGAGTTGAGTCATAGTCATTCGCCTCTGCTTAATAAATTCAGCGGGTTGAATTCCGCCTTAGGATTGAAAGATGCTTTTTTATTCTTTCACATTATATTATACGAAAATGAAAAAGACAATGTAAATTTTTTATTTTTGGTGCGGAAATACTGTAAATTCAACAGGTTTTGCAGTAAGATAGAAAAAACGACAAAATTTTGTCTGTCCAATGCAGACCGGGGGTGAGAGAAAACAAAATTTCGAGCTAACAGAAATGAAGCATAACTGCTATGACCAATGAGATATTTTATCATAACATGTCGAAAAATACTGAATTTTTAAATTGAAAAATATAACATTTTCTGCAAGAAAATACATATGTTTTATTGTTCATTGGATGAATCTGTGGTATAATAATGATGAGTTGTATGTTTTTTCGTACAATATACATAAAACAAGGGGGCACAAGAATATGCGCAGAAAAGAAATGGTTGCTATGCTGCTGGCAGGCGGGCAGGGCAGCAGACTTGGCATCCTGACCAGAAATATTGCAAAGCCTGCAGTGACCTTCGGCGGAGAATACAGAATCATCGATTTTCCTCTGAGCAACTGCATCAATTCGGGGGTGGATACAGTAGGTGTTTTAACACAGTATCAGCCTTTACGTCTGAATCAGCATATTGGTATTGGTATCCCGTGGGACCTGGATAAGAAAAATGGCGGCGTTACCATTCTGGCACCTCATGTGAAGGGTGGCGGCGAAGAAGGCGAATGGTTCATGGGTACTGCAAACGCCATCTATCAGAATATGGACTTTATGGATAGCTATAATCCGGAATACGTACTGATTCTTTCCGGAGACCATATCTATAAAATGGACTATGCGCAGATGCTGGATTTCCATAAAAAGAAAAATGCGGCTGCTACCATTGCGGTGCTGGAAGTGCCTATGGAAGAAGCCAGCAGATTTGGCATCATGAATACGGAAGGCGATGACCGCATTTATGAATTTGAGGAAAAACCAAAGGAACCGAAAAGTAATCTGGCCAGTATGGGTATCTATATCTTTACTTGGAGCAGGCTGAAAGAAGCGCTGGTAGAAGACAGCAAAATTCATCCAGACAGCGACTTTGGCAAACACATTATTCCCAGAATGCTGGAAGAAGGGCAGTCTTTATACGCATATCGCTTCCATGGCTATTGGAAGGATGTAGGAACCATTGAAAGCTACTGGCAGGCAAATATGGATTTAATTAAGCCCTTGCCGGAATTTAATCTTTACGAAGACTTCTGGAAAATTTACACCAATAATGACAGACAGAATCCCCAGTACACCGCACCTGGTGCTGTAGTAAAAGAATCGCTTGCTTGTGAAGGCAGTGAGATTTATGGTACGGTGAAACACTCTATTATCGGTCCTGGCGTTGTGGTGAAAAAGGGCGCGGTGATTGAAGATTCCATCATTATGGCGGATACTGCCATCGAGGAAGACGTGAAAATATACCGTACCATTATAGATGAAAACTGTGCCATTGGCGCAGGTGCCAGCATTGGTGTGGGAGAGGATATCCCCAATGAAACGAAACCGAAGATTTATAATACAGGCATTACCGTGATCGGAACACATTCCGTTGTGCCGGCAGGGGTCAGCGTAGGAAAAAACTGCGTCATCTATGGTAAAACTGAGATAGAAGATTATCCTGATGGCAGATTGGAAAGCGGTAAGACGGTCATGCGGGAGGTGTTTGAAAGATGAGAGCGGTAGGTATTATTTTGGCCGGCGGTAATAATGAAGGACGTTTGGGTACATTGACACAGAAGCGTGCAGCTGCTGCATTGCCGGTAGGCAGTTGTTATCGTGCCATTGACTTTGCATTGAGTAATATGTCCAACAGCGGTATCAGTAAGGTTGCTGTTTTGACACAGTATAACTCTCGTTCTTTGCGGGACCATTTATCTTCCTCCAAATGGTGGGATTTTGGCAGAAAACAAGGCGGACTGTTTGTATTAACGCCGTATACGACCAACGAAGGAAGCAGCTGGTTCCGCGGCACCGCAGATGCCATTTATCAGAATATGTCTTATCTGTATAACAGCAATGAGCCTTATGTTGTGATCGCATCCGGGGATGCTGTTTATAAAGGAGATTTCCGGAAGGTTATTGCGTACCATGTGGAAAAGGGCGCAGATATTACGGTGGTTTATAAAAATATGGAAAACAATCTTTCCAGTTTTGGTATTCTGGAAATGGATGAAGACCATCGTTTGACAGGATTTGAAGAAAAGCCGGAACACCCCAGAGCACATGCAGCTTCCATTGGCATTTATGTCATTGGCAGACAGCTTTTGATTGATCTGCTGCAGAAGATGGTGCCCAATGGAAAGTACAGCCTTGTAAAAGACATTATCATTGGCATGCGGGATGAACTGAAAATTTATGGTTATGAATGTACTGGCTATTGGAGTACTGTAGGCAGAGGCATTGATGCATACTTTGCTACCAATATGGACTTTTTGAAAAAAGAAGTACGGGATGAATTTATCAATCAGTGGCCCTATATTGCGACCAAGCCGAAAGATGAACCTCCGGCAAAATATAACGCAGGTGCATCTGTCAGCGACAGCATTATTGGAAGCGGCTCTATTATTAACGGAACCATTAACCATTCCGTGGTATTCCGTAAGGTCTACATCTCTGAAGACGCTGTGGCGGAAAACTCTATTTTAATGGAAGGCTGCCGCATTGGGAAAGGCTGCGTAATACGGAATGCCATTTTAGATAAATACGTAAAGGTTCTGGATGGCAAGAGTGTTATTGGTGAATCCAGTCAGAACCCGGTCGTCATCGAAAAAGAAGCCACCATTGATTAAGTTTCTTATAAAGAAGTGAGGCAAACCCTCACTTCTTTTGTTTCTGTTTTGGGGAATAGGATGCAATCAAGCTGAGGCAATATTTTGTAAAAAATAAATACTGTTTTTTGTAAAAAGTGACGAAAATTATTTGGAATGTACACCGGTGACAGTAAAAATGACTTTTTTGTCTTTTCGAAAAAGAAAGAGTATGGTATAATCATGGGCAAGGTAATATCATTGGTTTTATTTACTTTTTGGATAAGGTAAACTTAAGTTTAGGAGGGGCGAAATGAATTCTCTGAGCATATTTGATGTAATTGGTCCCAATATGATTGGTCCGAGCAGCTCTCACACAGCGGGTGCCTGTGCAATTGCACTGATGGCAAGAAGGCTTTTTGACGAAGATGTTAAGAAGGTTACTTTTACCCTCTATGGCTCTTTTTCTAAGACCTACCAGGGTCATGGTACAGACAAAGCGCTTTTAGGCGGCGTACTGGGCTTTGCTACAGACGATCCCCGTATCCGCAATTCCTTTGAATTGGCAAAGGAACGGGGTGTAGAAGTACACTTTATTATCGATGAAAAAACACAGGTAGACCATCCTAATACAGCGGATATTTTGATGGAAGGTGCAGACGGCAAAGAGATGTTTGTGCGTGGTGTATCAACTGGCGGCGGTAAAATGCGTATTGTGCGTATCAACCAGATTGATGTTGATTTTACCGGTGAATATACTACCTTGATTGTAAAACAGTTTGATAAGCCCGGTGTAGTTGCGCATATTACCAAGTGCCTGGCAGATGAAAAGGTAAATATCGCGTTCCTGCGTCTGTTCCGTGAGGATAAGGGCGCCAATGCTTTCACAGTAGTGGAGACAGATGAGCGGATTCCTCAGGCAGTTTTGGAAAAAATTAAGAAAAACGAGAACATTCAGGAACTGATGTTGATTCCCATGTAAGGAGGAGAAACCATTATGGATTTTACAACAGGCGCAACTTTACAGGCAGTCTGTGAAGAAAAGAAGATTTCTATTGCACAGGCGATGAAAGAAAGAGAAATGACACTGGGCAACGTAACAGAGCAGTCCGTGATGGACCGCATTGGCGTAGCTTGGAAGATTATGAAAGATTCTGCTACCACACCCATTGCAGAACCCAGAAAGTCTATCGGCGGTCTCATCGGCGGTGAGGCAAAGATGATGAAAGAATACCGGGAAAGCGGCAAAAACCTTTGCGGTGAGATGCTTTCCAGAGCTATGAGCTATGCTATGGGTGTATTGGAAGTCAACGCAACCATGGGTCTGATTGTAGCAGCGCCTACCGCAGGCAGCTCCGGTGTAGTGCCTGGTGCGCTGCTGGCTTATCAGGAAGTAAAGGGTGTAAGCGATGAAGTGATCTATAACGGCATTTTAAATGCCAGCGCATTGGGTTATCTGCTGATGCGCAATGCTTCCGTAGCAGGCGCAGAAGCCGGATGCCAGGCTGAAGTTGGCGCGGCCAGTGCTATGGCAGCCAGCGCTTTGGTGGAAATGGAAGGCGGTACACCCGAAATGTGCCTCAATGCAGCAGCAATGGCACTGAGCAATCTGCTGGGCTTGGCTTGTGACCCCATTGCCGGACTGGTAGAATCTCCCTGCCAGACTAGAAACTCTATTGGTGTAGCCAATGCGTATACTGCGGCAGAGATGATTCTGGCTGGCGTGAAACTGCCTGTGCCTTTTGATGAAATGGCAGAAGCAATGCTGCGGGTTGGTAAGAGCTTGCCCTTTGAACTGCGTGAAACTGCTTTAGGCGGATGCGCAGGTACCCCTACCGGCTGCGCGCTGGGCTGCAAGATCTGCAAAAAGTAATATTTATGGAAATAGAAAGAAGGTTTGTTTTCCCGCAAAGAAGGCTGCCTTCTTTTTTATTGCCTGCCAAAGGCGGGCGGGGCTTGCATTCATAAGGTAAAAATGCTATGATACCAATGCAAAATCAAAATTTTAAAACGTTTATCCATACCATTTTTAGGAATAGAATAAAATAAAGGAATCCATCAAGAAAGGAAGAATTCAATATGAATCAAATGAGTGCAGTCATTCTGGCCGCTGGCCAGGGTACCCGTATGCATTCGAAAAAGCCCAAAGTGCTGCATACTTTATTCCACCGCCCCATGGTGCAATGGGTAATGGATGCTGCAAAAGAAGCCGGCGCGGTCCGCATCTGCGTGGTAGTTGGTCATGGTGCCCAGGAAGTGCGTGAGGTTTTTGCGGACAGAGATGTTGCTTTTGCATTGCAGGCAGAGCAAAAAGGAACTGGCCACGCAGTCCTGATGGCAAAAGATTTTATTGACCCCAAGGAAGATGTGCTCATTCTCTGCGGTGATACCCCTCTGCTGCAGGGTAAGACACTGGCACAGCTGGCGGAATTCCACAGAACACATGGCAATGATGTGACAGTAGTTTCCGCTATGGCACAGGACCCTGCGGGTTATGGCAGAATTATCCGGGATGCGGCTGGAAAATTTGTAAAAAGCGTGGAGCATAAAGATGCCACAGAAGCAGAACGCATGGTGAAAGAAATCAATACCGGTGTTTATCTGTTCCGGGCAGAAGCACTGCTTTCTTCTTTGGGACAGCTGAAAAATGATAATGCCCAGGGTGAGTATTATCTGCCGGACTGCCTGGAGATTATCCAGCAGGCAGGCGGAAAAGCTGACGCCATGACAGCAGAGCATGAGGAAGAATTTTTAGGTGTAAACAGCCGCATCCAGCTGGCACATGCCGCGAAGGTGATGCAGCAGCGCACCAACAACACCCTCATGGAGCAGGGCGTTACCATTGTAGACCCGGATCATACTTACATTGATCCCGGTGTGTCCATTGGTATGGATACTGTCATTTTGCCGGGAACCTCTCTGGAAGGAAATACGGTGATCGGTGAGGACTGTGAGATTGGTCCTAACTGCCGTTTTACCAATATGACGGTTGGCGACCGTGTGGTAATGCAGAGCGTAACAGCCTTGGAATCCTTTGTGGGCAGCGATGTAAAAGCTGGACCTTTTGTATATATCCGTCCTGGCTGCCATATTGGCGATCATGTGAAGATTGGTGATTTTGTAGAATTGAAAAACTCAAATATTGGGAACGGCACCAAAATTCCCCACCTTTCTTATATCGGTGATACTGACGCCGGTGAACGGATCAATTTTGGCTGCGGCTCCATTATGGTGAACTACGATGGACAAAAGAAGCACCGCACTACCATTGGAAACGATGTTTTCATTGGATGTAATGCCAATTTGGTGGCTCCTGTGAAAATTGCCGATGGTGCGTATATTGCTGCTGGTTCTACCATTACCAGAGACGTAGCGGAAGACGTTTTAGCCATTGCGAGAGCAAGACAAACAGAAATTCCCGGCTGGAAAGAAAGAAGATTCGGCAAAAAAGAAACAAAATAAAAAATAAATTCCTTTTCCATAGCAAAAGATTTATTTCTGTGGAAAGGGAATTTTTTTTGTTACAGAAAAAAATACGTAAAATTTGTCGAAAGGCACAAAAAAACAAAATTTTCGATGCAACCTTTGACATCTCAAGCAGAAGCATTTTGAATTTTGTCATTTTTTCTGTTGAAAAACAATTTTTGGTAGTGTAACATATTACATGAGCCACATAAAAGCAATGTCGGCAGTAGGCAGATAACTTTTTATAGGGGGATAAGAGCAATGATAAACAACAGCAGCGATATTAAAATTTTCGCCTGCAACTCCAATCGTACTCTGGCAAGTTCTATTGCAGCAAAATTGGGCTTAAGCCTGGGCGATGCGGAAGTAGAAAAATTCAGTGATGGCGAGTGTTCCGTTAGAATTAACGAAACCGTTCGTGGTGCCGATGTTTTCATCATTCAGTCTACCAGCGATCCTGTCAATGATAATTTGATGGAATTGCTGATTATGATTGATGCAATGAAGCGCGCATCTGCAAGTCGTATCACCGCAGTAATGCCTTATTATGGCTATGCAAGACAGGACAGAAAAGCAAGAGCAAGAGATCCCATCAGCGCAAAACTGGTTGCGAACCTTTTGACCAGTGCTGGTGCAAACCGTGTATTGACCATGGATTTACACTGCGCACAGATTCAGGGCTTCTTCGATATTCCCGTGGATAACCTGATGGGCAGCAGCATCCTGACCAATTTCTATATTGAAAAGTATGGCGAAGATCTGGAAAATTTTGTAGCGGTTTCCCCCGATCTTGGCTCCGTTACCAGAACCAGAGCTTTTGCGGAAAAGCTGAATATTCCGCTGGCAATTATCGATAAGAGAAGACCTCGCGCAAATGTCAGCGAGATCATGAATATCATCGGTGAAGTATCTGGCAAAAAGGTTATTTTGATCGATGATATGATTGATACGGCAGGTACCATTACCAATGCAGCCAATGCCCTGAAGGAAAGAGGTGCGGTGGAAGTGGATGCTTGCTGCAGCCACGCTGTTTTAAGCGGTCCCGCATTGGAGCGTATTGAAAAGAGCGCGATTACAGAACTTCTGGTATTGGATACCATCCATCTGCCTGAATCTAAAAAGCTGGATAAGATTACCATCCGCAGCGTAGATGAAATATTCGCAAAAGCTATCAGCTGTATTCATAATGGCAGTTCCATTTCTTCTTTGTTTGATAATCCGGTCCGGATGTAATTTAATAATTGTAGTACAGATGCCTTTTCGCAGATGCGAAAAGGCATCTTTTTGTGGTTCGCCTGGTGGAGAAAAGAATGATCTTTTGTGTAGAAAACTATGGAAAAATGGCGGGAGTTACCAGCCTTTCTTACAGAAATCTTATATTTTTCCAAATAATAGGGAAAGAATATTGAAAGGAAAACTGTTTTCGAGTAAAATTTAAATAGAAACAGAACATGTGAAATGTACGGTTGCGATCCCTTATGGAATTCCTTTTGGGAGAGCGGCTTTTATAAGGAGGGAATCGGTATGCGTAGATCCCGTATATGGGCGTTTGCCTTTTGTTTTCTGTTTTTGTTTACTGCATGTGGCGCTTCCGGAAATAGTTCCAATACACAAATGCAGGATACTGCCCAGATAGAACGTCTTTCTACATTGCTCAAACAGCTGGAAAGGGTGGAAGCCTATACAGCTTCTATAGAAACGAAAGCGGAGATTAATCAAGGCGGTATTTTGCAGTCCACATCTTCTAGCGCGGACATCACGGCTGTAAACGATCCTTTTGCCAGAAAGGTTTCTGTAACAACCACAATCGATAATGATGAATTTTCACATACGGTCTATGTGGTAGAGTCAGAGCAGGAGGATACTGTCTCTGTTTATACCAATACCCAGGACGCATGGTCTTATTTGTCTCGGGACCGTGCGTCTATGGAACAATCATTACAGATGTATGATGTACAGGATAATTTGCTTGCTTTCTTACAAAATGCAACACAGTGGAGCCAGACGGAGAAAAAACCGGAAAGCTATACAGCCGTAATTCCAGCAGAACAAGTTTATACAGTGGTAAATGGCAGTGATATTTTGGTTGATCTTGGGTTAGGTGATTTGCCAGAGGAATATTATGAAGGCGTGGATGCAATCAGCATTACGTTAACACTGCCGGAGTCTTTGAATCAGACTTGCACCGTATCTTTGGATTTGAAAAATGTAGTAGATACGGTTATGAACCATGTGATGCAACAGCTGGGCAACATTGTGGAATATGAAGTAACGGCGTGTACAGCGGAGTATCAGCTGATGCATGTGAATGCGGGAGAAAAAATTACAGTGCCGGAAGAGGCGCGTCAGCATTCTGTAGATTACGCAAATAATCAGAGCGATGGGCAGACTGCTGCGTTAGAAGAAGCAACGGAAGAAAACCATGCGGAAAGCACAATGGAAACTGTAAAATAAAAAAGGCAATTTCACTATTCCAAACCACATTCTTTTTGAATGTGGTTTATTTTTTTCTAAAATATGAGGAATCATATTTTTCGGCTATGTATAATTTATCCTTTTCTGCACAGACTATTTTTGTAAATTTTATTGAAAAAGGGAGTATTATCATATGAAAGCAACTGGTATTGTCAGAAGAATCGATGATCTGGGACGTGTGGTGATTCCCAAAGAAATTCGTCGTACACTGCGTATTCGGGAAGGAGATCCCCTGGAGATTTTTACTGATCGAGAAGGAGAAATTATTTTAAAGAAATATTCTCCCATTGGCGAGTTGGGCGCTTTTGCCAAAGAGTATGCAGAATCCCTTGCCCAAAGCGCGGGACATGTGACTTGTATTGTGGACAAGGATCATATCATTGCAGTTTCCGGCGGCGGCAGAAAAGAATTGCTGGATAAGCATATCAGCGCACAGCTGGAAGAATGTATCAATCGCCGCAGCCTGGTTATGGCAGAACGCAGTGAAAACACATTTGTTCCGATTTTGGAAGAGGATCATACTGGCTATCAGTATGAACTGATTATGCCCATTATTGCGGAGGGCGATGCTATGGGTGCTATTGTATTTCTTTCTACAGAACGAAAAATGGGTGAAGTAGAAGGAAAGCTGGCACAGACCGCAGCAGGCTTTTTGGGTAAGCAAATGGAACAATAAGCCACAATTTTTCGTCAAAAGGAATGTCTTTTCTACAGAAAGAGGCATTCCTTTTTTTTTCCAAAAAACCTGAAATGTTTACAAATTTCTATCAATTTCGGAAAATATAATGAAATTTCTCTTAAATTTGTTTTACTATAAAAATGAATTTTAAAACATTAAATTTTTTTATATATGAAATCTAATCAGCAGGAGGAAGAAACAAATGAGAAAGCGATTGGGAAAAAGCCTTGGCTTGGCTTTGTCTGCGACGCTGATGCTGTCAGTTTCCGCGCAGGCTGCTATGGTGACAATGGATTTGGTCTATAATGGGCAACATCACGCTTATGCCGCAGAAGAAGTACATATTCAAATTGATGGGAAAGAATTTACAGACAGCGATATGCCTGCGGTGATTATCAATAGCCGTACCATGCTGCCGGTGGGCGCCATTGCCAGAGAATTAGGCGCTGAGGTAGAATGGAATGACAGTACCAAACAAGCAGTGATTGTGAAAGATGGTACGGTGGTTTTATTTCAGATCAACAGCAACAAAATGGTTGTAGATTCTGTAGCACGTACCTTAGATGTGCCGCCTATGATTATCAATGACCGCACCATGGTCCCTGTTGCCGCATTGGCGGAAGGGCTGGATTTGAATGTAAATTGGGTAGAGTCCACCCGCACGGTAGAGATTACGGAAAAAGACGATTCTAGCCAGATTGGCGTGCCGATTGATCCTACCTATCCCGGCACAACCACACCCACTACACCTACTACAGTAAGTGGCAAAATTAATAAAGTAAGTCTGCCGGAAGATAAACGCCAGGATCAGATTTTTACCATTCAAGCAGATGCACAGATTACAAATTACCAAGAAGTAAAATTAAGCAATACGAAAGTTGTATTGGATATCTATGGTTTTAAATCTGGGCTGGCATCCACTGTGGATACTACGTCCAATAGTGCTATTGTTACTGCAGTGCGCAGCGCATACCATTCTGATGGAAACTATACCCGTGTGGTATTTGACTTAAAGGAAGCATGCGATTATCAAATTACATGCAGCGGCAGCCAGATTCAGGTGTATTTCCCCGATGGCAAAGTAACCGTACCGGAGGAAGTGGAAGACTTGGATGGATTACGGTATGTAGTAGCAGATCAGGTATTGTATCTGGAGGAAGCCGATGGATTTAGACCCTCTGACATTGAACACGAAGACTACTATCGGGAAGGATATTATGAATTGATTCTGCCGGGTAATTATTCCGATTACTATGAAACAGGAGAAATGTACATTGGGGATGATGTGATGGAGAGCATCCAAGTGTATCAATCTGGCGGCAATACCGTGATTCGTTTTAACCAGAACGCTACCTTTGCTTATACCGTGGAAGAAGACGGAGATGGCTATGCCGTTTATGTTCAAAACCCCAAAGAGGTATATGATGCAGTCGTAGTACTGGATGCAGGTCATGGCGGCAGTGATCCAGGCTCTATTGCCAATGGATTGACGGAAGCGGAACTGAATCTGGATATTATATTGAAAGTTGCTGATCTTCTGGAAGAGAGGGATGATATTAAACTCTATCTAACCAGAGAAGATACCACATATATGCAGAATGCCGACCGCGCAGAATTAGCCAATGAATGCGCTGATCTATTCCTGTCTGTACATATGAATTCAGCGGAATCTTTGATTGCGAATGGTACGGAAACACTGTATTATACCCACGCTAGTGATCCTTCCGATTTAACCAGTAAGGCTATGGCACAAATTGTGCAAAACTACTTGATTACTTATCTGGGTGCCACAAACCGTGGCATCAAGGAACGGAGCGACTTAATTGTATTAAATTCCACAAAAGTACCAGCAGTACTGGTGGAAACCGGCTTTATCAGCAATCCTGGTGAAGCATTGAAATTGTCTTCCGAAAGCTACCGCCAGACAGTAGCCAATGCACTGGCAGCAGCTATTGAAGATATAATTGACAATTACGACTATCGAGATTAATTTCTCAGGGCAACATTAAAGACGGTTTTTTCCAAACAGGAAAAAACCGTCTTTTTTTCATAGAAAAACGGACAAAAGGGTGGTGGTATGGTATACTTTCAGATAGGAGAAATCAATCTGAGAAAAAATAACATGGATAGAGATGGGAAAATACCTGTTTCTTGGAAAGGAGACGAAAAAATGGATCGAGCAGACGGGAGAGATTTGGAGAGCCTACGGCCAGTACGCTTTATTACAGGCGTGAATCGATATGCGGAAGGTTCCGTATTGGTACAGTGGGGGCAGACCCATGTCCTTTGTACCGCCAGTGTGGAGGAAAATGTACCGCCTTTTTTGGCAGGCACAGGAAAGGGATGGATTACTGCGGAATATGCCATGTTGCCCCGCTCTACCCAAAGCAGAAAAAAACGGGACATTTCCAAACTGAAATTAGATGGACGTTCTGGAGAAATCCAGCGCCTCATTGGACGTTCTTTACGGGCGGCGGTAGATTTTGAAAAGCTGGGCGAGCGGCAAATTGTCATTGACTGCGATGTATTGCAGGCAGACGGCGGTACCCGTACGGCATCCATTACGGGAGGATATATTGCGCTGGCATTGGCGGTAAAGAAACTCATGGCGGAAGGAATTTTGACGGAAAATCCCCTGCGGGAACAAATCGCAGCGGTCAGCGTGGGCATTGTAGCGGGAATCCCTATGCTGGATTTATGTTATGTGGAAGACTCCCATGCTGATGTGGATATGAATTTGGTACGGACAGCTTCTGGCAGGTTTGCGGAAATCCAGGGCACAGGCGAAGGCCGCACCTTCTTAGAAACAGAATTGGCAGAACTGCTGCGTTTAGGTAAAATCGGCACAGAACAGCTTTTTGCGCTGCAAAAGAAAGCCATTGAAGAAGCATAAAAAGGAGAGAGAAAAATGGATACCATTATTTTTGCAACAAAAAACAAAGGTAAGATCAAAGAGATCAATGATATTTTAGCGGATATGGATGTACAGGTGCTTTCCATGGAAGAAGCGGGCATTACCGCAGACGTGGTAGAAGATGGTACTACATTTGAGGAAAATGCCATCAAAAAAGCGACGGAAATCATGAAAATCAGCGGAAAACTGACGTTAGCAGATGACTCCGGCTTGGAAATTGATTATCTGGATAAAGCGCCGGGGGTTTATTCCTCCCGTTTTATGGGTGAGGATACGCCTTATCTTGAGAAGAATACTGCTATTTTGCAGAAGCTGGAAGGCGTTCCGGAAGAAAAACGGACGGCACGCTTTGTCAGCTGTATCGCCGCTGTGTTCCCTGACGGCAGAGTACGGACCTGCCGGGATACTATTGAGGGCATCATTGGTTATGAAATAAAAGGCAGCAACGGATTTGGCTATGACCCTATTTTCTTTGTCCCTGAAATTGGAAAATATCTGGCGGAAATCAGCCGGGAAGAAAAGAATGCCATTTCTCACCGCGGCAAGGCTCTGCGTAAGATGAAAGAAATTCTCAAAAATGAATTATAAATCTTTTCAAAGGACATGAAAAAGCTATGAAATTTTTGGTTTTTAGCGATACCCATGGCAGTCTCTGGCGGGCAGAGAATGTACTGCGTGCCATTGGTGAGAAAATGGACGGCGTTTTTCATTTGGGAGACTGTGTGGAAGACGCCCAGGAACTGGAAAGACAGTTTCCAAAGCTTCCCTTTACCTTTGTACGGGGCAACAATGATTTTGAACCCATTGCGGGAGAAAAACTGCTCCATCAACAAAATAGAACGATTCTGCTGACCCATGGACACCGGCTGAATGTGTCTTATGGCATGGACCGGCTGTATTACCATGCGCTGGAGCAGGGAGCAGATGTGGCTCTTTTCGGGCATACCCATCACCCTCATTTGGAGCAGGCAGGCGGTGTACTGCTGATGAATCCTGGCAGCATCAGCCTGCCCAGAGGGGGCTTGCCTGCCTTTGGCATTCTTATGATGGAGCATGGACGGGTGGAAGGCGCCATCATGGAGTATTGGGGAGAAAAAGATTTTCGCAGGATGGATGTGGTACGTTAAGGCGGAAAGATTGAAAAAACGTTGTGTTTTAGACGGCAGCGCGGCATAAGGAAATAGGTTTTGCTCTCTTTGATATCGGACCTAAAGAACTTCTAAAAAATCACGAATTATGATATTGTTTTTTACTGCCAGAATATGTCAGATAAAAAAGATGAAAAAATGGAACAGAATCCATAAAAAGCAGGAAACAAAGGCAACTTTCAAATAAAAATATAGGAATGCCTTTGATTTTTTCAGAGAAATTGCGATGGCTGTTTTCAAAAAAACAGAATACGGCGAAAAAGAAATATCTGAAATCTTTATAATCATAAGGATTTCAGATATTTTTGTTTTCTTAGGAAGAAGCCCCTAACTTTCTACCTGTTTTTTTAGTTATGGATCATCTTTTACCCAAACATGGATTTTATAGTATCAACTTCATCAGATTCATTTTGTTCCGCTGCTGCAGCGGCATTGTGTGCTGTTCAGCCTGTTTTTACCGCATCCAAAGTTTCCCATGCGTTTAAGCAAAAAAGGGATGGGCATAACACGCAGGCACTGGAAAGCGTTCTATTTTTTCCAAATACTGTTCCATATCTATTTGTGCTTGTTCTGCCCACGCCAGAATGGGCTTTCGGCTGTTTTTAAAAGCAGGCAATTTGCGCCGGAAAAGAAGAAAATGTCCGCCGGAGCAAAGAGAGGAAAGCGGAAGTCGAAAAATCTCTTGCATCCAGGAAAGATTATCATAGAAAAAAGCTGGTAAAATTTAAAAAATGAATGATATTGATTGGCAAAATAAATTTTACGGATGTGTTTTCCGCCTTCTATGCGATTTCCATACTGCTGCTTAATCTCAATTTATTTTAAAATATACTGCTGCGTTTTTTTATTTTGCGCATGATTTTCATATAGACAGATTATTTCATGGTTTCAGTTTGACTTTATTTGTTATAATGTGCATATAGGATGAAATATACATTTGCGTAGCAATGTCCGCATTAAAAAAACAATTGCTTTTCTGTGGAAATAGGGGTATAGTATAACTATTTCAGCAGGTATGATTTCAGAAAAGGAGATGACATAGCTTATGTGGTATCATTCCACTAGAAACAGTGTTCCTATGGTTGATAGTGCCCAGGCGGTATTGCAGGGGCTTGCGCCAGATGGCGGACTTTATGTAATGACAAAAATGCCAGCGTTTGATGTAGAGGCATGCCTGAAAAAAGATATGCTGGGACAAATGGAGCAGATATTAGCTGCATTTTTACCAGATGTGGGAGAAATGGCACCTTTGGTACAGGCGGCTTATACCGATAAATTTGATACGGATGAAATTACACCTACTTGCCAAGTAGGGGATATGACTGTGCTGGAGCTGTTTCATGGCCCCACACAGGCGTTTAAGGATGTAGCTCTTTCCATGCTGCCGTATTTGATGACCGCGGCGAAAACAAAGGAAAAACAAACAGAAGATATTTTGATTCTTACTGCGACTTCCGGGGATACTGGCAAGGCCGCCCTTTGCGGATTCCAGGATGTACCCGGCATGAAGATTTGTGTTTTCTATCCCGAAGGCGGTGTTTCTCCTATCCAGCGCGCCCAAATGGTAACGCAGGAAGGAAAGAATGTAAAAGTTTGCGGGGTAGAAGGTAATTTTGATGATGCCCAAAGCGGGGTAAAAGAAATTTTCTCTCGCTATCGTGATGATGCATTTCGCAAAAAAAGAGGCATGGGTCTTTCTTCTGCCAATTCCATCAATATTGGCAGGCTGGTGCCTCAAATTGCGTACTATTTTAAAGCATACAGCGATTTGCTGCAAAGAGGCAAAATTGTCATGGGCCAAGAAGTGAATTTTACCGTGCCTACAGGAAATTTCGGCGATATTTTAGCGGGATATCTGGCAAAAAAAATGGGGCTGCCGGTGGGAAAACTGATTTGTGCATCTAATGAAAACTGCGTTTTGACGGATTTCCTGCAAACAGGTGTGTATGATAAGAGAAGGGAATTTCATAAGACGATTTCTCCCTCTATGGATATTTTGGTTTCTTCCAATCTGGAGCGGCTGCTGTATTTTGCAACAGACGGAGATTGTATGCAGGTACGGGAATGGATGGAGAGCTTGCAAAAAAATGGTATTTATACCGTATCTCAGGAGATAATGACACGCATTCAGGAAGACTTTGATTGTGGATGCTGCAGTGAAACGGAAATCAAGGAGACCATTGGCAGTGTATTTCAGACGTATGGCTATACCATGGACACACATACTGCGGTGGCGTGGAAGGTTGCTGAGGAATATCGCAAACGGACAGAAGATAACCGCCCCATGGTTGTGCTTTCTACTGCTTCACCCTTTAAGTTCCCGGAGGCGGTACTTTCCGCATTGGGTGTAGAACCCCAGGGCGATGCGTTCCAGCAGATGAGATTATTAAGTGAGAAAACGGGATTGCCGGTGCCGCGTCCTTTGGCTGAGCTGGAAGGAAAATTATGCCGCCATGGTGATTGTGTGAGAAAAGAGGAAATGGAGCAGTTTGTGCTGCAAATTTTTTCGGAATAAAGGAGGAACGTCCATGAATCAAGTCACCATACAAGTACCAGCTACTTCTGCCAATTTAGGACCAGGATTTGACACCTTTGGCTGTGCGTGGAATTTATATGCCAAGATTACGCTCACATTATTGCCGGAAAATGTACTGGAAATTACAGGCTGTGATGCGGCATTTTGTGGAAAAGATAATCTGGTTTATCAGGCATACTGCCACACTTTGGAAAAAATGGGAGTTTCTGCCCAGCAGGGGCTGCATATCCATATTGATTCCCAGATTCCTGTATGCAGGGGGCTGGGATCCTCTGCGGCATTATTGGCAGCCGGTGCGTTGGGTGCCAATGCGTTATTTGGCAGTCCTTTTTCCATAGCACAAATATTGGCAGTGACCAATGAACTGGAAGGTCATCCCGATAATCTGGCACCAGCGCTTTATGGCGGTTTAGCCGCATCCTTAACGGAAATGGGTGTCCCCATTACCCGGAAATTTCCTGTGGCAATGGGCTGGAAATTTTTGACACTGGTACCGGATTTCACCCTTTCTACCACATTGGCACGTTCTGTATTACCGCAGCAGGTCAGCCGGGCAGACAGTATCTTTAATACAGCACACGGGGTAATGGTGCTGCGGGCATTGGCAGACGGGGATGCAGAGCTGCTGAAAATTGCCATGCAGGATAAAATCCATCAAAATTATCGAAAATCCTTAATTCCTGACTATGATATAATCCAGCAAATGGTGGAGGAGGCAGGAGGTGTCTTTGCCATGAGTGGTGCCGGTCCTACGCTCCTTGCCATTTCTAAAAGCGATGCGCTGCAAAAGGCGCTGGAAGAAAAACTGCCGCAAAACACCCAGGCTCATTGGCGGATTTTGCCTTTGCAGATAGATGACGAAGGGGCAAAGATATGTCTGTAAAAAAAATTGGTTTTCCGATGGATTAGCGTTGGCAGGGTAAGAAAAGCACAGAATACGCTTTTGTAAAGAAACCATCTAACAAAGGAGAAATAATAAATAGAGAAAATAAGCAGGCGCCCCTTAAGAATGCATGGATTTTCTTATTTCCTGATTCCTTAAGGGGAACTGCGATGACTATCTTTATAAGAAAATAATACCGATCAAAAGAAAAGCGCGGGAATTTTTGGGGTTGCAAAAATTCCTGCGCTTTTGTTTTTTAGGAAGATGCCTTTTCTTTATTGGTTAGAATTTTGCAGAAAAGTATAAAGATTGGGCGTTGAGTATTCTGGCATAAAGCGGTAACCTTGCCGGTTGAAATGCTGCAGTTCCAAAGGAGACTGGGCTTGGGTTTCTGCCAGAAAACGGATCATTTCACCCCGTGCCATTTTGGCATAAACACCTTTTTCCACCAGTTTTCCCTGAGACCATTGGCAGAACCGGCAGCGAATCACCGGCTGCTGAGAAGAAAGATGCGGTAAAACTGCCTTACTGTATTCCGCAGAAGCCAGATCAATGAGCGGTTCATTTGGTGCTAAACCCAATGCTTTTGCCAAATGGTCGCCCCAAAAAGCATAAAGATTGGAAAAACCTTCTCCTGCCAGTTTTGTCTGCATTTCCAAACGATAGAGCGCCACACCATCTAAAGGATGCAGTACTCCATAAAAAGCGGAAAGAATCCGCAAATGCTCTTGTACATAATCCAGTTCCTGCTCAGTAAATACCTGCGGCGCCATGTAGGTATATTGAATTCCATCGTAGGCATAAAGGGCGGCAGCGGCAGGACGGTACAGGTCCATTGTATGAATACGTTTCAAATTCAAGGCGGCAATAGAATCATTGCAGCGCCATAAGGTTTGCAGCTGTTGAGGGGACATGCTTTGCAGTAATGATAATAGTTTTTGAGTTTCTGGTAAAAGACAGGGCAATGCGGAGGGAAGCGTGCCATCGTCTGCACGCATTTTTTTCGCTGGGGAAAGAATGAATTTCATGGTATGGCTCCTATTCTTTGTAAAAAAATACCGCGAAAGGATTCCCCGCGGCAAAAAAGATGAACCAGGAGGGATTCGAACCCCCGACCCACGGCTTAGAAGGCCGTTGCTCTATCCAACTGAGCTACTGATCCATATGCACAAAAAAAAAGCGGGTGATGAGAATCGAACTCACGTGTTCAGCTTGGAAGGCTGACGTTCTACCATTGAACTACACCCGCAAACAAAGATGAACCAGGAGGGATTCGAACCCCCGACCCACGGCTTAGAAGGCCGTTGCTCTATCCAACTGAGCTACTGATCCGTATGCACAAAAAAAGCGGGTGATGAGAATCGAACTCACGTGTTCAGCTTGGAAGGCTGACGTTCTACCATTGAACTACACCCGCAAACAAAGATGAACCAGGAGGGATTCGAACCCCGACCCA
>CALWKY010000078.1 GCA_944381395.1 uncultured Lachnospiraceae bacterium
AAATGAACGGTACAAAAGACGGGAAAACGAATTTTTGGAAACGAAAGAATTTTTATCAGAGAATGTACGAGAGAAAGGAAGAAAGAAAACATGTTGAACTTTGCACAAATGAAATGGATGAATATTCCCCATATGAATGGCGGGGAAGGCATGGTAAGCGCGGCGCCTTTTGCAGATGAGCAGGTGAAAATTTTGCGGGGTGTGTTGAAAAAAGGCTGTTCCGTAGGGCTGCATAAACATACGGATGACTGTGAGATTGTTTATGTATTAAAAGGAACCGCACGCTGCCTGCTGGATGGCGCAGAGGAAATCGTGGGTCCTGGTCAATGTCATTACTGCCCCAAGGGAAGCAGTCATATGGTGGAAAATGCCGGAGAAGAAGATCTGCAAGTATTTAATGTAGTAGCAAAATAAGCAATAAAAAAAACGAAGGATTCCTTCGTTCTTTTTTTATATTGGAAAATCCGTGCATCCGCTGTTGAGCCCAAAGCGGTGTATCCATACTCCCCTAAGGCTGCCCTGCAGCACACAGAAGTAGACTGCTTAGTGCTGCTGCCTTCCGACCCTGACACGGTTCACAGGCTCCTGTTGCACAGGACCTTAGGATCGCCGCATGATGCCTGCTTTGAACCCGAGAGCGAACATCACCCCCACATACGCATGGGTGCAGAGTTTGCAAAACTCCGGCTAGCACGGAAATTTTGATACTGATTTAGAGAGAGTCTTTTTCTTCTGCCGGAGAAAAAGACTGTTCTGTTATTATATCTGGTTTTGCCTCTACTGTCAACGGCTGGGCTGTTTTTTTACGAAAGCGGTGGAAAAACTGCCGCATCAATGCAGCGGCTTCTTCTGCGAAAAGCCCTTCTTCCGTCTCTACCTGATGGTTAAACCGGTCTTCTTGCAGAACATTGAGAATAGAGCCGGCACAACCTGCTTTTGCGTTTCTGGCGCCAAAGACTACCCGGGGAATCCGTGCCTGCACAATGGCTCCGGCACACATGGGGCAAGGCTCGATCGTAACATAGAGGGTACAGTCTTCCAGTCTCCAGTCCCCTACCGCTTGCGCAGCCTGGTCAATGGCGTCCATTTCCGCATGGCGCAGAGGATTTTTTAAAGTATTGCGCAAGTTATGCCCTCTGCCAATGATCTGCCCATTTTCTACAATCACACAGCCGATAGGGACTTCCCCTGCCGCCAGTGCCAGCCTGGCTTCTGCCAGTGCTTCTCGCATAAATTGTTCATCCTGCTGTGTCATTGGTCTTCACCTGCCGCTGTCTGGTGATAGAAAGTAGCGTTGGGTGTTTGGTATTCCGTGATTTTCAGATAATCTTTGCTGCCATCTGCCTGAATATCGGGATAAATCCGTTCCCCATAAAGGATATCCTCGTTGGAAGAACGCAGACCATGCTCCGTTAAAATATAGCGGATGGAAGTGCCAGTCATATCGGAAACATAAATTTCCTGTACCCCGTCTCCATTCATATCACCGCAGAAAATATGTCCATACAGGGTATCAATACCCAGATGGGTACTCCAGATACGGCGCAGCATCTGTCCATTTTGCTGGTACAAATATAAATCCATGCCGTCACTGATGAGATATTCCATGGTGCCGTTTCCATCCAGATCTGCGGTGCAAATGGCTTGGGCATAATGACGCAGCTGGAAAGAAGTAGAAACAGCCCAAACACCTTCGGCGTTTTTCTCATAAATATTGAGCTTTTGTCCCTGATAAACCAGCAGTTTCTGTTCCATAGCAGTTACTGCACTGGCTTCTTCCGCTGCAAAAGTTTCTTCTGTTAAGGGAGAAAGGTTTTCATCGAAAAAGCGGATTTCCGCTATGGTGGTCTCATTTTCATTCTGGAAAGTAACTAAAACAGCAAATATGACGGTGCCGTCTGCCTGCTCCAGACAAGCGGCATCCACACCAAATGCGCCATTTAAATAGAAGGTGCCCACTTTATAAAACGAAGATGTGTTTTCTTTCCAAAGGGAAATGGTCCCATTCTCAGAAAAAAGGGCATAGCAGGTACCATCGCTCAGGTGCTGCAGACATAAAGGACCTTCTTGGGGCAAATTCAGTGTGGTTTCGGTATAAGCGGAGGAAATCCCTTCCCAGTCCTCATATTGGGAGAAATGTCCGTCAGCTAAAAAAGGATTTCGCTCTTTCAGGCTATAGTAACCATTGTCATAGCCGCCTTGATAGCAGACTGCCCGTAAGGTGCCATCGCAGAAATAAAATAATGCAGTCCCTGCGGCATCTCCGTTATAGTGAATGAGAGAAGCGGTAGCCAATGTAGCTTCTTTTCCGCTATAACTGTCTGCCCGGTAACCGCAGTCTGCGGAGGCAGTATAAAAATCAGGGGCGTCTTCTTTAGTGGGCAATGTACTTTGGAGAAATGTGATACTTGCCGTATCATATTCCCAATAGTTTTCATCCAGCACAGTGGCAATGGTTTCCTGGTGCTGCTGTTGTTGCTGTGCGGTTAAAGTCAGGCTCTCATTTGCGTTGTCATCTTCCCCGCATCCGGCTGCACCCAATAAGAGCAGCAGACAAACAGCGCAGAGCCGTACGGTTTTTTTCATAAAAAGGTTCCTTTCCCTGTGGCAAATCCGCTTTTAGCGGAACGCCCGCGGTAATGGTCCGAAAATACTGGTTGCCTCTACATTATAATATAGTTCCTGCGCTTTTTCAAATGATTTATTGCCCGAAAGCGAGTCGAACCAGAACGATCGCAGAGATAATTCCGCAGATGGTGGCGAAAAGCGCGGCAGGAATGGTATGTCTGCTTTTAGTGATACCTACACTGAGCAGATAAACGCTGGAAACATAAAAAATGCTCTCGGTGGAGCATAACAGCACAGACCCGCACCGTCCGGCGAAGGAATCGGGACCATATTGGGTAAAAATATCGCATAGCAGGCTGGTTGCCGCAGAAGAAGAAATGAGGCGGATGAGGGAGAGGGAGAAAATCTCCGAAGGAATGGAAAGCCATTGGGTCAGCGGAGAAAGAAGATTGCCCAAGTCATCCAGAATACCGCCGGCGCGCAGCACAGATACGGCAGTAAACAGACCCACCAAAGCAGGCAGCAGCCGTACGACACATTGCAGCCCTTCTTTGGCGCCTTCTAAAAATGCTTCATATACATTGACCCGTTTATAAATGCCATAAATCAAAAATATCAGTGCGGTAACGGGTACGAGACAAGAGGAGAGACCGATTAGATCCATTTTTTCCACCTCTTTTCTGCCAGCCAGGCAGCAAATACACCGGCGAAGGTACTAATGAGGGTAGAAATCAGTGCCAGAGAAAGAATTTCTGTGGGTGCGGCAGAGCCATACTGGCTGCGCAGGGCGGGAATGGTGATGCTGACCAATTGTATGGAAGAAAGATTGATGACCAAAAACATACAAATGGCATTGGAAGCGATGGTACGGTCTTTATTCAGCGTCTGCAGAGATTCCATGGCTAAAAGCCCAGCCGGTGTAGCAGCCCAGCCCAGCCCCAGAATATTGGCGGCAAAATTGGCGGCAATATACCCTCTGGCAGGATGGTTTTCCGGTACGGAAGGAAATAGAAACGTCAGAATGGGACGCAGTCTTTTGGCAAGGGCATCCATCAGCCCGGCTTTCTCTCCAATTTTTAAAACACCGGACCACATGGCCATAGCTCCTGCCATGGTGAAAGCCATTTCCAGTGCTTCTTTGCCTCCATCTAAAAAGGCATCGCTGACTGCCTGTGCCTGCCCGCGCAGCAGTCCGCCAACGGCGCCAAGCAGTAAAAACGCTGCCCAAAGTATTTGCAGCATGAAAAAAGCCCCCTTTTTTCGGGAAATATCCCATTTATTACACTTCTATGCGCCAAAAGAAGTCCATCAGAACGGCGGGCAGGCTCTTTTTTTGGCAAAAAAAATCCTGCCGTCAAGTGGGCAGGATGAAAAAAACGGATTATGGGTTTTGTTCCGGTATTTGCTGGTAAAGTTCTTTCATCAGCTTTACAAAGCAGTGAATGACGGGTAAGGAGCCTTTATTCTGGGGAATCACCAGACCCAAGGTGCGGCTGTAAGATTTCTGAAACGGGCGGATTTCTACATCAGCTGATAAAGAGGAAGCCAACAGAGAAGAGATAATCCCAACGCCCAGACCTTTTTCCACCAGTGCCGCAATGGCAGAGTCGCTTTTAATGGTATATTTGCTGCCTACAGGCAAATGGGAAGAACCGTAGATTAAATGCAGGTCCCCGGCAGCGCTTTCATGCTGCATTAACAGGGGATACCGTACCAGATCAGCCGCAGAAATGGAGGGTTTTTGGCAAAGAGGGTGTCCCTTTGGCAGCATTACCACCAATTCATCTTTCTGCATGGGAATAAAGAGAAAGCCGGCGGGTGCAGGCGCTGCAAAGATACCCACATCAATGCGGTTATCCTTGAGCATGGCGATTTGTTCATCCATTTCCCCTTCGAATAATTCTACTTCCACTTGAGGGTATTGTTCCGCAAATTTTTCCACCACTGTGGGCATCCATTGTGTTAGTATACTTAAAAAACCGCCGATGCGGATTTTACCGTTCATTACGCCATTGATCTGCTGGATGGTGTTTTGCAGTTCTTCTTCCAATGCCAATATCTGTACAAATAAATCATAAATCAGTTTCCCATTTTCCGTAGGTGTGACACCGTTTCGGTTGCGGTAAAGCAGAGGAAAGCCGTACTCTTTTTCCAAGTTATTGATCATATGGCTGATGCCCGGCTGGGTATAGTTCAGGCTTTCTGCCGCGGCGGTCAAATTGCCGCAGCGCACTGCTTCTACAAATGCTAAATATTTTACGGTATTCATGGGTAACACCTCCTTATTTTGCTATTACAAAATGGAATGGCTCATACTCCGAACCTTTAGTTTGGTCTCCTCTCAAAATATTGTATAATTTTCTTAAATGGTTTGCAAGTAAATGCCATTTGGATTGCAGATAAAAGGAGGAATTATATTATGGGCAAGCGTACGGAATTTCTTTATCTTTCTGAACCTGATGTAATTAAAACCGGTGAACTGGCTCCCCCGAAAGCCGTTAACAACGCCGAAGAAGTATTGGTCCTTCTGGCAAAGGGCGACTACCTGATGGGTGGACCTACCCATAATAGCCATGGCATGTATCTGGTATTCCCCAAGGAATCTCCTTTCCCCAATATGCCTACGGCTGGTCCGGACCGCCGCTTTGTGGCAATGCCTGCTTATTTGGGCGGCCGGTTTAATCTGTGCGGTCAGAAATGGTATGGTTCCAATGCGGAGAATAAAAAGAAAGGTCTGCCTCGTTCTGTACTGATGGTAACCTTGAATGATAAAGACACTGGTGAGCCTCTTTGCTTTATGAGCGCAAACCTGCTTTCTGCTGCCCGTACCGGTGCAGTGCCTGGTGTGGGTACCAGATATTTGGCAAGAAAAGATGCGGAAGTTCTTACCTGCATTGGCTGCGGTCCTATTGGCAAAGGATGTATGGAAGCGGTTATCACAGAAATGCCGAACTTGAAAAAGGTTATTTGCAACAACCACTCTCCCGAAAAGGCTGTTTCTATGGCAAATTATATTACAAAAACTTATGGTATCGAAGCGGTGGAAGAGGGCGATCTGGAAACAGCGGTCCGTGCTGCTGATGTGATTAGTGTGGCGGCTTCTCGTACGGCGCCGTTACATATTAAGCGGGAATGGGTAAAGGATGGCTGCACCATTTTGGCCAGCGGTCCTCTGCAGTGCGATGAAAGTTTGTGGATGGATATGGAGATTGTTTATGACCATATCGGTCTGCACCATGCTTATGTATCTGAGGCGATCGAAAGCGGAGATAAGGAAAACTACTACAATGGCGTTATCGGCGGACCGATTTATCGCTTGATTGACGCCGGCAAGAAGCCCGCGCTGGATGATTCCCTGTCTATTGGCAAGATCATTCTGGGCGAGCAGAAGGGCAGAACGGACGATAAGCAGATTTTCTGTTTCATTGCATGCGGCATGTCTGTATTTGATCTGGGATTAGGTCATGATGTATATCATACTGCGTTAAAAGAAGGCATCGGCACCAAGCTGCTGCTGTGGGAAAGCCCTGCGCAGGTGGAAGACTAAAGAGCAGAGAGGACGAAAGAAATGAACGGAAAAATTAAAAACAGCAATACCCTTCTTTCCCATGGCGATGTGGAAAGCAAGAAGATTGTGCTGGAAGTAGCGGAAAGAACATTACATAAATTGGACGCCTATGAGCGGATTAAATCCATTGCCCATATGGAAGGAAGTGTTCTTTGTATCGGCGCAAAGAGATGGGATTTGGCGAAGAAACGCCATGTTTACCTTATCGGCGCCGGCAAGGCCTGCAACCACATGGCAATGGCTATGGATGAAATTTTGGGGGATTATCTGACAAGAGGCATCGCCATTGTAAAAATCGCAGAACCCACCGATGTGTTCCGCCATACAGAAGTGTTTGTAGGCGGGCATCCTCTGCCCAACGAGGAGGGGCTGCGTGCCAGCAAAGAAATTTTGAAGCTGGTGGATGGCGCTACCGCGGATGATTTATTTATTGCGGTGATGAGCGGCGGATCTTCTGCCCTTATGAGCTGCCCCAGAGAAGGTATTACGCTGCAGGATGAAATCGATACCACTGATGTAATGCTCAAAAGCGGTGCCGGTATTTACGAAATCAATGCCATCCGCAGACATATCTCTGCCATGAATGGCGGGATGCTGGCAAAGAAAATCCAGGAAAAGGGCGCAGAGCTCATTGGCTTTAACATTTCCGATGCCGTAGGCACAGCGCCTACTGGTGATATTTCTGTGCCTTATGAAAACTTTAAGGCAACGCCCATTGGTCCGGACCAGACCACATTGGAGGAGGCAAGACAGGTGATTCGGGACTATGATGTGGCTGAGCGTCTGCCGAAGCGTGTGGTGGATTATTTGATGAATGCCGGACCGGAATGCGAGACGCCGAAGGCATTTCCGGAAAATACTTACTATCTGCTCAACTCTCTGCCGGACTCCTGCCTCTGCGCGAAACAGGCGGCGGAAGAAATGGGGCTTTCTGCCTTGATTCTTTCTTCTTTTGTGGAAGGGGAGGCAAAGGATGTGGGCACCATGTTTGCTTCTGTGGCAAGGGAAATCCAAAACTATGGCAACCCTGTAGCGGCGCCTTGCGTGGTACTGGCAAGCGGGGAAGCCACCACACAGATTTTGGAAAACAGCTCCATTGCCGGACATGGCGGACCCGGGCAGGAATTGACTTTAAGCTTTGCGCTGGCGGCACAAAAAGCGCCGGGCTGTGCGTTGCTGTCTATTGACTCCGAAGGCACCGATGGCACCAGCGGCGCGGCAGGCGGCTTGACTGATTCCACTACTGCCAGACGAGCAGAGGAAAAGGGCATGGATATCCATGGAGCTTTACGCAGCCATGCCAGCTTCGAAGCATTGGAAGCGCTGGAGGATGTGGTCATGACAGGAAATACCGGTACCAATCTGTGTGATCTGAATATCCTTTATGTGCCGGCACTGGAAGGCAAAGTGCCTGCTGGTGCGAAAATCAAGTCTGTGCATGCCCGTCAGCTCATTGACTGTAAGTGCAGACCTATGGTGGAAGTAGAAGTCATCACGGAAGACGGCTCTGCCGGTATTGGTGCCGCGCCTACCGGTTCTTCCGTTGGTATTTATGAGTCTTGTGTACTGCGTGACGGTGATCCCAAGGAATATGACGGTTTGAGTGTCCATAAAGCCGTGGAAAACGTAAACCGCATCATTGCGCCTAAGCTCATCGGAAAGGATGTAAGAGACCAGAAAGGTTTAGATCAGCTGATGATTGATCTGGACGGCACCCCCGATAAACACGTACTGGGCGGCAATGCCATTTACAGCGTTTCCATTGCTTTGTACCGTGCGGCAGCAGCTTTTGCACGCCGTCCCCTGTATGACCAGATTGCGGACGGTAAGATTCAGACCGTACCCATTCCTTCTTTCAACGTTTTGAATGGCGGCAATAACAATGGCGTACGCCAGGCAATCAATGAGTTTCTGGTAATGCCTTACCGTGCGAAAGATATTGAAGAAGCAGTGGAAATTGCGGTAAAAGTATTCCAGAAGCTGGGCAAGGTTATTCAAGCCCACACGGGAAAACCTGCTCAGGTGGGCGGCTCCTATGGCTGGGTAGCACCCAGTGAGGACCCGGAAGTTTGTCTCGACTTGATTCAGGAGGCCATTGATGCTTGCGGTTATACGAAGGAATGTGCTTTTTCTTTGGACTGCGCATCCAGTGAGATGTACGATAAGTCCAACGGCACTTACTACATGAACGGCAAGCAGCAGACTACCGACGAACAAATCGCGTATTTTAAGAAACTGACAGAAAAATACAACTTTGTATTTATTGAAGATATGTTGGATGAGGACGACTGGGAAGGATACCGGAAAGCCCATGAGGCAATCACCCGCACCTATATTATTGCTGATGACTTTACCGTTTCCAATCCTGCGCGTATCCGCAAAGCAGTGGAAATGAACTGTATCGACGGCTTTATCCTGAAACCCAATCAGGTGGGTACCATCAGTGAGGCGCTGGAGTCTCATTGGTTTGCCCATGAAAGAGGACTTTTCTCCATTACCTCTGGACGCAGCGGTGGTGTAGTAGGTGATGTGGTTATGGATATGGCAGTGGGTCTGCAGATTCCTTTTATCAAAAACGGCTGCCCCAGAAGTGGTGAACGTATTGATAAGCTGAATTTCCTCATGCGTGTGAAGGATTCTTATCCCGGATGCCATATGGCAAACATTGACGATTTGGTCAGATTTTAAAGAGAACGCCTTTCCCTTTGGGAAGGGCGTTTTTCAGCATGCCGCATTGCCTGCAATTTTTGATGATAAAAGAGCGTGCGGGCAGAAAAATAGCTTGTAGGAAGATAGAAAATATGATAAAATAAAGACAGATTTTTTTATTTGTTTTTATTGGGAGGGAACGTGTATGCCGAGAGTGGCTTATTCCGAAGCAGAACGCAAACAAATCCGTCAGGACCTGATTCAGGCTGGATTGGATTTGATGGCAGAAAAAGGCATACAGCACACCACCGTAGAACAGGTTTATAAAAAAGTGGGAATATCCCGCAGTTTTTTCTATTCCTTCTTTCCCGCCAAAGAAGATTTGGTGGTAGAGGCGCTGTACTTGCAGCAGCCCAAGATTTTGGCGTTTGCCAAAAAATTGATGGCGGATCCGGCACTGGAATGGAAAGATGTGGTGGGGAAATTCCTTCAGACCTGCTGTTATGGGGAGAAAAACGGGATTGCCGTTTTGACCATCGCGGAGCAGCAGATTCTGTTTCGCCGTTTGTCACCAGAAAGTTATGACCTGTTTCGCCAAAAACAACGGGCGCTGTTTGGAAACCTGCTGGAGTGCTTTGGCATTGTTTCCAGCCCCCAGCGCATTGATTTATTTACCAATCTCAGCTTAACGGTGATGGTCATCCGCAGAGCCATTCCCCAATCTTTACCTTTGTTTGTGCCGGAGGCGGTGGATGAAACGGTAGCGGTGCAAATCCAGGCTGTTGTGGATTGTCTGGAACGGATGAAAGCAGCGGACAGCCTTACTTAAGCAATATGGTCGTCTGAAAAATTAGATTTTGGCAGACGACCTTTTTCTCCCGCAAAATAAACACAAAATAAAAAAATCGTCTTTATTTTTAAAAAGGATATGGCAAAAGGAGGCAAAAGGTATGGGATTTTTCTCAAATTTATTCAAGGGTCCGGAAGTGGACATGGAAAAAAGCAACGCGAATGCGAAGAAAATGCGTACATTGTTCAATCAGGTAGTGGAAAATGGAGATGATTACCGGATCATTTTTGGATATACAGAAGATGTCAGCCGTTTTAATTATGGCTTTGTTCATGGCAGCAAAACAAAGATCGGTAATCTCATTGTAGGCTGGAATGAAGAGACAAAAACCATTGTGGCGGTACCCACGGTACCGGATCTGTCCGGCTGCGGTGACCCTACTTATTACCGCCAGAGTGAGATTTTGAAGGCTTACCGGAATAAGTATCCTACCGATGCTTTTGTCATTTATCCCGACAAAAAAGGATATCTTGCCATCAATGCCTATGATTGGCTGGACGATGAAAATCTGTATGTATACGTTTCCCAGGAAAAGGAATTGGCAGACTTTACCGACTTTTTTATGACACAGTTTACCACAAAGTAAGGCGGTGAAGTGATTTGGGGCAGTTTGTATTATTACTGCTGTTTATGCTGGCTATTGTGATTTTTGGCAATATCTGGTTTTACTTTGTGGATGGGTTCCTCAGTAAAATCAAAACGCCTTTTCTTCGCGCGAAAACGCCGCAGACATGGCATCCAGTGCGGGAAGAAAAGAATGAGGATCAAGAAAAGACGGACGCTGGCAAATCATAAGAACGCCGGCGCGCGGAGTGATTGTAAACCATAAAAAACACCTTTCTTAAGATGAAGAAAGGTGTTTTTTTATAGAAAGGCAAAGTCGATTTTTATGCTGTTTATCTGACCCGGTTAGAGAGCAGAACTTCGGATACACGCCAGCAGATGCTTTTCTGAGCGATGTACCCGGTTCGTAACGGCGGAGTATTTCCTGCACCCGGTTGGTTATACCGCAAAGAGCGACGTCAATGATTTCTGCCGCAGACGTTCTATGAGATAACGCGGGTTTTGGACACAAGAAAAATCCGTGAGAGCAATACCGCGCAGGAAAAGAAGAATGGTATCTGCCCGTAAAGCCGTGTCTGCAACGGTCCCGTTATTGAAAAAAAATTATGGCACTGGTGAGACTGGAGATTTGATCATATTTTCCGGTAAAAACACCTCTTGCAAGACCGGCAGTCAAACTGCTTGTCCACATCTGCGCCGGAATTTACATCAAAAGACAACGGTAAAACCGCTGCTGCGATGGTTGCCATAGTGTCTTTTGCCAGATCTTTCATGCCATAGCCTTGAAATTCATTTCGCAGGATCCGCAAGTATTTCTGTTTTGCCTCCTACAGCGAAAAGAGCATAGATTTTTCGCTAAAAAATGCCTTTCAATATATCGGCAATGGCGGGGACTCTCAAGGGAATTTTTCTATTTTACCAAGATTTTCCTGGTTTTTCACAAAAATTTTCTTTTTTAGAAGAAGAAAATGAAAAAGCCTCCTTTCCGGTTTGGAAAGAAGGCTTTTCTTTTAATTTGTCTCTTCTGTTTTCTGGGAATAATTCCCTCCGGCCAGACGGTCATAGGTAATGATCTTCTGAGATTCAATCCAATAGGATTCTTCTTCGGTGGGTGTCATGGCAAGGCGTACATTATAGTAGGGCAGTGTCTCGCCAAAATCCAGCAGAAAGTTTTGATAAGAAGTACGGGGACCATCAATCAGCTCTGAAACAGCACTCATCAATAGATAGGAACTGATTTCATTATCATTTCCTGCATGCAGCAGGCTGCCTTCTTCCAGATCAAAGTTGGCATATACCAAAAACGGCGTAGACTGCAGCAGCTTTTTTTCTTCCTGAGAGACACGGGTTACATCATGGAGCATGCCGCTATGGACATAGGCGCCATAGTTTGCACCGAGAGTAGGCAGGTGGTCCCCGAAATAGATGAGAATGGTGTCACGTTCTCTTTCATCAATGGCTTTCACTAACTCCGCCAGTGCCTCGTCAGCATCAGCCATACACTGGGTATATTGTTCCAGCAAGTATAATTCCTCATCGGTTAAGTCATCGCTGGAAACTTCAATATGGGTAACTTCGAATTTTTCCTCATAAGGCTGATGGGCTTCCATGCTGATGCCAAACAAAAACAGCGGATCGTCTGCTGTCTTTAAATAATAAATTAAATCTTCCACAAAGGTTTTGTCGGAAATTTGATTTCCCCGCCGCAGTGTTTCCACCGGCAGTTCTGCCAGTTCCTCTTCAAAAGCCAACGTATCAAAACCCAGCAGGGGATAGGCGTTTTTCCGGAAATAGAAGGCGGAAGAATAAGGGTGGATGGCTAATGTATCATAGCCATAGGAGCCGTACAGGCTGGGGAAACTTTCTATCTGCCTGGAAACATATTGATAGGGAATGGAACCGCTGGGCAGATAATCTGTGGTCAAGCCTGTCAGTACTTCGAATTCCGGCCGAACGGTACCGCCGCCAAAACCAGTAGTGTAAAATTTACCGCTGATGACACCCTCCTGCTGGGAAATCGCGTGGTAATTTTTCAAAGGGTCTTCGGAAAATGTGACGCCCGGCAAGGTGGCGGGGTCCCAAAAACTTTCACTTAACACTAAAATAATATCCGGGCTGGAGAAATTGTCTCCCGCCTCAGTTGCTTCGTAAGGCGACAGGATTTCTTTTACGGCGGCTTCGCTGTATTCTGCCGGTTTTTCAATGGCGCAAGAAAGCAGGTTGATCAAAAACGCGCCCATAAATCCATTGGCTTGATAGTTGGAAGTCTGCAGTGCCATATCTTCCAGATAAAGACCGTTTTGATTGAGCAGTGTCTGCCGTCTTTTGGGTGTGGATACGGAGAAGACGCATAACGCAGCCAATGCCAAAACCAGCGGCAGCCGAATTTTCCAAGATGCCCCGAGGGAGGTATGGCAAATCAGTGGAGGCAGTATCAGTGAAAACAGAAGGATCAGCAGTACCACTAATTTTATAGGCATGGAAATGGAAACGAAGCCTGTAACTTCTTTTAAATTGGTAATTTGTAAAAAATCCCAGGGGTAAAGATATTCCCCTAATATGGCTTTTTTGAAATAGTCCGCAGCCCCAAGCAGCAAAGACATAATATAAAAAGACAGCATTGCCCGCCAGGCTTTTTTCAAAATGAGCCAGACAATGGCGTAAAGTACCGTTAACACCACCCAAAGAAAGAAAACGGTATGCATATGACGCAGAAAAAAAGTAATGGTTTTGCTAAGACTGTTAAAATGAAAAATCTCCACTGCGCCGTAACAGCAAAGTGGATAAAAAATAGCGCAAAGCCAGGAAAGAATGGTGAAAATCCGGTTTTCTCGAAGCCTTGCGAGAAAAAAAGAAAAAGGATTTTCCCTTTTTTGTGTAGCACACATATTGTAAGCACACTCCTTCTGGTGAAATGTTCCAAATAATGATATTATCGGCTGAAATGAAGAAAAAATCAATCATTTTTCAAAAAAATGTAAAAATATTGTAAAAAAATAAAACGGGTGCTTCTTTTGGCAAAGAAGCACCCAATACGTTCTGGATTACTCCGGATCCCTCCGGAAGAAAATCTTTCCATCTTCAATTTTAGTAATGACAGCCAGAGAATCTACACGATATCCTTTTTCCCGCAGTTTTTTGCTGCCGCCTTGAAATTCTTTTTCGACAACGGCACTAATGCCGCAGACAGTGCCGCCTGCCTGTTCTACCAGGTTTGCCAATGCGGCTGCTGCTTCGCCATGGGCCATGAAGTCATCGATAATCAGCACTTTGTCCGCAGCAGAGAGATATTGTTTTGCCACTCTGGCAATGCTGACGGTTCCTTTGGTGAAGGACTTTACCGGCGCACCATAAAATTCTTCGGTCATGGTGTTGGGGGATGTCTTTTTCGCGAACACCACTGGTATATAGTCGAAGTAAATCGAAGCAATGGCAGCCACACCAATGCCGGAAGACTCGATGGTCAAAATTTTATTTACTTCCACATCCGCAAAACGGCGGCGGATTTCTTTTCCCAGCTCGTTAAAAAGACGGATGTCCAGCTGGTGGTTTAAAAATGAATCCACCTTAACAATTTCAGTGCCGATATGTGTACCGTCATGGAGGATTCTCTGTTCCAATAATTCCATATCATACCTTCCTTTCCCTTTTTCTTGCCAAAAGTTACATTTATTATACGAGGGGAAAAATGGGTTGTAAAGTCTAAAAAAGTCGAATTTATGCAAGAAAGAAAAAGGACGGTATTTTCCGCAAAAAAAAGCGTGTAAGATTTGATTTTTTGCCATACTATTGTTATAATAAAGACAATGATAAAAGAGATTTTTCAGATAAAGGAGGTAATGTGTATGGCAATCTTGGAAAAACTGGGTGACTTTGCGAAAAATGTTTCTGATCTTGCGGAAGATAGTTTGGAAATGAGCAGACTCAATAGCCAGATCAATTCTTTTAAAAGTGACATTGAAAAATCCAGAAGTGAATTGGCTGATTTTTATTGGAGTAAGTTTGTGACAGGGGAACAGCTGGATGAAGAAGCTATGTTCATCTGTGAAAAGATCGTTTCTTTCCAGGATGCGGTGCGCACACTCCAAAGACAGGTGGAACAGGTAAAAGAAGACCGAGAAGCAGAAAAAGCTGAGCGGAAAGCCGCAAAAGCCGCGGAAAAAGCCGCAAAAGAGACGGAAGAAAAAGCCGCAAAAGCCGCGGAAAAAGCCGC
>CALWKY010000079.1 GCA_944381395.1 uncultured Lachnospiraceae bacterium
AAACATTATTTTGGAGATAGAACAGGATTTTCTTGCATGAAAAAAAACCGCGGGATATGATTTGGCTCAATCCGTTTATGCCAAGGGATGATGTTCCCATAATATACGGATCACTATCTTAGGAAAGATAGAAGCATCACTATCATTCATACAAACTTTTTCGGGCGGTACAAAATGTACTGCCTTTTTGCATTTGTTTTTAGACTGCCAAACTTTATTTTTTAAATATAATATGGTATTCTAAAAATGAAATCAGATCTCCATATGGTTTCTCAGTGAAATTTACAGGCGGTATAGTATGAAAACCGAAGAAAATAAAAAAATTTTTGAAACAATTACAAGGGGGCAATTTTTTCTCATATATTTTTTCACACGAAGGCAAATCAAAATTGTAGTTTTTCTACATGAAAAGGAAAGGAGATAGGATGTATCAGGATATTCGTTTAATTGACAGAATTAAAAGTACGTTTTCTTCGTTAAGACCATCCGAGCAAAAGGTTGCTAATTATGTATTGGAACACTGGGAGCAGTGTTCCCAAATGACAATATCTGAACTTTCGGAAAAAGCAAACGTGAGCCAGCCTACCATTATCAGATTTGTGCAGGCTTTGGGCATTGATGGGTATAGAAATTTTAAATACTGTCTTTTGCGGGAGCATACTGCAAACAATCATGAGAAAAACTATTTCAATCATATGGCGGATTTTGACTTAAAGCCATGGGAAGCGCTGGAACAGCTGCCGTTAAAGGAAACAGTATTTACAAGAAGGCTGCTGGAAGAGGCTTTAAAATCCATTTCTTTGCAGGAGCTGAAAAAAGCTGTAACTTCCATTGCAAATGCAAGAACCATCGATATTTATGGTGTTGAAAACTCCTTTACACCGGCGAATGACCTTTTGACAAAGCTCACTTATTTGGGTTTAAACTGTAAGATGCACACGGATACCTATCTTCAGCAGATTTCAGCTGCGCACTTAAGTGAAAGTGATGTCGCCATTGCAATTTCCCATTCTGGACGCTCTATCGATACAGTAAAAGCGGTAAAACAGGCAAAAAAAGCAGGTGCAAAAACTATTGTGATAACCAGCGCAAAATCATCCATAATTACGAAATACGCAGATGTTTGCTTATGTACCGGCAGTGAAAAAAGCTTTATTTATGGTTCTGCCATATTTTCCCGTGTACCAGATGTAGCATTGGTAGATTTATTATATATGGGAATCATTCTAAGTGATTATGAAAAATTTTCAAAAAACCTGGATAAAAGCGGTCTTGTTATTTCAGAAAGAGGATATGAAAATTAAATGGAAATTAGATATTAGACATGTATTTTTGTAGTTTTTCTACAAGAACACATGTCTTTTTTGATGGAATTTTACTGTGCCTTTACCAACAATTAAATTTTATTTGATAGATGCCAAAATAAAAAATACGTTACACTCCAACCGATGTAGAGAAAAGCAACAATAAAAACAATGATAGAAACAATGCTTCATAAATACCAAAAGGTTTACATGCAGGAAGGAGTAAGTTGAAGTGTTAGAACTGAATAACATCAAAAAATCATATGACGGAGTGCCAGTATTAAAAGATATTTGTCTGAAAGTAAATGACGGAGAAATTATTTCGATATTAGGTCCATCTGGCTGCGGAAAGACTACTTTACTTAACTTGATTCTGGGAATTGTTGATGCCGATGATGGACAGATACTGTATCATGGCGAAGATCTGACCCATGTTCCCATGGAAAAGAGAGGGTTTAATATTGTATTTCAGGACTATGCCTTATTCCCCAACTTAAATGTATATAAAAATATTACTTACGGCTTGAAAAATAAGCCCAATGTTTCCAGTAAAGAAGAAGTGGAGGAACTGATCGATTTATTGGGTTTAAGAGAGCATCTTTCTAAACGGATAGACCAGCTTTCAGGCGGTCAGAAGCAGAGAGTGGCCCTCGCAAGGACAATGGTTATGAAGCCGCGGATCCTTCTGCTGGATGAACCCTTATCTGCTTTGGACGGTGTAATCAAGGAATCCATCAAAGAACGGATCAAAACTATCGCAAGAGAATATAATCTGACAACGATTATTGTTACCCATGATCCGGAAGAAGCATTAACTCTGTCAGACCGTGTTTTGATTATCAATCAGGGAACTATTTCACAGTATGCCAAACCCGAAGAGATTGTACATAAGCCGAAAAATGATTTCGTAAAGAGATTTATCCTGAATCAGCTTGAAATTAAAAGAAACAACATCTATGCCCTTTTTGGTGATAATACACGCTTGGCAGTGGAAACAGGAGGGGTTTCCCTGCTATGAAAGTGAAGAATAAAGAACTAAAGATAGTATTTTTCGCTGTGATGATCCTTTTTGCCATATTCTTAATGGCGCCTATTATTATGCTGCTTGTTAAGTCTGTATGGAAAGATGGTTTTTCTTTCGAATTTTATGCTTCAGTGATAGGGCAAAATGGCTTTTTTACAGCACTTAAGAACAGCTTTCAGATTGCTGCGGCATCTGCCGTTACAGCAACGGTTTTAGCGTTTATCATTGCTTATGGCGTACATTATACTTCTTTGCCGAAATGGTTTAAAAGCTGCATCAGTTTTATTGCCACGCTGCCTATGTTTTTGCCTACGATTACATACGGTTTTGCGATTATCTATTCCTTTGGCAAACAAGGACTTTTGACCAGACTATTGGGCAGACAGCTTTTTGATATCTACGGATTTGCCGGTCTTTTTGTTGGGTACGTAATTTATACGGTTCCTGTTGCCTTTTTGCTGATCCATAACACAATGGAATTTATAGATAAGAAAACGTTAATTGTATCAAAGGCAATGGGCGACCACACTGTATCCACTTTTTGGATTGCTGTTTTGCGTCCTCTGCTTGGAACGCTTGCGGGAGCTTTTATCCAAGCGTTCTTCCTCTGCTTTACAGATTTCGGTATCCCTGCGTCTGTAGGCGGAAACTATGAAGTGATTGCAACCATGCTTTATAATCAAATGCTTGGAGGAATACCGGACTTTAACAGAGGTGCAGTCATCGCCATGATAATGCTGATTCCTTCTGTGGGAAGCATCTGCATTTTGCAGATTTTGGAAAGATTTAATATCAGATATAACCGGATTTCTCAAGCGGAGCTGAGAAAAAATGCCGCAAGGGATTTTGGATGGGGATGTTCAAGCGTATTGATTTCTATCTTCATCGTATCTATCTTTGCAGTGATCTTTGTGGTTCCTTTCGTGGAAGAATGGCCGTATAAAACCGGATTTTCTTTCGAGCATTTTGCCGAAGTATTTCAAGACTCAGAACTTTTAAGCGTATATGGTCATTCCATATTTATGGCTGCATGTACTGCATTTTTGGGTACATTGATCGCTTACGGCGCAGCACTTATTACTGCAAGAAGCAGTCTTTCTAATGGCTATAAGAAAGCAATTGAAAGCATTGCCCTTATTACAAACGCAATTCCAGGCATGGTGCTTGGTGTTGCCTATCTGTTCGTATTTTCAGGAACAAGTTTGCAAAATACGTTTTTGCTTATGATTATATGTAACATTGTTCACTATTTTTCCACCCCTTATCTGATGATGAAGAATTCACTTTCTAAAATGAATGCGGGTTGGGAAACAACGGCTATGCTCATGGGGGATAGCTGGGTAAAAACCATACTCCGTGTTGTAACGCCGAATGCATTATCAAGCCTTATAGAAGTATTCAGTTATTATTTCATTAACGCGATGGTTACCATAAGTGCTTTGATTTTTATTGCAGGGGCAAGAACAATGGTTCTTACAACAATGATTAAGCAGCTTCAGTATGTGAACCGCTTCAACGAAGTATTTGTGTTATCGCTGCTGATTTTAGCAACAAATCTCATTGCAAAAGCTGTATTTTCAAAACTTGCCAACCACAAACTACTTACAAGTAAACAATGAACAAGGAAAAGGAAGGTTTAACATGGAATTAAGAAAAGTATTGACACTGGGTATCACCGCAACAATGGCGTTTTCTGCGCTGACAGGATGTTCTTCTGCTTCTGGAACGGAAGAAGAACAGGTTGTCATTTATTCCAATGCAGATGAAGAAGCGATTACAGCTATGGAAAATGCATTGAATGCCAATGGATATGAAGGAAAATACATTTTCCAGACATATGGCACTTCTGAATTGGGCGGAAAGCTGATCGCAGAAGGAACCAATTTAGAGGCTGACTTAGTGACCATGAGTACATTTTATCTGCAGAGCGCGCAGGAACAGAACAATATGTTTTTGCCCTTGGAATTTGAGGTAAATACACTGGAAGAAGTTCCCGACTATACAGCGCCTATTACCTCTCAGGAAGGCGCAATTATCTTAAATACGGAACTGATGAAATCAGAAGGTTTAAGCACACCTACTTCTTTAAAAGATTTAACGAAAGAAGAATATGCGGGACAGATTGCGGTTACGGATATTCAGTCTTCTTCTACTGCTTGGCTTTTGATTCAGGCATTGGTAGACGCTTACGGTGAGGACGGTGCGGAAGAAATCCTTTCCGGTATTTACAAAAACGCGGACGCACATATTGAAACATCTGGTTCTGGTCCTTTGAAGTTATGCCGTGCGGGAGAAGTTGCCATTGGTTTTGGTCTCCGTCATCAGGCAGTAGCGGATAAAGCGGATGGTCTGCCCATTGATTATGTAGATCCGGCGGAAGGCAATTTTTCTTTAACAGAATCCGTAGCTGTATTGGATAAAGGAGATGAAACAAATCCTTTAGCAATGGAAATGGCGCAGTGCATTATTGAAAATGCCCGTGAAGAATTACTGCAAAGCTATCCGAATCCTCTGTATGAAGGAGAAGAAGCAACATCCGAAAATAAATCCGCAAATCCTAAGAAGTTTGCAGAGCCTTTAACATTAGAATTGTTCCAGAAACATCAGCAGCTGTCTGAGGATGCAAAAGCATAAGGGGGAAATTTTATATGATAAATCAATATAAATTGCTTACACCCGGACCTTTGACAACAAGCGATACCGTTAAACAAGAAATGCTGGTGGACCGCTGTACATGGGACGATGATTATAAAGCAATTACCCAGAAAATCAGAAAGCAGCTTTTGATGCTGGCGAATGTATCCGAGGAAGATTATACAACTGTACTGATGCAGGGAAGCGGTACCTTTGGTGTAGAAAGTGTATTAACCAGTGTTGTAGGCGAAGAGGATAAAATCTTGATTTGCTCCAATGGCGCTTATGGAGAAAGAATGGTAGATATTTGCAGGCACAGCAAAATCAGCTATGTTCATTATGAACAAACATATGATTGCATGCCGGATGCAGAAAAAATAGCCGATATTCTTGCGCGGGATCAATCCATTACCCATGTTTCCATGGTACATAGTGAGACAACCAGCGGTATTTTAAATGATATTCAATCCGTTGGAAAAGTTGTGAAAGCGGCGGGACGCACGTTTATCGTAGATGCTATGTCATCTTTTGGCGGTGTGGAAATTCCAGTTGCTGATTGGGGCATTGATTTTTTAATCTCCAGTGCCAATAAGTGTATCCAGGGCGTTCCCGGATTTTCCTTTATTATTTGCAAAAAAAGCAAGCTGATGGAAAGCAAAGGCAAAGCGAGATCCTTATCTTTGGATTTGTACGCGCAGTGGGAATGTATGAATAAAGATGGAAAATGGCGTTTTACATCTCCCACCCATGTTGTGCTTGCTTTTTCCAAGGCCATTGATGAGCTGTTAGAGGAAGGCGGCATTGCCGCGAGATCGAAACGTTATTACGCAAATAACAGATTACTCATTGAAAAAATGAAGACCCTGGGATTTGATACCTATATCGATCAGGCGCATCAAGGCCCGATTATTACAACGTTCTTTTATCCCGAAGGAGTATCCTTCCAGTTTGACGAGTTTTATCACTACATCAAAGAGCGGGGATATGCCATTTATCCAGGAAAATTGACGGATGTGGATACTTTCAGAGTTGGAAATATCGGTGAGATTTATCAAGAAGACATAGAAAAACTCATTGGTATTATTTCAGATTTTATGGACATGAAAAAGGAGACAAACAAATGATTGAAGCGGTGATTTTTGATTGGGCAGGCACAACAGTGGACTATGGATGCTTTGCGCCGGTACAGGCTTTTATGGATTCTTTTTCACACTTTGGGGTAGAAGTAACCACACAAGAGACAAGAAAGCCTATGGGTATGCTGAAAAAAGACCATATCCGTACCATGCTTCAGATGGAGAGAATTTCCGATGAGTGGAAGAAAGTAACTGGCAGAGATTTTACAGAAGAAGATGTGGAAGCCGTATATGCGCAGTTTGAAAGCAAGTTGTTCGCGGTTTTAGAAAACTATGCACAGCCCAAGCCTTTTGTATTGAAAACGGTTGCGGCTTTGAGAAAAAGAGGCATTAAAATTGGCTCCACAACAGGATATACGGATAAAATGATGGGGATTGTTGCTGCAAAAGCTGCACAGCTGGGATATGCCCCTGATTTATGGATCAGCGCAGACAGTGTAGGCGGTAAGGGGCGCCCTTATCCTTACATGATCTTCGAGAACATGAGAAGATTAAACGTAACTTCTGTGAAGAATGTGATAAAAATCGGAGATACCGTATCTGACATCAAAGAGGGTGTGTATGCAGGCGTAATTACCGTAGGCGTGATTGAGGGAAGTTCCGAATTAGGTCTTAGTGAGGAAGAATACCAAGCCCTTACAGAAGAACAGCAGAATGCTCTTTGCAAAAAAACAGCCGAGATTTTTAAAAATGCAGGTGCTGATTATGTGGTAAGGAACATTTCTCAGCTGTTGGAATTGATTGATTTCATTGATATGTAATACTATGTTTCAAAGATGCCGCTGAAAAGCGGCATCTTTTTCGTTTGGAAAAAACAAACTTTTTATATTTTTTGGTTTGACAAAAGGTGACATCCTGTTTTTTCATGGTGCGATTTTAAAAAAGTAACATAAACCGCATAAATATTTTATAAAAGAAGATAATAGAAGCTGTTTTTTGAAATAATTTTATATTTTTTGCAGAAAATTCTCATATTGTGAAACAAAATATTTACATAAAAAATGCATTGCTATGATATTTTGTCTGAAAAAGTTATGATATGCTTTTTATGCAAATAAAAAGAGAAACATAAATTGGAGGATGGAAAATGAAAAAGAATGCATGGAAAAAGTGGTTATCTATGGCATTGGTTTCTGCTATCGCAGTGACCACAACGGCTTGTGGCACTACATCTGCACAGTCTAACGATGAAAACAAAGAAACAGCACAAAATGGAGAAATTACCCAGACAGAACCTTTGGTTGTTTACTTAAACGACTTTGATGCTGTCATCGGCGATCTATTTAAAGAAGCAACTGGCTACGATGTGGAAGTGGTAACCGGAAACGGTGCGGAAACCATGTCCCGTATCGCGGCAGAAAAAGGAAATCCTCAGTGGGATGTAGTTTGGATTGATTCCATGTATGATGTTTACAGCTTGTCAGAAGATGGTCAGTTAGTGACAGACTGGGAACCGGAAAATGCGGCAAATTTAACAGAATTCAGCGCAGGTCTGGTGCCGGAGAATCAGTGCTTTTATCCCACAGGCACCCATGCGGCAGGGGTATTAGTTTATAGAAATGATGTATATACCGAAGAAACAGCACCTAAGTCTTTCGCAGATTTGACAGATGAAAGATTCGCTGGGCAAGTCGGCATGGCAGACCCTGGTGTGGCAGCGCCCGCATATCCTTTGGCTGCATATTTTATGGATGAATT
>CALWKY010000080.1 GCA_944381395.1 uncultured Lachnospiraceae bacterium
CTCATACCAAGGCCCAGTGGCTCAGTTGGTTAGAGCGCCGCCCTGTCACGGCGGAGGTCGAGAGTTCGAGTCTCTTCTGGGTCGTTTCTCTTAGAGATCAGAGAAGGAAAACTTAACAGATGCCGCAGTGGCGGAACTGGCAGACGCATGGGACTTAAAATCCAATGGACGGATTCTTGAGTCGTGGCAGATTTTCCTTGAAAAATCAAGGATTTTAAAATTTCATATTTCGCAAATGTGCTTGCATCCCTCCAAAACATCCCTCCATTTTTTGAGGTGTTTTTAGCTGTTTACAGCGGGATGGGTGTACACATATTTGCCGGTGTGGCGGAATTGGCAGACGCAAAGGACTTAAAATCCTTCGGAGAGTGATTTCCGTGCCGGTTCGAGTCCGGCCACCGGCATTAAAAGAGACTAAGACTTGTTGTTTTAGTCTTTTTTTAATTCGCCCCAATACCCGGATAAATACTTGCGGGTAAAGACTGGATCATTGCGTTTGCGGTGTTTATTTTCTGGTCATAGTCAAAGTGCGTGTAGATATTCGCTGTTGTCGAGATTGTACTGTGCCCCAGCCAGTGCTGGATGGACTTAAGGTCAACGCCGTATGTGTAAAGCAATGATGCGCAGCTATGGCGGAGATCATGAAAGCGTATCCGGCGCAAACCATTTTTCTTTAAGATTAACTGGAAATGGTCTGTGACATAGCCTGGCTTCAGAAGTTCTCCGGTTTCTGTTTTGTTGATATAATCCAGATATTCTTTACAATAAGAATCACCACATACATATTGCTGATAATGCTGCTTTTGATATACATACTTCAGTACAGCTTCAAACGGCGGAACCAACGGTAACTTTCGTGTACTCGACTTTGATTTTGTTTTGTCTTTGATAACACGCTGACAATGCCCGTCGATATAGATATCAGTTACAACATGATTGACGGTAATGGTTTTATTTACCATATCAATTCTGGACCATTTAACCCCCAGTGCTTCACTGCGGCGCATACCGTAAAAAGCTGCAAGAAAAATACATATTTCCAGAGGATCTCCATGAGCTGCTTTAAAAAGCTGCATCATTTCTTCGTTTGTATAATATTTTGCCTCATAAGTATTTTCTTCTGGTCTTTGCACACGATCTGCCGGATTATCTTTCAATAATTTTAACTGTACCGCATATTCAAGACTGCGATGGATGTTAGCATGGCGTCTGATGACGGTATTTGGCTTTACATGCCGTTTTTCCAGCTCATAGGTATAATATTCCTGAATGTACTCTGGATTGTCAGAAAGCTCGTTTAGCGTGTATCCTTTTTCCCGGAAGTATGGTTCGATCCTTTTCTCAACATTGCTGCGGTATCCGGCATAAGTTGTGATCTGTACTTGATACTTTACTACCGCGAGCCACTTTAAAATAAAGTCTGCAAACAGAATTTCGCCTTTTCCGGTTTCCGGATTAATGGAAGCCAACGGGTTTTGTTCAATCCAACCGCTGTTAACTGCATGATTGAAAGCTATAAGCAGAATATGGTGACTGGTAGAGAGTAAGTGCTGTGTGCCGGAGAACATCGTTGTATTCGCCTTTCGCAGTGATGTAAAATACTCTTCCAGTTCCCGTACAGACAATTCAGATATGCTGCGGACATGCTCTTTAAAATAAGGCACGATCCATTGGGCAATATGTTGTTTATACTGCGCAAATTCTGCAGCTTCCAGGGGAGCATATTTGATCCATTCATTCATGAAAATATGAACATGGGTATCTTTGTCCCAGATTGGAGGAATAAACTCCTTTCTTGTCTGCGCCAGAAGTGATTCAGCTTTCTTTTTGTTTCCCTTTACGGGAAGACCGGTGCTGATGGATTTGCTGCACCGCTTATTATTCGTGTCCTTGTAACATAATATCATTTGGTAAATGCCATTTTGCTCTCGAAGATGACCTGCTACCATATTTCAAACCTCCCTTTCAGGGTAACAGTCAACTTCACGTATTGGCATGGATATTATACCATGCTGGCACAAAATTGGCAGTACCTGCGGCAGAAATTACTTGTTGCTATTTGTCTGGTCAAGAAGTTCCAGATAAGTCAGAATGTAATACTTGGGAATTTTATAGATCCGTCCGATCATAAAGTGTTTGATTTTATTCTCTTTCAGCAGTTTATAGGCGGTCTTTGTGCTTATTCCCAGCATTTCACTCATTTGTTCTACAGTCACTACATCCGGATAGTTTTTAAAAACGGATGCGTATGTCTCGCTCTTTTTCGTATAGATACCTCCCTAAATAATAATTGCGCTGATTGTTTCCTCCCCATAAGCCAGTTCCTGCGCCTTCTCAAGCCGCGTCTTCGGCGTCGCTATGCAATCTTAAAGCCCGCAGGCACGCAAAATGCTGCACTATCTGCGGGCACCTGTATCCCTCTTACAAGGAGTTTATGCAGTTTTCAAGGTTCCTCATGGTTTTTGCCATTTGTAAAGAAAATAGTGGGGAATTTGAAGAAAGTGGAAAAAAATTAGAAAAAGAAGAAAGCTGCC
>CALWKY010000081.1 GCA_944381395.1 uncultured Lachnospiraceae bacterium
AACTGGATGCCAACTATTTCCAGCATGGTCCTTATCTGGAATGGTTTAATGAAGAGTATGGCACACATCTGGAAGAACTGTGCAAGGTTCACTATGAGCCCATGGGTATTTACAGCACCAAGATTACAGACCTGTCTGAACTGGCAGACGGCGCAAAGGTAGGTATCCCCAATGATGGTACCAACGGCGCCCGTGCATTGATGCTGTTGGAAAGCGCAGGATTGATTACACTGGATCCGGAAGCAGGTATTGCCGCTACCAAATTGGATATCCAAGAAAATCCTAAAAATCTGGAAATCGTGGAAGCGGAAGCGGCACAGCTGCCTTTGTCCATTGACGATTTAGACATTGCTGTCATCAATGGCAACTATGCGCTGCAGGGCGGCTTCAATGTAACGGAAGATGCACTGGTAATGGAAGATGCAGAATCCGTTGCAGCAAAGACTTATGCTAATATTGTAGCTGTAAAGGAAGGCGCTTCCAGTGAAGCACTGGATACTTTGGCAGAAGTACTCCATAGCGAAGAAATCCAAAATTATATCAATGAAACTTATCAGGGCGCAGTAGCTCCTATTCAGTAAAAAATAAACGCAGAAAACCCCTTGGGTATTACCCAAGGGGTTTTTCGTTACATCAAAGGCGCAATTACTTTTAATAATGCGGTTGCGAGGCGGGAGAGTAAATCCCGTTTTTTCGTATCCTCCATGGTGATTTCTTGACATTCCCCCAGGGTATCGAAAAAATCCCGTTTTATCTGAGGAATTGCCTCTGTCTTATAAAGATAAGCGGAACACTCAAAATGGAGATACAAAGAACGATAGTCTAAGTTAATAGTGCCTACCGATGCACAGTTATCGTCGCTCAAAAATACTTTAGCGTGGACAAAACCGGGAGTGTATTCAAAAATACGTACACCTGCTGCAAGCAGCTGGGGATAATGGCTTTGTGCCAATATATAAACGTATTTTTTATCAGGAATATGGGGCAGGATTAACCGCACATCAATGCCCCGTTTTGCGGCGAAGGTAAGGGCGGTTACCATTTCATTGTCCAGTATCAGATAGGGTGTCATGATATAGACATATTCTTTGGCCCGATTGAGGATATCCAGATAAATCATTTCCCCTACATTTTCCTGGTCCAAAGGCGTATCACCATAGGGAATGACATATCCCTTGGAAGGAATCATAGTTCTGTGCGGTTCTAAGAGATAAGGCGCATAGGGGCTGGGTCTGCCGGTACTGTTCCAAACTTGTAAAAACATCATAGTTAAGGAGCGCACACCGTCTCCCGTTAATTTAATCCCTGCATCTTTCCAGCGGCCATGTGGCTGGGTAATGTTGATATATTCATCGGATAAATTAAATCCGCCAGTAAACCCAACTTTTCCATCTACCACCAGTATTTTCCGGTGGTCTCGGTTATTATAATGGGTGGAAATAAAGGGACGGATGGGAGAAAATACCCGGCACTGAATACCGTGTTTTTCTAATTTTTTAGGATAATTATAGGGCAGAGAGCCAAAAGAGCAGGTGCCGTCATACAAGAGACGTACATCCACACCAGCTTTTGCCTTTTCAATGAGCTGATGCAGGATCATGCCCCACATATATCCTTCTCGTACAATGAAATATTCCAAAAAAATAAAATGCTCTGCACGGTCAATTTCTTTGAGAATATTTTCTAAAGCGGTTTGAATGTCACCATAATACACCGTATGTGTATTATCATATACAGGACACCCGCAGAATTTTGTGGTATATCTTGCTACATTGTAAAGAGCAGGTTCTTCTTCTTTCAGTCGTTCCATTAATTCTGTCTGATCTAAAACGAAAGGTGCACTTTCTTTCATATTTTCCTGGTCGATACGCTGCACCACTTTATGCCCGATATCTGTATGAATAATCCAGTATAACACTGCGCCAAAAAAGGGAAAGAGGGCTATCACAATACACCAGGATAATTTTAACGATGGATTTGAGCGGGTGTTAAGCACATAGAAAAGCATACATGCCGTAAAAAGAATAGCACTTCCATAAAAGATCGGCAGATACTGTTCTAACTTGGAAAAAACAGAAAAAAGAAGCCCTATTTCCAGTAATAGCAGCAGAATAATCATGACAGTACGACCGGAAAACATTTGGATGACCCGATTTCTTCCTTTTTTCAGTAATCGGGTTACTTTTAGATCTTCCAAATAATCCAGCTGCTGTTCCCATTTTTTTTGCCATTTGGACATGGAAAAAGAGCCTCCTTAGATGTTCCTTATTGCTTGCCTGTAGAGCCGATGCCTCCCCGGTCAGGATTGCCCAAGGTATCAGTCTCCACAAAGTTTAGTGCGGGCTGATGGGCAAAAATGCGGAATTGGCAAATGCGGTCATTGACATGTATGACAGTATCCCGCATAGCCAGTGCAGGGAAAAACCATTGGTCGTTGTTTCCGCAGTAGCTTTCGTCTACAATACCGCAATGGTTGGTTTGTAAAATGCCGAAGTTTTTGAATGTAGAGCTTCTAGGAACGATGTGTGCTTCATATCCCTTAGGCAGTTCCATTGCCACACCTAAGGGAATCAGCCGGAATTCACCGGCTTTTAGCTCCACATCTTCTGCAGCGCGCAGGTCAATCCAATCGCTCTTACCATCAATATAACGTAATTTTTCAATTTTGTCACTAAGATATCGAATTTGAATGGTTTCCATAAAGTAGGTTCCTCAATTCTTATAGGATTTATTCTGCGGGAAATAAATATACACTGCTTTCCCGTAAAGATTTTTGCACATCAATAATCCGCTGGTTATAGCTGCCTTTCCAGTGCAGTTGATTGTCTTTCAGTTCTTCCACAAATTTGCCGTCCACTAATACATCTACATACTGCATAGCTTCTAATGCACTGACTTCTTCCCAGGAAAAACCGGTATACATCCAAATGTTTTTATCCGGGAATTTTTCCCGGATTTCTTTTAAAAGGGCAGTAATATCCTGACGGTTTCCCGGGAAAAGGGGATCACCGCCAGAAAATGTAATACCGCTGATATAGTCTTTTTCCAATTCTGCAAATAATTCTTCTTTTGCAGCCTCGTCAAAGAAAAGACCGCCTTCCGGGTCCCATGTAACAGGATTTTGACAGTTTTTGCAGTGGTGAGAGCAGCCGCTGACCCACAGCACAACCCGCAGACCTTCTCCATTGAGCATATCGTCTTTGGTGATATTGTGATAGCGCATTACATACTCTTCCTTTCTGCGATTTCTGCCATTTTTGCTTCATTTAAACGCGTGTCGCCTTTGACTCTGGAGTAGGAAAGGTAACCATTCATTCGTTCAATTTTCGTTAAGTTTCTGCTGCCGCATTTCGGACAGACATCCATTTCCAATTCCTGATGACCGCAGTCGTCGCAGTAAGCCAAAGACAGGTTAACACCCTCATAGAACCCCAGCTTCATCGCACGGCGCACCAGGGTGCGAATGGCAGAGAGATTGTAATCAATGGGGTATTTTACGTATTGGATCTTGCCGCCGTTGCACAGATTCCAGAAACGGTTCTCCAAATCCTGCTTCTGGATCGGTGTAATATCTTCTGTTACATGGCAGTGGAAAGAGTTGCTTACATAAGGACGGTCGGAAACGTTTTCCACTACGCCGTATTTTTTTCTAAACTGGGTAATCTGGGTGCCGCACAGGCTTTCCGCGGGAGTGCCGTAGATGGCATACAGATTGCCGTCTTCTTTCTTAAATTCATTTACTTTATCGTTGATATACTGCAAGGTATCCAGTGCGAACTGGCCATCTTCCACCAAAGATTTGCCGTTATACAGTTCCTGCAGTTCATTGAGGGCGGTAATGCCGAAAGAAGCGGTTGCACTCTTTAACAAAGGTTTGATTTTATCGCTGTATTTCAAATGTCCGCCTAAGAAACCGCCTTCACAGTAAGCCAGAGGGTTGGTAGAGGCACGCATTTCTCCTAAGTAAGCATAGGTGCGGATGTGCAGTTGGCGGATCAATTCCAGATAGTAGTCCAGTACTTCATAAAAAGGCTTGCTTTCTTGCTGTGCCTTCGCGTAAATCATAGGCAGGTGCAGGCTGACAGCACCAATATTGAACCGTCCAACGAAAATAGGCTTGTCATCCTCATCAGCGGGCTCCATACCGCCCCGTTCAAACCAGGGAGAAAGGAAAGCGCGGCAGCCCATAGGGCTGATGATACGTCCATACTTCTTGTAAATGCCTGCCACATAGCCTTCGCCGGTCAAAGACAGCCAGTCGGGATACATGGTCTTGGAAGAACAGAGAATACCCGCTTCAAATACATCTTCCAGTTCCTTGCCGGGACCGTGAAGGTTTTCGTCATATAAAAATACCAGTTTCGGGAACAGAACGGGCTTCTTGCATTCTTTTTTGCCCTGTCCTTTCCGGCGTACATCCAGCATAGTAATAGAAGCCATTTTCGCAAACTTGCCGGTACCGGTGCCAAATGTCATAGTGATGAAAGGGTAATCTCCGCGGCTGGAAGCGACAGTGTTGAATTTATATTCCCAGCCCTGGAAGCCTTGTTCAAAGTTTACTTTGATATCCTTCATGGCTTCTTTATCCGCTGCTTTGGGGGTTAATCCCATATCTAAATATCTGTGATAAAATTTGTTGTAGCTCTTTTGCGCAAAAGGTTCCAGCAATAAATCCACACTGGGTACGGTAAACCCGCCATACTGCTGGCTGGCGGCAGAAAGAACGATGTCGCCGATTACGTCAAAGGCAACATCCAGTGTTTTGGGCTCGTTGTACCAAAGGTTGCCCATTTCAAAGCCGCCCTTTAATACGGCGCCCACATCAAACAGACAGCAGTTCATGGTGTCTCTTCTGGCACTCATATCGTGGATGTAAATATATCCATCACGGCATGCCTGTAATTCTTCCGTCGTCATAAAGAATTTTTGATACAATTCTTTGTTCAGCTGGTTAAAGATTAAACTTCTTTTGGTAGAAACCAAAGCGGAGTCGCTGTTGCTGTTCTCTTTATCGCCGATGTACATAATGGACTGGCTTTTTTTATAAACTTCATCCAGCATGTGTACGAAATCCTGCTTATAGTTGCGGTAATCCCGATAGCTTTTTGCTACTTCCGGTTTTACTTTTTCCAGAGCGCCTTCCACAATGTTGTGCATTTCGGAAATGGCAATGCCTTCTTTACCCAACGCCTGCGCTGCGTCTTCTACATACTTGCAAATATACGCCAGTTCTTCATCGGTGAACTTTACCAGCGCACGATATGCGCTTTTATTGATGGCGGTGACTACTTTTTGAATATTCCATGCCTCGTGGGTCCCGTCTTTTTTGATAACATACATGACCTGCTCCCCCTCTTTGTGAAATGTTTTATGGTTTTTGATGTTTTTCTATATTACAGTGCGGACACAAGATATCGTTCGCGTTATCTAATAATTTACCAGATATGGTGGCAAATTGCAATCTTTCCGCCTCCAAAATTTACACCAAAATTTACACCGAAATTCCGGAACAAACCACCGAAAAATTTCAGCATTGTTCATTGGCTCTATTATATTTGTCAATATTGAAAGAAAATAGCGAAAAAAAAAGAAGCGTTCCTATTGCAGAACGCTATTTTTAAAATTCATTGGTATTTTTTAGAAGAAAGGATTATTTTGTCGTTCTTCGTCTAATGTAGTGGCAGGACCATGACCGGGATAAACCGTTTTATTCCCAGGAATTTGAGAGAGTTTCTGTAAGGAAGCGCGGATCTGCTGCCAGTCACCGGTAGGCAAATCTGTTCTGCCGCAGGAGCCTTGAAAGAGGGTATCTCCAGAAAATAAAATATCCTCTAATAAATAGCAAACGCTGCCCTGGGTATGACCAGGTGTAAAGATTACCTGAAAATGCAGAGAACCAATGGTAAAAGTTTCTCCATCATGGAGCAGTACATCCGGTACTACGGTTACAGGCGCACCGCAAAAACAGGAGTAATTTAATGCGGGATCAGCCAACAGGGGCGCTTCTTCCGCTCCAGCGTAAACAGGACAGGAGAATTTTTCTTTTACCTCCGCCACGGCGCCAATGTGATCGAAATGACCATGGGTGAGTAAAATAGCGGATAATTTCAAATTTTTTTCCTGCAAAAAATGAAATAATCCAGTGGGATCACCGTCACAGTCAATGAGTACGGCTGTTGTTTCACTGTATACCAAGTAACAGTTGGTTCCAATGGAGCCCATGGGGAAAGTCTTTATCTGAATCATGGCAAATGCCCCTTTCTTTTTTTGAAAAATTGATTTGGTAAGTACATCGCTTCCGCAATCTATTTTCCAATAGAATTTGTGTTTTGGCAATAGAAAATACAAAAAAAGCGGCGATTCTGATGAATTGCCGCTTTTTTGGTTTAGTCTTCTTTCCAGATTCGGATGACTTCTTTGGGATCATCACTTTGCTCTAAAGCCCACATCAGTTTTACGGCAGAAGCTTCAATGGTACGGTTGCCGGTGGAGATAGCGCCTGCTTCCATCGGCAGGGAAGAAACCACATAGGAGTCAGGATTGGTGCCTTCATAGAGACACTGCGTGGCACAAAGAACGACCACACCAGCCTCTGCTGCCCGTTTGATGGAGGGCAGGAAATTTCTGCGGTAATTGGGCACACCGCCTGCGCCATATGCCTCTATTAAGATCCCGCGGTATCCCAGCTGAACAGCCATATCTACCATGGCAGGGTCTGCTCCGGGAATCAGTTTATAAACAAAAACACGGGGATCTGCGTATGCCATCAGTTTTGTTTCTCCTTCGGGCAGGGGAATCGGGTTGGTATAAACGGCACGTCCCTGTTGAAATACACCGCCTTCTTGGATCAGTCCGGCAATAGGCGCGTTAATGCTCTGGAAAGCGGCAAAATTTTCTGTATATAGCTTAGAAGCTCTGGTGCCGCGGATAATGATGCCGTTAAATGCCAAATATACACCGGCGGCGCCCGCAATGGCTGCGCGGAAGGCGTTTAATAGATTATCCTTTCCATCACTGCCGGGATAATCGATAGGCAGCTGCGCGCCGGTTAAGATAACCGGCTTTTTCAGTCCTTTTAGCATATAGGATAAGGCGGCTGCGGTATAAGCCATGGTGTCGGTACCGTGGCTGACAACGAAGCCGTCATATTCATCTAAATGAGAATAAATGCGTTTTGCCAGTTCCTTCCATTCTTCCGGCTGGATGTTGGTACTGTCCAGACTGGCCACTTCTTCCGTACCGATGATACATATAGTTTCCAGCTCAGGAATCAGCTTGAGCATTTCATCAGGGGTAAAAGCGGGGGTCAATCCAGATTCCGTCGGTGCGGAAGCAATGGTGCCGCCCATGGAAAGCAGTAATATCCGTTTCATATTCTCGTACCTTTCTATTCTTCATCACAATCCAATGTAAAATATAGCAAAAAATCTGTTTTCCATTATAGCAAACAATGATTTTTCCGCCAATGGTCCCAGAGAAAATAACACTTGCTTTTTTTGAATCATATCCATTCAAAAAAATAATTTATTTTGGCAAGCAATAATAAAAGCTGTTTTCCTTGTGGAAAACAGCTTTTATTATATTAACTGGAAAAATTATCGATTGCTTAACTCTGCATCAATGGCAGCAGCGGCTTTTTTACCAGCACCCATTGCCAGGATTACCGTTGCGGCACCCGTTACGGCGTCGCCGCCGGCGTAAACATGGTCTCTGGTGGTTTGATTGGTTTCTTCGTTGACAATTAAGCAGCCTTTTTTGTTGGTTTCCAAACCAGCGGTGGTGGAACGAATCAGCGGGTTGGGAGAGGTGCCCAGTGCCATAATAACAGTATCCACGTCAATGACGAAGTTAGAGCCTTCAATGGGAACAGGTCTTCTTCTGCCGCTGTCGTCAGGTTCGCCCAGCTCCATCTTCACACATTCGATACCCGTTACCTGCTTGTTTTCATCACCCAGAATTTGTACGGGATTATGTAAGAACAGGAACTCAATCCCTTCTTCTTTCGCATGATGGATTTCTTCTTTTCTTGCAGGCATTTCTGCTTCACTTCTGCGGTAGATGATGTATACTTTTGCACCCATACGTTTTGCGCATCTGGCTGCGTCCATTGCCACATTGCCGCCGCCTACCACTGCCACGGCTTTGCTCTTACGCAGAGGGGTATCATAATCCTTGTTATAGGATTTCATCAGATTGATACGGGTCAGATACTCATTGGCAGAGTAAACGCCTACATATGCTTCGCCGGGAATACCCATGAAGGAAGGCAGTCCGGCGCCGGAACCAATGAATACAGCGTCAAAACCCATATCATTCATCAGCTCATCAATGGACAGCACACGACCAATCACCATATTTGTCATCACTTCTACGCCCATTGCGGTCAGCTTATCAATTTCCTTCTGCACAATCTTTTTGGGCAGACGGAATTCAGGAATACCATATACCAAAACACCGCCGGCGGTATGGAACGCTTCGAAAATGGTTACAGCATAACCTTTCTTTGCCAGATCTCCGGCACAAGCCAGACCGGAAGGACCAGAGCCGACGATAGCTACTTTTTTGCCTTTGGGTTCCGGTTTTTGGGGCATTTCATCGCTGTTTGCCATATGCCAGTCAGCTACGAAACGCTCCAGTCTGCCGATAGCCACAGGTTCTCCCTTAATGCCGCGGATACATTTGCTTTCACACTGGCTTTCCTGGGGGCAGACACGTCCGCATACAGCGGGCAGAGCGTTGGTGGAGGTAATAATGTCATAAGCAGCTGCAAAATCGCCTTCAGCCACTTTTTGGATAAATTCAGGAATCCGTACGTTTACAGGGCAGCCAGCAACGCAGGGATGGTTTTTACAGTTGAGGCAGCGCGCTGCTTCTTCCATTGCCATTTCCGGCGTATAGCCTAAGGATACTTCCTGGAAATTATGGTTTCTTACATCCGGTGCCTGTTCCGGCATTTTTACTTTTTCCAAACTCATATTTCTTCCCATAACTGTATGCCCTCCTTACTTAATCAGCGCTTCGCCCATAGATTGGATACGGCATTTGTGCGCTTCTTTCAGCTCTGCTTCTTCGTTACGGTAAGTGCCGTTTCTGCTCATCAGCTCATCGAAGTCTACCTGATGTCCGTCGAAGTCGGGACCGTCTACACAGGCGAATTTGATTTTTCCGCCTACGGTGACACGGCAGCCGCCGCACATGCCAGTACCGTCAATCATAATGGGGTTCAGGCTGACTACAGTTTTAATACCGTAAGGCTCTGTGGTTTTGCTGACAAATTTCATCATAGGGATGGGACCGATGGCAATGACGGTGTCATAATTTCTGCCAGCGTCGATCAATTCCTGCAATTTAACAGTTACAAACCCTTTTTCACCTTTTGTGCCGTCATCGGTCATCAGATAAAAATGGTCGCTGACCGCTTTCATTTCATCTTCCAAAATAACAATGTCTTTGCTGCGGAAACCAGCGATTACATCGACTTCTACACCTAAATCATGGAGTGCTTTTGCCTGGGGATAAGCGATGGCACAGCCTACGCCGCCGCCTACAACGGCTACCCGTTTCATGCCGGTATAATCGGTAGCAATGCCTAGAGGACCTACAAAATCACGGATGCTGTCGCCTACTTCTTTGGAGCCTAACAGCTCTGTGGAGTAGCCTACTTTCTGGAAAATAATGGTGACAGTACCTGCTTCGCGGTCATAATCAGCGATGGTCAGGGGAATGCGTTCACTATACTCATCTACACGGAAAATAATAAATTGTCCTGCCTGTGCTTTTTTTGCAACAAAGGGTGCCAGTATGGTCATCATAGTGACGGAACTGTTCAATTCCTTTTTCGCAACAATGGGAAACATAACTATTCCTCCTTTTTTGTAAAATGACTAACCCCTCCGGAAAGCAGAAATCATCAACTGCTGCTTATACTTTCCGATGTTATTTTTACTATAACATAAAAATAAGAAGTTAGAAATGTGAAAGTTGACGATTTTTTCACAAAATCTTGCGCGTAGAAAAGCATAACTTGCTGCAGTGGGAAAATGGATGGAGGTTTCTTGCTTTTTACCGGTGTTTTTGTCATAATAATAACCAATGATAGGGACAAGATATACATTGAAGGAGGAGAGAAAGCATGGAAAAGCAGTATACGTTTTCTGATCTATGCCATATTTTAGAAGTTTTGCGTGGAGAAAATGGATGCCCTTGGGATAAAGTGCAGACCCATGAATCTTTGCGGGAGGCAATGCTGGAAGAAGCCTATGAAGCGGTGGACGCCATTGACCGGAAAGATCACGCCAATTTGTGTGAGGAACTGGGAGATGTGCTGCTGCAAGTGGTTTTCCACGCCAATTTAGCGGCGGAAGAAGGCATTTTTACCATGGATGATGTTTTGCGGGGAATCTGCGAAAAAATGATTTACCGCCATCCCCATATCTTTGCCGATGCGAAAGCGGACACGCCGGAAGAAGTATTGGAAAATTGGGAAGCCTTGAAAAAGAAAGAAAAACACCAGACCACCCAAGGACAGATCATGGAAGCGGTACCCAATGCATTACCGGCATTGACCCGTGCAAAGAAAATCCAGAAAAAGGCGGCAGACGTAGGCTTTGACTTTTATTCTTACGGCGGCGCGGTAGAGAAAGTAGAAGAGGAGTGGCAGGAATTTCTGCAAGAGATGGGCGGAGAGCAAAAACGGTTGGAGGAAGAATTTGGAGATTTGCTCTTTGCAATGGTCAATGTCGCAAGATTTTTCAAAATAAATCCTGAGTTTGCCTTGACAAAAGCCACTAAAAAGTTTATAAATAGATTTGAGTATGTTGAGAATTCAGTACTTTCAGCGGGAAAATCCCTTGAAAGCCAAACCCAGGAAGAATTAGATCGCTTATGGGAAGAGGCAAAGGTGCGTTTGTCCCAACAGCAGTAACATGTATTTTTAAGGAGGATATTTCAAATGAACAAATCTGATTTAGTTGCAGCTATTGCAGAAAAGGCTGGCATGAGCAAAAAGGACGCAGAAAAGGCTGTTAAGGCTTTCGAAGATGTTGTAACCGCAGAATTGGTAAACGGCGGCAAGGTTCAGCTGGTTGGTTTCGGTACTTTTGATGTAGCTGAGAGAGCTGCTCGTGAAGGCAGAAACCCTCAGACTGGTGCTGCTATGCCCATCCCCGCTTCCAAGGCTCCTCGTTTCAAGGCTGGTAAGGCACTGAAGGATGCAATGAATAAGTAATTTTTTTCCTTGGGAAAAAGGGACAGTCGTGCCGTTTTGGTATGGCTGTCTTTTCTTTTGGAAAGATATAAAAAAGGAGGGGCTTGGTGATGCGTGTCGATAAATTTTTGAAAGTATCCCGAATCATTAAACGCAGAACCATTGCAAATGAGGCTTGCGATGCAGGCAGAGTCAGCATCAATGGAAAACCGGTGAAAGCGGGTGCCGATGTGAAAATTGGCGATGTCATAGAGATTCGCTTTGGAGAAAATACAACCCGTATTGAAGTTTTAAGTCTGGCAGAGTCCACGAAAAAGGAAGATGCCCAGGCAATGTACCGCGCGCTGTAAGCAGGAAGGAAATTTCCAGCTGATAAGAAAAGCATATTGTCCAGCGGACTCCCATATACTGCAATGAAAAGATTGATTGCAGCAATGGGGGTTTTTTATTTGACAGAAGAAAGAAGAAATCAGCATAGTGTCACATTAGAAGATAGAGAACGGGTGCGGATTTCAGGCGTCACAGAAGTGATTTCCTTCGATGAGGAAGGGGTTTGGATGGAAACGGTGGAGGGTCCGCTGTGGGTCAAAGGAAGCGGTTTACATGTGGCCAAGTTAAACCTGGATGACGGAGAAGTGAAGCTGGATGGCGAAATTGATGGGATGGAATACGGACAAGAGCGGGGAGAACAGCGCCTGTCTTTTTTCCATAGACTGTTAAAGTGAGAGGAGAGATGGACCCATGATCCTCTCATTAAAAGGGCAGACCATATTTTTTTTTCAAATGGTATTAACGGGTGCTATGATAGGTGTTGGTTATGATGTGCTTCGTTTATGCCGTACGTATTTTCCGCTGCGGGGGCTGTTACTGCAGGTGGAGGATTTCCTCTTTTGGCTGACAGCCCTCTTTTTTGCTTTTTCCCGCACTGTCGCAACAGATTTATTGGATTTAGGCGGCATCCGCTGGTTTACGATATTAGGTGTTGCACTGGGCATGGTGGTTTATTTTGGTGCCTTCAGCCCGGTATTGCTGCCATTGGCGCGGCTGTGTATCCGTTTGATGAGTAACCTGATTTTAGCCATTTTGCGTCCTGTTTTTTTACCGTTTTATCATTTAGGGAAATTTGTCCGGAAAAAATGTAAAAAAATCGTTGATTTTTTTATTAAAATTGGGAAAAGATGCTTGCATTTTTTTACGCTCTATGGGAAAATGAAATGGATGGAGTGCCTGCGAAAATTACGGCGTCTGCGGAAAAAATAATTCCTGGGGGATGAGAACATGGCAGAAACAAAAAAGAAACAAACAAAGAAACGTGGGCTTGCCATGAAGTTGGCATTGTTTGGCTTTTTTGTTATTGTAGGTTTTGGCGTTGGAGAACAGTATCTGGAGTATCGCCAGTTGTGCGCACAGTATGATAGTTTGCAGGTACAAATCGCGCAGGAGCAGGAAAAAAGTTTGGAGTACGAAAATAAAAAAGAGTACTACAACAGTGACAGCTATATTGAACAAGTGGCCAGAGAAAAATTGGGTTTGGTGAAATCCAACGAGATTTTGTATATCAATCGTAATGAATGAAAATTTTTGTAAAAAAAAGCTTGACATTCTTTTATAATGTGGTATACTAATCAAGCGGCAAAAAAATTATGGCGGAATAGCTCAGTTGGCTAGAGCATGCGGTTCATACCCGCAGTGTCGGGGGTTCAAATCCCTCTTCCGCTATTTTTTTTTCTGGCCCGTTGGTCAAGTGGTCAAGACGCGGCCCTCTCACGGCTGAAACAAGGGTTCGACTCCCTTACGGGTCATAAACACAAAATCATATATTGTCAAGACATGGAAGTTTAGCTCAGCTGGGAGAGCATCTGCCTTACAAGCAGAGGGTCACAGGTTCGAGCCCTGTAACTTCCATTTTTTATTTCTCGAAAATATCAGAGCTCCTGATACCATGAAATTATGGAACTATATCATCAGGAACATAAAAAAGAGTTTGAAACAGCATCCCATTGTTCCAAACTCTTTTTTATGTTAATCCTCTTTCATTTCATCTTGAAACACGACAGCTTCCAAAAAGGTAGCGGCGTCTTTGACACAGTCTGGGCAGGAACGCAGTACTTTTCCTGTACCAATGCCTTTTAACTCCCGGCAGGTAACCGTGCCATTTTGCTTTGCAAAACGCTGCATCATTTCCCGTGCCTGCTTTAAAGATGCAGCAGTAGTATTTCCTTCTCCTTTTTGTGCCATACCAGCAGCCATGCAGGCAGCACTGATGGCGCCGCAGGTGCCATCCATAGAGCCCATACCTGCACCCATTGCGGCGCTCATACGGTAAGCATCCTGTTCGCTGATTCCTAATTTATCACAATAGGTGCAAAGGATTGCCTGTGCACAATTATAGCCGTTGGATTTTTTGCGTACGGCTTCTTCAATTCTGGATTTCATTTTTTGATTCCTCTTTTCTTGCGATTTCTTCTTTATGATACGCAATATTATAAGAAGGGTTCTTTTCATTGTCAAGATAGATTGTATGGATACAATTTTGAATATTGTATGGGTACAATTTAACTTTTTGCGTCTGGAAAGATTGCTCTTTTATTCGGTCGCCAGTATACTGAAAAACAAATAGAATGCAAGATAGATTGCGTGAAAAATATTGCGCAGAAAAAGGAGGAATTTGTTGTTATGAAATGGAATACAAGAGAACTTTGTTTAGATGCCCTTTTGGTTGCATTGGTGACTATGTGTACCATGGTGATTCGGATTCCTGTGGCTGCCACTTCCGGCTATATCCATTTAGGAGACAGCATGATCTTATTGATTGGTTTGTTTTTTGGCAGGAGAAGAGGCGCCATTGCTGGCGGTGTCGGATCCGCACTGGCGGATTTTTTAAGCGGTTATGCCCATTGGGTTGTTTTCACTTTGATCATTAAAGCCCTGATGGGATGGCTGGCAGGCGCTGTTTGTGATTTTCAGGGAGATGGCAGCAAATTATTCACGCTGCGTAATGGAGCGGCGGTGCTGCTGGCAGAAGTTTGGATGGTAATTGGTTATCTTTTGGGCGGCGCTGTTTTAAAGAGCAGTTTTGCAGTATCGTTAGCTTCTGTGCCGGAGAACTGCGTACAGGCAATAGGCGGTATTTTAGTATTTTCAGTGCTGGCTGTGGCATTTTGCCGTGCGAAAATTTATCGTTTTGTAACCCGTGGATGAAAGTCAGGAGGTATTTTCCATGAAACAATATGTAGTGGATGCATTTACCGATACTGTTTTTGGCGGAAATCCCGCGGCAGTTTGCCTGCTGGATGCTTTCCCGGAAGATCAATGGATGCAGAAGATTGCACAAGAAAATCATTTGTCCGAAACGGCTTTTCTTGTGAAAAAGGAAGGGGATTACGACCTGCGGTGGTTTACACCGGGCGGCGAAATTGATTTGTGCGGTCATGCCACATTGGCTGCGGCATATGTGATTATGGAATGGATCGAAAAAGGAAGAAAAGAGGTTTTGTTCCATACCCGCAGCGGTCCTTTGACAGTACAGCAAAACGGCTCTCTTTATGAAATGGATTTTCCGTCTTATACCTTACGGCAAGTGCTGGTTACCCAGCAAATGGTGGATGCTTTGGGCGCTAGACCCCAGGAGGCTTGGATGGGCAGAGATTTGTTATGCGTGTTTGCGTCCGAGGAGGAAATAAGGGGGCTGAAGCCGGATTTACAGCTGGTAAAACAGCTGGATGGTCTGCTGTTACAGACAACGGCGCCGGGAAGTAAAACAGACTGTGTTTCCAGAACATTTGCACCGAAAATGGACGTGCCGGAAGATCCTGTTTGCGGTTCTGGACATTGTCATATTGTGCCGTATTGGGCAAACCGCCTGCAAAAACAAGAAATATTAGCATATCAGGCGTCTTCCAGAGGAGGCGTGCTATATGGTAAGTATCAGAAGGACCGTGTGACACTCAGTGGAAAAGTAGCGCTGTATTCCATTGCGGAGCTGTTCCTTCCGTGGTAAACATAATATAAAAGACAGGAAAAGAATTTTTCTTTGGAAAAGCTGCAAATAGATCCAAGGAAAAATTCTTTTTTTCTATGACATTCCTTTGTGTTTTTTTTCTTTGCATGCTATAATGAAAAAGTTATACGGGAAATAATGTAATGGAGAGGAGAACAGAAAATGGCCGTACATGTAATTGATGAGGCAAATCGCTGCCTGAATTGTAAAAAACCCCTTTGCACAGAAGGGTGTCCCATACATACACCCATTCCTCAAATGATCGCTGCATTTAAAGAAGGACGGTTGAACGAAGCGGGAGAAATGCTTTTTGCCAATAATCCCATGAGTATGATTTGTTCTTTGGTCTGCAACCATGGCAGTCAGTGCGAAGGTCATTGTGTACGCGGTAAAAAAGGAGATCCGATCCATATCAGCAGTATTGAAAATTATATTTCGGATACCTATTTCGATAAAATGGAAATTCCGTGTGCGCCGAAAAATGGTAAAAGGGCGGCAGTCATTGGTGCCGGCCCGGCAGGTATTACCATTGCCGTTTGTTTGACGAAAAAAGGATACGATGTGACAATCTTTGATTCCAAAGATAAGATTGGCGGTGTATTGCAGTATGGTATCCCGGAATTCCGCCTGCCCAAAACAATTTTAGAGCGATATCGGAAAAAATTATTGGATATCGGTGTGAAGATCCGCCCCAATACCACCATCGGCGGTGCGTTACAGATCAAGGATTTATTTAGAGACGGATACCAGAGCGTATTCATTGGTACAGGTACCTGGAGACCGAAGACTTTGAACATTCCCGGAGAATCTTTGGGGAATGTACATTTTGCCATCGATTATTTAGCAAATCCTGATGCGTTCTATTTGGGCGAGCGAGTAGCTGTTATTGGCATGGGAAATTCCGCGGTAGATGTGGCAAGAACCGCGCTGCGTCAAGGTGCCCGTTATGTGACCATGTATGCCCGTTCTTTACGCTATACTGCCAGTGAAAGCGAAATCGCGTATGCAAAAGTAGACGGCGCAGAATTGGCGTTTGGTTATGTGCCGGTAGAATTGACGGAAAACGGCGTGTTATTTTTGAAGCGTGAATTTGACGAAGAAGGCAATGTGATTTCCGTTTCAGAAGAACCTGTTTTGGCACCTGCTGACAGCATTATTATTGCGGCAAGCCAAGGACCGAAAAATAAACTGGTTTCTACCACGGAGGGCTTGGAGGTTTCTGAGAAAGGCTTGTTAGTAACCAATTCCTTTGGCGAGACAACACACCCTGGAATCTTTGCCGCGGGGGATGTTGTTTTAGGCGCAAAGACTGTGGTAGAAGCAACCGCCTATGCAAAGAAAGTAGCAGATGCTATGGATGCATATATGCAGAGTTTATAATTTGGTAAATAGAAAAAGACTGTACTTAGAAAGTACAGTCTTTTTTACTCTTAAAACCGATTGCCCCACCAGGCTTCTGCCCGTTCGGCTGCCCGCTTTTGTGCCTGTTCTTTTTCTCGACTATTTTTTTGCAGCGGTGTATCCAGATTGGCGATAACACGGTCAATCATAGACAGGAATTGTGTCCGTTCTTCCTCTGTAAAGCCGGTAAACATAGTTTCTGTCATTTCTTTTTTAATTTCTCTGCCATAAGCAAGGATTTCCTGAGCGGCTTCCGTAGGGTAAAGATGGATTTTTTTGCCGTGGAATGGATCATCCTTTTTCTCAATCAGACCTTTATCGAATAAAGAATTGATGGCTACGGAAATACGGCTTTTTGCCAGTCTGGTCATGCGGCAAAGATCAGCTGAGGTATTGTGTGGATCTCCATGACCTAACAGCAGCAAAAGATTCGTTTCTACGGGTGTCAAATGATATTTTTCTGCGCAGCGTTTACGGTATTTATCGTAAACGTCTTCAAATACACACAAAGCCTCCCAATAAGTGTACATAAACATTCTCCCTTCTTTTGTTGTACGGTTAGGAAAAATCATTTGATGTTCCATATCTTTTTCCAATAGAAATGATATAAAGCGGCTATCCGTATGGCACATAAAATTGTACACAGCGGATAAGAAATAATGTAAGAAAATGACAAGAGCACAGGCAGTACCGACATGGAAAACAGCGGCACCGTTCCCAAAAGCAGCTGTGATGACGCATAAGCCTGTTTTTCCAGATAGTCATTACTAGTTATCCAAAAAAATGAGTCCCAAAAGCAATCATAGCGGCTTTCAGAAGGTAAAGCGACAGCCGGAGATCCTCCATCATACCCCAAAAATGAAAAATCCGCCCGCTCTTGCGGCTAATATTCTTACATGATGTTCACGCTGGCTTAAACGCATATCTTGCGATAAGGAACGAGAGACCAGGACAGCCATTGTCTCATCAAAAAAGGTACTCAGTTTTTCCAGTTCTGCATCTGATCATGTTTCCTGCTTCAAAATCCCGCAATCTATCTATGGAGATACCCGTTTGCCCCGCTGTTTTTCAATAGAAAGCGGAAGATGCTGCTTAGTTTTTTGCATGAAGTGATGCGAAGATATCAAAACACAGAGCCTTTCTGAAAGATTGTTCTGATTATACCATATTTTTGGGCAGGATACTATGCTTTTTCCGGGTTTTTTCAAAAAAAGGCGGGTTTTGTAAGAATACTTTACAGAAGTTTCATTGACTAGAAAGTAAAAAATATGATATACTGACACGATTAAAAGAAACAAGTCTGAAAGCGATGGCGAAATAAAACAGTCATTTATTGGGAAATCAGAATAATACTGGTTTTTTTGCAAAGAATGAGGAAGCGGGTGTAAGTTTGGAGTTCTTTTCTATTTTTTTCATTGCAGTTGGATTGGCAATGGATGCCTTTGCGGTCTCTGTTTCCAACGGGGTTAGTGTGAGAGGCTTCGGTGTGAAAGAATCCGCGCTGCAAGGGTTCTATTTTGGTGTATTCCAGTTTTTGATGCCAATGATTGGCTATCTGCTGGGAAGCACTGTCCAGGCGTATATTGAAGCGGTGGATCATTGGATTGCTTTTGGTCTGTTGGCGGCCATTGGCATCAATATGATCCGGGAAAGCCGTGGAGAAGAAGAAAAAGTCAACTGCGTTTTGACACCAAAAGTGCTCTTGGTGCAGGCGGTTGCTACCAGTATTGACGCATTGGCAGTGGGAATCAGTTTCGCTTTATTAAAGGTGGATATCTTTTTTGCAGCTGGCGTCATTGGTGTTGTGGCGTTTGTTATTTCATTTATCGGCGGTACTTTAGGTAAAAAACTGGGTGACATGCTGCAAAGCAAAGCGGAGTTGGCCGGCGGCTTGATTTTAATCTGCATCGGCTTAAAAATTTTAGTAGAGCATTTATTTTTATAAATACATAGGAGGTGTGCCAATGAAAACATTAGTAGCGATGGATACAAAGTTACTTTTTATGCTGCGGGACTTTCTCATGGCGCTACCTTTCGGGGAACGTTTTTGGACAAGCATTAGCTGGCTTGGAGACGGCGGCAGAATTTGGATTCTTTTCGGTATATTCCTGCTGCTTTATCCGAAAACACGCAAATGGGGGATTGTGATGTTTGCGTCTTTGGGTGTAAATGCGGTTTTGTGCAACCTGATTTTAAAGCCCATGATTTTCCGTATGCGTCCTTACGATGCTCTGGATTATACCCCTTTGATTGCGCCGCTTTCCGATGGCTCATTTCCTTCGGGACATACTTCTGCTTCTTTCGCATGCGCCGTTGTGCTGTGGCATATGAATCGAAAAGCAGGTGTTGCGGCTTTTGTATTCTCTACACTGATGGCGCTTTCTCGTATTTACGTAGGCGTACACTATCCTTTCGATGTGCTGGCCGGTGTGCTTTTAGGTGCATTTAGTGCCTATGTGGTTTTGACACTGAAAAAAAGAAAACGAACAAATAAAATCAAATGAATTTTTGCGGTTGGGACAAATTCCAGCCGTTTTTTTGTGAAAAAAGGCAAATGAAAATAGATTGTTTTTCATATTCTGTAAATTGAATTTACAAAAAAAGTGCAAAAGTGTGTTTTTTAAACAAAATACTATTCGCTTTTTTAGCACTTTTTTTAAAGTACGATATAATATCAGACTTGATTTCTGGCATTTTTTCCATTATACTGAATGAAACCTGTCAACTTTTTTCCATGTAGGACAATGCGGCAAGGATATCGTTTCATAGTTTGCTTTTGAAATAGAAAGCGGGCAAAACATTGCGGTCTGTATTTTGTATTTACGTTGGAGAAAAGGTGAGAAATTATAGTTTTTATTCAATTTTATAGGGGGACAACATCATGAGTAATTTAATGTTCTTGGCTCCGGTGCTGGGTATTGCGGCACTGCTTTTTGCTTATACGCTGGCAAAAAGAGTTGACAAGGAAGAAGAGGGCACTGCTAGAATGAGCGAAATCGCTGCATCCATTCGTGATGGTGCCAATGCGTTTTTGAAGGCGGAGTATAAGATTCTGGTTATCTTTGCCGCAGTTCTGTTTATACTGATTGCAGCAGGTATCAATGTAAAGACTGGTGTATGCTTTGTTATCGGTGCACTTTTCTCTACATTGGCTGGATATTTCGGTATGAACGTAGCAACAAAGGCTAATGTAAGAACAGCGAACGCTGCGAAAGAAGGCGGCATGAACAGAGCCCTTTCCGTTGCATTCAGCGGCGGCGCTGTAATGGGTATGTCCGTAGTCGGTTTAGGTTTGCTGGGTGTGGGCGCCATTTATATGGTAACACAGGATGCGTCTATCTTGTCTGGTTTTAGCTTAGGTGCATCTTCCATTGCATTGTTCAGCCGTGTAGGCGGTGGTATTTATACCAAAGCTGCCGACGTAGGTGCTGACCTGGTAGGTAAAGTAGAAGCAGGCATCCCTGAGGATGACCCTCGTAACCCTGCCGTCATTGCCGATAACGTAGGCGATAACGTAGGCGACGTAGCTGGTATGGGCGCGGATTTGTTCGAATCTTATGTTGGTTCTATCGTTTCTGCTGTTACACTGGGCGTTGTTTATTTTGCAGCGGAAGGCGCTGCTTTCCCGCTGGTATTAGCGGCCGTTGGTATTCTGGCATCCATTATTGGTACCTTCTTTGTAAAGGGTGATGAAAATTCTAATCCCCATAAGGCACTGAAAATGGGTTCTTATGTATCTTCCGGTATCGTGGTCGTTGCTTCTGTTGCGCTGAGCATGCTGTTTTTCCAAGACATAAAGCCTGCTATTGCAATTATTGCTGGCTTGTTGGTAGGTTTGATCATTGGCATCATTACAGAAGTATATACCTCCAGTGACTATAAATCTGTAAAGAAAATTGCAGACCAGTCTGAAACTGGCCCCGCAACTACCATTATCAGTGGTTTGGCTGTAGGTATGGAATCCACTGCAATTCCTATTTTACTGATCTGCGTAGGTATCTTTATTGCATACAGTGTAAGCGGTCTGTATGGTATCGCCTTGGCAGCGGTGGGCATGCTGTCTACGACAGGAATTACCGTAGCAGTCGACGCTTATGGTCCCATTGCCGATAACGCAGGCGGTATCGCGGAAATGAGCGGCTTAGACCACTCTGTTCGTAATATTACCGATAAGCTGGATGCAGTAGGTAATACCACTGCCGCTATGGGAAAAGGCTTTGCCATTGGCTCCGCAGCACTGACTGCTCTGGCGCTGTTCGTATCTTATGCAGAAGCGGTTCAGCTGACAGATATCTCCATTCTGGAACCGCGTGTAATTATTGGCATGCTTATCGGTGGTATGCTGCCCTTCCTGTTCTCTGCATTTACCATGCAGTCTGTAGGTAAAGCGGCATTCCAGATGATTGAAGAAGTAAGACGTCAGTTCCGCGCCATCCCTGGTATCATGGAAGGTACTGGAAAGCCTGACTACAAGAAATGCGTAGAGATTTCTACCACTGCGGCACTGAAAGAAATGATGGTGCCTGGTATCATGGCAGTATTGGCGCCTTTGGTTATAGGTCTGCTGTTAGGCACCAGCGCATTGGGCGGTCTGCTTGCCGGCTCTTTAGTAACTGGTGTTCTGATCGCAATCTTTATGTCCAATGCGGGCGGCGCTTGGGATAATGCGAAGAAGTACATTGAAGAAGGCAACCATGGCGGCAAGGGCAGCGAAGCCCATAAGGCAGCCGTTGTAGGTGATACCGTAGGCGACCCCTTCAAGGATACTTCCGGTCCGTCCATTAATATTTTGATTAAACTGATGACCGTTGTATCTTTGGTATTTGCACCTTTGTTCCTGACAATTGGCAGCATCCTGTAAAAAAGATATGTTTTGGCTCCCTGATAAAAAAGGGAGCCTTTTTTATGAAATTTTCAAAGTGCAAAATTTTGCCTTTGGCAGGTGGTTTTATTTGTGTTATGATAGGCAAAGGGAAATGAAAAAAGAAGAAAGGAGAAACAGGATGACGCAGTTTACAGGATTTACACCGCAGACCATTGATTTCTTATGGGAACTGCGGATGAACAATCATAAAGCCTTCATGGAAGAAAATCGCCAGCGGTATCAGACCGTATTAAAAGAACCCTTTGACTGTTTGACGAAGGAATTGATACAGCGGATAGAGGAAATTGGAAAGGGAATGCCCCGGCAGGCTTCTATTTCCCGCATTAACCGGGATATTCGCTTTTCCAAGGATAAGAGCCCTTACCGCCCCAAACGCTGGATGGTGCTTCATGATGGGAAACAAGCAGGTACGGATTGGAAATGCCAGCCGGTTTTTTACTTTGAACTGACACCGGAGGCTTATTACACAGGAATGGGATTATATGATAGCACACCGGCGTTTTTACAGGCATACCGCCGCAAGATTGATGCGGATACAGCTGCTTTTTTACGTATCGCCAATGGCTTGAAACGGGCGAAAGAATTGACAGCAGATGGGGAAAGCTATAAAAGGCAAATGGGGAATGGAGCACATGCTCCTTTGGTGGAGTTGTGGTATCAGAAAAAGGAAATTACCATTTCTGAGGAACGTCCTATTGATGAATTGTTGTTTTCTGATAAATTGTGTGACCATGTTTTGGCGGAATGGAAAAAAATGGTGCCATTGTTCCGCTTTTTAAGGGAAGTTTCTGTGGGATAACATAGTGCATTACTGCCCCAAAAATCCATGGAAACTTATAGCATGCGTAAAAAGACAAATTTCCGGGGCGCATGTTTTTATTTCTGGTTGAATGCTAAGCAATTAAAAACGGCTTCCCTCTTAAAATAGAGAGGAAAGCCGTTTTTTGTTTTTTCATGGGGAATGCTTTTTCTGTTATTGTCTTTATAGTGTTACGCTTCTTTAAAATGGGCAGCCAGTGTGCCAATGGCATCTGCCGCCAGCACCATTTTACCATGCTCCCTTAAAAATGTTTCACCCAAAGGAGGTGCAGTCAGTTTTTTTCCGTATTCGCCAAAGATGGCTTCTGCGCGCTGGTAAGCTTCATCAGAAAGGGCGGTGTCTAAATGCACGGCGAGATATAATTTTTGGTTATAGCGATAGAGTGCATTCTGACCATGACCATTTCCGTTCAGACGGATTGCCAGATGAATGACATCATCTAATGTATCAAAGGTATAGAGCAAAAGCGTTTCTTTTTCAGAAGAATTTTTCGCAGCCGTTTTTTGCTTCAGCGCAGATTCTTTTGTGGTCTGTGGGGTAAAGGAACGCAGCTTTTGTACTGCTTTTTCCATATGTTCTTTTTGTTCCACCTTTGTAATGAGGATGGAAATGCCTTCTCCCGCAATGGGAGAAGCCTCTACCATTAAAGGCGTGTTTTCTGAAATAAAATCATATTCTTCCAAAGCCTGCCCCATGATTTCGCGGAAAAGTGCCTGAGTATGGTCAGAAGGACGGATAAAATCCTCCAAACGAATCCCGCGTTCTGCTAAATCCTGAAATGTTAAGGTCAGTCGCAGTTGATTCTCATTAACTTTTTCGATTTTCACGGTAATCACTTCCTTATTTTTCCAAGGCCCTGTGTAACGTTTTAGATCTTAGACAAGGCGGAGGTTCCATTTGATATTAGTATAATGAATGTTTCAAAGGATGTAAAGAGGGGATTTTTTGCAGAAGAAGAGAAATGGTCTGATAAAAAAGCGAAGATATCCTTCTTTTTCTTACAAAAAACCGTAAAAAACTCCTTGCAAAGTTGACAGAAGGAAAGAAAATTTGTAAAATAGGAAAGTAATATAGGGTTTTTCTGTGGTTTTGTAGTAAAAATGCCTTTTGAAAAGAATAAAAAAATAAGATAAAATGTTCATAGTCGGAGGGACGGTTTTCATGGATAAAGAAAAAAATACAAACGGAGATATGCAGGATAAATCCGCATATTATGAGGGATTGTATCAGGATCTGCCGAAAGAAGTAGTGGATATTTTGATGCAGACACATCCGCTGATGGGACAGGAAGAAAAAGATACGATGCGCACCGTACGCAGCCGCCGGAGAGAAGATTTGGAAGAAGTAAAAGAAGCAAGAATGCAGCAGGTAGGGAAAGAACTGGAGAATTTGCCGGAAGAACCTACCCAGCCTGGCGCTCCCACACGTTATGTATCCCGCAGAAGCCGTATGGCGCAGTATTCTGATGAGCAGGAAAAACAGGAGAAAGTACGTCCGGTATCCCAGCAGAAAGCAGATGGGGATGACTATAATGACGGCATTCAGTATGTCAGCATGATGCCTGCAAAAAAGAAAAGCAAAATTGTAGAAGAAGTTACTATTCAGACAATGGCTCCAGGCAAAAAGAAAAAGAACGCAAAGAAAGAAGAACCGCTGCCTTTCCAGGAAGACAAATATAGATATACAGATATTGATTTCGAAGAAAAAGCAAAACAGGAAAACTTGGATTATCTTTATGAAGATGATGATTACGAGGAAGATCATGGCGTCAATCGGGTAGCCATTATCGGCGGTATTTTGGCATTGGCTGTCATTGTATTCTTGGGTTTGCGCTGCATTTCTTTAGGCAGCAAAGTGGAAAGCCTGCAAAGCCAGGTGGATTCTTCTGTTGATTATGCCGCAAAGTATGAGGAAGAACAGCTGAAGAATTTGGAACTGCAGGAACAGCTGGATGCATTGACAAATCCGGATGCAGCGGGGGAAGGAGATACTGCTGCCAATGAAGACGGCGACAATTCTTCTACCACTGGCACCACGAACACTTCTACTACTGGCAGTACTACATATACTACAAAAGAAGGCGATACCTTCTGGAGTATTGCGCAGGAAGTGTATGGTAACGGTGCAGAGTATCAGAAGATCTTGGATGCTAACAATATGACAGAAAACACAACACTTCAGCCGAACATGACCCTGACCATTCCTCCTGAGAGCTGATTGCTCTGTGTATCGTTTTACAGGAGTGAAAAAGGGAGAAGAAAGATGGAACAAGATTTAATGGCGCTGACGTTACCGGTGCTGCGGGAAATGGCGCGGCAGATGGGACACAAAGCAGTCAGCGGAATGAAAAAAAGTGAACTGGTGGAATGGATCCGCCAGGCTTCTTCAGAAACAGTGAAAGAACAAGCGAATGTGGAAACATCCGCTTTTCTTTCGCCATTAGCAGGAGAAGACCCCCATAAGCCAGCACAGGATAGCGGGGAAAATGGAAAGCAAAAACAAGAAATTTTGGCAGAAAGCGAAATGGGTGCGGGCGTTTTGGAAATTATGGCAGATGGATATGGTTTTTTACGCTGCCAGAATTGTTTGCCGGGTCCGGGAGATATTTATGTTTCCCCTTCACAGATCCGTAGATTCCAGCTGCGCACAGGAGACCTGGTTTGCGGTAAGGTGCGTACTGCGAAGGAAAATGAGAAGTATGGCGGATTGATGTTCGTGGAACGAGTCAATGGCGATGCGCCGGAAAAGGCGGCGCACCGCCCCCATTTTGAGAATCTGACACCCATCTATCCTAGAGAAAAACTGCATTTGGCGCCTTCTGGCAGCATTGCCTGCCGTTTGATTGATCTGGTCGCACCCATTGGAAAGGGTCAGCGGGGCATGATTGTGGCACCCCCTAAAGTGGGAAAGACTACACTTTTGAAAGAAATCGCCAATGCTTTGGCAGCAGACACCTCTCTTTTTTTATTGGTATTGCTCATTGATGAACGTCCTGAGGAAGTGACGGAATTATCTCGTTGTATTGGCGGAAAACAGACTGAAATTTTTTCCTCTACCTTTGACGAGGAACCGGAACACCACAGAAAAGTAGCGGAGATGGTATTGGAGCGGGCTAAGCGCTTGGTGGAACAGGGAAAAGACGCGGTGATTTTATTGGATAGCATTACCCGTCTTTCCCGCGCCTATAATTTGCTCCAGCCGCCTGGCGGCAGAACTCTTTCCGGCGGTTTGGATCCAGCCGCCCTTTATAGCCCCAAGAAATTTTTCGGCGCTGCCAGAAATATAGAAAATGGCGGCAGCCTGACGATTTTAGCCACTGCACTGGTAGAAACAGGCAGTAAAATGGATGAGGTTATTTTTGAGGAGTTTAAAGGCACTGGCAACCTGGAGCTGGTATTGGATCGCAGATTGGCGGAAAAGCGGATTTTTCCCGCTATTGATATACTGCGCTCCGGAACCAGACGTGAGGAAATGCTCTTAACACAAGAGGAATTAGAGTGTAATTATACTCTGCGCCGTATGTCAGAAGAACGGAACTATATGGAGCTGACAGAAGGCACTTTGGAATTGATGAAAAAAACAGAAAATAACCATCAGTTTGCATCCCTTTTAGCAGCGCAGGCGGCGCAGCTGCAAAAAAATAATTAAATTTATATGGATCACCGCAAAAGGGAATATGCAATTTGTGAAAAACACAAAAAGGCGCTGTTTTCTGGAAAAAATACAATGGCTGCTCTTGCCAAAGAAAAAAAAGTATGCTAAAATACATATGTTGTCTTTAAATAAGCGATTATTGATCAACAAATAGTGTATGTGAGGTGAAAACAAATGAAAGAAGGAATCAATCCGAATTACAAGCAGGTAACCGTAAGATGCAACTGCGGTAATGAATTCGTAACTGGTTCTACCAAGGACGAGATCAGAGTCGAAGTTTGCTCTAAGTGCCATCCTTTCTATACCGGCAGCCAGAAGCTGATGGTTGAAGCAGGCGGCAGAGTTGAGAAGTTCAACAAGAAGTACGGCAGAAAGTAATTTCGATGTCGAGAGGGTGGGTCATCCCACCCTTTTTTATTTCAAATGGATCTTACAAGCACCAAAATTATGTTTGCAAAAGAGGTGTTTTATCATATGAAACAAACGAGAATCGGTGGTCAGGCTGTTATCGAAGGGGTTATGATGCGCGGCAGAGAGATGTACTGCATGGCGGTGCGCAATCCTCAGGGTACTCTGACTGTGGAAAAGAAAGCATGGAAAGGTCTCAGTTCCAAAGGCATTTTCCGCCTGCCTATTTTACGGGGCATAGCGTCTTTTTGGGATTCTTTGGTCAGCGGTACCAGAATCCTTATGCGTTCTGCGGAGATTGCAGGAGAAGGCTGGGAGGACGAGGAACCTTCTAAGCTGGAGAAATTCTTGATAGATAAATTCGGTGAGAAAGTCAATGACATTTTGATTTATGTGACGGTGATTATCTCCATGGCTATGGGGATTGGTCTGTTTTTTCTGCTTCCGGTATTACTGGGCAGTTTTTTCAGCCGCTTTGTGCCGTCATGGGCATTGGGTATCATTGAGTCTTTTATCCGGATTGTCATCTTTTTGGGCTATTTGTTTGCCATTTCCCGGATGAAGGAAATCCAGCGGGTATTCCAGTACCATGGCGCGGAGCATAAAACCATCAACTGCTTTGAAAGTGAAAAAGAACTGACAGTGGAAAATGTACGTCCCTGCACCAGACTCCATAAGCGGTGCGGTACCAGCTTTTTGTTCTTTGTCATTATCATCAGCTGCATTGTATTTATGTTCATCCAGACCACATCCGTAGGCGACCGTTTGCTGCTGAAGCTGTGTCTGGTGCCGTTTATTGCGGGTATTTCTTACGAGGTCATCCGCTGGGCAGGCAATTCTGACAGCCCTTTGGTTGCCATTGTCAGCAAACCTGGCTTTTGCCTGCAAATGCTAACCACAGCAGAGCCGGATGATAGCCAGATTGAAGCTGCCATTGCTGCCATGAAGGGAGTTCTGGAAGATGAAGGAGAACAATAAGATCGGATCCATTCTGTTATCTGCCCGGAAAAAACTGCAGGCGGCAGGGAAAGAAAATGCTGCGCTGGATGCGGAATTGCTGCTGATGGAAGTAATGGGGATCAGCCGTTTGGTGGTTTTTACAGAGCCGGAACGGCTTTTGTCAGAAGCGCAGGTCAGTGCTTTTTGGGAACTGGTGGAACGCAGAGCGGCAGGAGAACCTTTGCAGTATCTTTTGGGACATTGTGAATTTATGGGGATGTCTTTTCAAGTGGGGGAGGGCGTTCTCATCCCCAGAGGGGATACTGAGGTGTTAGTGGAGGAAGCCATCCAATATTGTAAGGATTTTCACTATCAAGTGGCGGTTGATATTTGTACGGGAAGCGGCTGTATTCCCATTTGCCTGAGCCGATTTGGTTATACGGAAGTCTATGGAACGGATATCAGTGAAAAAGCGTTATCATATGCCAGAAAAAATAACGCATCCCTCCATGGAAATGTGACATTTTATCAAGGAGACTTATTTGAAGCATTGCCATCGTCATTCAAAGGCAACATAGATGTGATTACATCCAACCCGCCTTATATTGCAAGGGCAGTGATCCCTACTTTAATGGAAGAAGTCAGAGACTTTGAACCCTCTTTGGCGCTGGATGGGGGGCTGGATGGTCTGGATTTTTACCGCAGAATCATTGCAGAGGCGGGACAGTGGCTGAAAGCGGGCGGCAGACTATTGCTGGAAATTGGATATGACCAGCGTCAGGCAGTCAGCGGGCTTTGCGAAGCCGCTGGCTTGAAAGAGATTGTATGTAAACAGGATTTATCCGGCTTGGATCGAGTGATTACGGCAAGAAAAGCCTTAGAGGAGTGAAGAAACCATGACGGAACGGATGAGAGAAAAACTGGATGCCTTGCGGCAAAAGTATGAAGGGTTGGCAGAGGAAATTGGAGATCCCGCCATCATTGCTGACCGGGAAAAATGGCGCCAGTGCAGTAAAGAATATAGTGACTTGACGCCCATCATGGAAAAATATACACAGCTGCAGAAGGCGGAAACGGCAAAGGAAGAAGCGGAAACGCTTCTGGCTCAAAAGCAGGATGAGGATTTCCGGGAATTATTAAAAGAAGAACTGGCACAGGCAAAAGTGGACTTGGAATCTCTGGGTAAAGAACTGACACTGCTTTTATTGCCCAAAGATCCCAATGACGAAAAAAACGTTATTATGGAAATCCGCGGCGGTGCCGGCGGAGAAGAAGCGGCACTGTTTGCCGGGTCTCTCTTTCGGATGTATACCCGGTATGCGGAACGGCATAAATGGAAGATTCAGCTGATGAGTGTGAGCGAAAGCGATTTGGGCGGTTTTAAAGAAGTCATCTTTATGATTCAAGGTTCCGGCGCATATTCCCGTCTGAAGTATGAAAGCGGGGTTCACCGGGTACAGCGGGTCCCCACTACAGAAAGCGGCGGCAGAATCCATACCTCCACCGCTACCGTAGCGGTACTGCCGGAAGCGGAAGCGGTAGATGTACACATTGATATGAATGATGTGCGGGTGGATGTATTCCGTGCAGGAGGCAATGGCGGACAGTGTGTCAATACCACTGATTCCGCTGTCCGTATGACGCATATTCCCACGGGTATCGTAGTAAGCTGCCAGAATGAAAAAAGCCAGCTGCAAAATCGAGAGCAGGCATTGAAAGTACTTTATGCCAGAGTCTATGAACGGGAAAGACAGGCGCATGACGCGGCTATTTCTGCGGACCGTAAAGCGCAGGTAGGAACAGGAGACCGCAGCGAGCGGATTCGTACTTATAACTTCCCCCAAGGCAGAGTAACGGATCACCGGATCAATATGACTTGGTATAAAATCGATGATATTGTAGACGGGGATTTGGATGAAGTCATGGATTGTCTTATTACGGCACAGCGCATGGAACAAATGGAACAAGACGAAGAAAATACGTAAAAAAGAAAATGACTGAGCATTTTTCCCAGTCATTTTTTTTTGCAGTAAAAAAATGAAGAAGGGACAGTTTCTCTCTTTCATCTTTCTTTTTTTCTTTCATATCTTAAAGAAGAATCTCTTTTTTTGGAGGGAAAGATATGAAATTACTTTGGGGCGCGGCTATTTTACAGGCGGCATTGTATTTCAGCGAAGAACGGGAAGGTTGCCTGTCGCTGTCTGCTTTCTGCGATGGTATGATTTTAGCCTTTGTTTGTCTGCATTTTTTACCAGAACTCTGCTGGGGACAGTGGTTGTGGCTTCATGGAGCCGCGGCTTTAGGCGGAAGCATTTTGACTTCCCTGGTGGAAAAGAAAGGGTTTTTCTCTGGGGCAAAAGGCGCTGCGGCAACGCTGCTGATCTTAGTACCTCTGTTTTTATGGGAAATGGCACTGCCGGAATTCCCTCTTTCTGTGCTGGCGGCCTTTCTTTCCGGCTGTGCCATGTATTTGTCTTGCTGCGGCATATTGCCGGAGGAAGATGGACTGCGCCGGAAAACAGTTTCCGGTTTATGGGGCGCTGTTGGATTTTTTTGTGGCTGCGTACTTTTTATGTGTTAACCATAGATAAAATCAAACTATTTTGCCCATACTGTTTGATATGCAAGACAAGAAAATATTACGAAGCAGCGGATGGTTTTTTGACAAAAACTGTCCGTTTTCATTTGCTTCTAGAACGGGGTTTTGCTATAATATGAACAAAGAGATCACCTAAAAAAGACAATTTTCCGTGCATCATTTTTACTGCGGGGCAAATTGATAGAGGAAGCGAGGGATTTTGGATGTCAGAAGCAATCATTAATAAAGAAGAACTAAAAAAGGTGTTTGCGGATAATGTGAGAAAACTTTACCGGAAAACCGTGGAACAGGCGTCCAATGAGGAACTGTATGAGGCGGCTGTTTATTCTGTACGGGATATCATCAGTGATAAGTGGATGAAGACTCACAATCAGTATTATGAAAAAGACGTCAAAATTGTTTACTATCTATCCATGGAATTTTTGATGGGCCGCTTCTTTGGCAATGCGTTAATCAACCTGACGGCATATCGTCAAGTAAAGGAAGCGTTAGAGGAAATGGGTGTCAATTTTAATGCGTTAGAAGATGCAGAAATGGATCCCGGTCTGGGCAATGGCGGTTTAGGACGTTTGGCAGCATGCTTTTTGGACTCCCTCTCTACCATGGAATTGCCGGCATATGGCTGCGGCATCCGATATCACTATGGCATTTTTGAGCAGAAAATTGAAAATGGCTATCAAGTGGAAGTGCCCGATAACTGGCTGGAAAACGGTGATCCTTGGTCTATCCGCAGAAATGAATATGCAGTAGAAGTAAAGTTCGGCGGAAAGGTACGGGCAGTTCCGAAAGGAAATGGAGAATATCGTTTTGTACAGGAAGACTATCAGTCTGTCATTGCAGTGCCTTATGACTATCCGGTAATTGGTTATCATAACAATACAGTAAATACTTTAAGACTATGGGAGGCAAAGCCGAAAAACCGTCTGGATTTGAAATACTTTAATGAGGGCGATTACCAAAAGGCCACAGAAGAAGAAATTTTAGCCAATACCCTGACAGATGTGCTTTATCCCGCTGATGAACATTACCAGGGAAAGGAACTGCGCTTAAAACAACAGTATTTCTTCATTTCTGCTACGGTGCAGCGGGTCATTGCACGGTTTAAAAAAGCCCATACGGATTTCCATGAACTGCCGGATAAAGTGGCATTCCAGCTGAATGATACCCATCCTACCGTAGCCGTTGCAGAACTGATGCGTGTGCTGGTGGATGAAAATGATGTGCCTTGGGATGATGCTTGGGAGATCACTAAAAAAGTATGCGCTTATACCAATCATACCATTATGGCAGAGGCATTGGAAAAATGGCCTATGGAACTATTTAGCCGCGTATTGCCTCGTATCTATCAGATTGTAGAGGAAATTAACCGCCGTTTCTGCCTGGAACTGAATGCAAAGTATGGCTTTGCGCCGGAAAAGATCCGCAGTATGGCGGTGATTGCCGATGGACAGGTACGGATGGCACATTTAGCGATTGTAGGCAGCCATTCTGTTAATGGTGTAGCGGCATTGCATACAGAAATTTTAAAGAGACAGGAATTAAAGGATTTCTATCAGCTCTATCCGGAAAAATTCAATAATAAAACAAATGGTATCACCCAAAGAAGATGGCTTTTGCATGCCAACCAGCCTTTGGCAAATTTCATTACTGATACCATTGGAGACGGCTGGATTACAGATCTGGAACAACTGGAAAAATTACTCCCTTATAGGGAAGACGCGGCGTTCCGTGAAAAATTTATGGACATTAAGCAGAATAATAAAAAAGCATTGGCGGATTATATTTATCACACCAAGGGTATTGAGGTAGATCCCAATTCTATTTTTGATATTCAGATTAAACGGCTTCATGAGTATAAACGCCAACTGCTGAATGTGCTCCATATTATTGGACTGTATAATCAGTTAAAAATGAATCCGGATCTGGATATGGTGCCCCGTACCTTCATTTTCAGCGCAAAAGCGGCTGCCAGCTACCATCGGGCAAAACAGATTATTAAGCTCATTAACAGTGTCGCGGATGTGATTAACCATGATACTTCCATCCAGGGAAAAATCAAAGTGGTATTTATGGAAAATTACAGTGTTTCTCTGGCGGAAAAACTGATACCGGCAGCGGATGTGAGCGAACAGATTTCCACAGCCGGCAAAGAGGCCAGCGGTACCGGCAATATGAAGCTGATGCTTAATGGCGCTGTGACCATTGGTACCATGGATGGTGCCAATGTGGAAATTTATGATGAGGTGGGCAAGGATAATATCTTTATTTTCGGCATGAGCGCCGATCAGGTGGTAGCAAAACGTGCCAACTATGATCCGTGGACGATTTATAATATGGACCAGGAAGTGCGTATGGCCTTGAACTGTCTCATTAATGGCACCTTCGACCAGAATCCGGAACTATTCCGGGACTTGTATGATTCCCTGCTGTTGGGTGACCGCCCGGATGAATACTTCATTTTGGAAGACTACCGGTCCTATGCAGATACCCACAAGAAAATCGATGCCGCTTACCGGGATCGGGATAAATGGGCGAAGATGGCCATTACTAATACGGCAAAGAGCGGTAAGTTCTCCAGTGACCGTACCATTGACCAGTATGCAAAAGAGATTTGGAATTTGAAGCCCCTGCATATTGAAGATTGATTTTAAAGAGCGCATCTGCTTTTAGCAGATGCGCTTTTCTATGGAAAACAGGACTGCCGCTATGACAGTAGATCAGATCTGTCGGAAAGATTTTGTTTTTCATGAGAGCTTTGATCGGGAAAGCGTTTTAATTTATGAAACAGAACATAAGAAAACGCCGCTGCTCCTTGCCGGAAAAACAGGAAAGAGAGGGGGAAAATACTTTTTATCGGAAAGGAAAACATGGAATCTTATTTGACAGAAGACCTCTTTTATGATAAAATAACCAATAGTGCAAAATTAGTGCACCCTTAGCTCAGTGGATAGAGCGTTCGCCTCCGGAGCGAAAGGCCATGGGTTCGAATCCCGTAGGGTGCAGTCGCAGCGGCGGCACACCATATCGCAGTCCATTTTTTTGGATTGCGATATTTTTATATTCAAAAAACCGCAATAGAAAGGCGTGGCGTGCTTATTGCGCTGACTGCTTTTTGCATCCTGCATACCGGAAGAAATGATTTTGAGAGAGCATGATTGATTTTCATTGCGTAAAGGTGGACTATATGATAGAAATTATCCGTTTAGAAGAAACAGACAATCCCATTTTTCAACAAATCTGCCAGTGGAATTATCACTGGTGGGGTGTGCGGGACGGCAAGACAATGGAAGAGGTTTGTTATAATTTAGCCCATTCCCTCCAGCATCAAAGACTGCCTCAGACCTTTGTGGCATTATGGAATGGCGTGCCGGCAGGCATGTACCAGCTGGCTATATTTGATGATCTGGACAGCAGACCGGATCTTTATCCCTGGATGATCAATGTATATGTGGCGGAAGCATACCGCGGAAAAGGCATTTGCCGTGCCATGATGGAAACAGTGCCGGAATATGCCAAACAGGCGAATCTGTCAGAACTTTATTTATATACCAAGCATAATGGGCTGTATGAAAAATTTGGCTGGGAGTTTGTAGAAGAAGTGCCTACATTCCGCGCGGATTCCCCAGTGGAACGATTATATCGGCTGAAAGTATAGTAATTTTATCCAATGCAAAACTTGCGGGAGAAATGAAGATAAACCATCTTTTGACACCAATGTTTACAAAAAGTATGGATAGAAATAAAAAAACCGGAGCATTGCTCCGGTTTTATTTTAGTGGGTTAAAATTTCATATCCATCCTCTGTAATAGCTACTGTGTATTCCCATTGTGCGGAAAGAGAGCCGTCCATGGTGTAAATGGTCCAGCCGTTTTCTTCATCTTGGTAGAAATCCTCACCGCCGGCATTGATCATTGGCTCAATGGTAAAGACCATGCCCGGAACCAGCACCATACCGGTGTCAAACTCACCGATATGGCAGACATAAGGATCTTCGTGGAATTGGATGCCTACGCCGTGACCGCCGATTTCTTCCACAACGCTGTAGCCTTCGCTGTAGGCGAAATTACTAATGACAGCGCCAATATCTCCTAAGTGCCCCCAGGGCTTTAAATAAGGCAGTGCCATATCTACGGCTTTTTTCGTGTCCTCTACCAGTTTTTTTGCTTCGGGAGAAACTTCGCCGATGCAGAACATTCGGGAAGCGTCAGCATAGTAACCATCTAAAATAGTGGTTACATCCACGTTGATAATATCCCCTTCTTTTAAAATTTCATCAGGGGAAGGGATGCCATGGCAAATTACGTCATTGATGGAAGTGCAGACGCTTTTCGGGAAGCCTTCATAGTTTAAAGGCGCAGGAATTCCACCATGGGCAATGGTATATTCATGGACAAGGGTATTGATTTCCTCTGTGGACATACCGGCATGAATGTGTTCACCAACCATATCTAAAATGGCAGTATTCAGGACACCGGCTTTGCGGATGCCGTCAATCTGCTCCGGTGTTTTAATCATTTTCCGCTTGGGTACAATTTCTCCCATCCGCTTTAATTCTCGCAATTTTTCATCCATGCCCATATGACAGAGCTTATATTTTTTTCCACTGCCGCACCAGCAGGGATCATTTCTTCCAATTTTAAAAGGCAGCATACCATTCACCATTCCTTTTCCATGCAGTTATATTTCATTTTTCTAGAGGTATCATAGCACAGTTTTTAACCAGTGACAAGCAAGGCAGTTCTTTCTATAGAATAAAAGCACTTCCATTTTCTTTGCCTGACAATGATATTTGTACAAAAATAAATACATTTTAAAAGAAAATTCCGAAAACTCCTTTTTTGGCACATTTTGTAGTTGCAATTTGACAACTGTTTCAGTAAAATATTTGTATACAGTATCAAAAGAAATACATGGAGTAGGAAAAGAAATGGGTCTTTTCACAAGATCGGAGTGAATACCATGGAAGAAATTCGGATGCGCGCACGTGCGAAAATCAATCTGACGCTGGACGTAACTGGAAAACGGGAAGATGGTTATCACCTGCTGCGGATGGTGATGCAAAACGTGGCGCTTTATGATGATGTTATGATACGCAGACGGCAAGAAGCCGGCATTGTCCTTACGTCCAATTTGCCTTGGCTGCCTTGCGATGAACGAAATTTAGCTTGGAGAGCAGCCCGTTTGATGCAGGAAGAATTTGGCTTAACCGAAGGGGTAGAGATCCATATCCAAAAGCGGATCCCTGTTGCGGCTGGATTGGCTGGAGGAAGTACAGACTGTGCAGCGGTGCTGGTGGGGATGAAGCGGCTGTTTGGTCTGCGTGTTTCACAAAAGAAGCTGGAGGAACTGGGGTTGCGTTTGGGCGCGGATGTTCCTTATTGTATTCGACGGGGAACGGTATTGGCAGAAGGTATTGGTGAAATATTAACGGACATTAACCCTCAATGTCCACCTTTTTTTGTAGTTTTGGCAAAGCCTAATGTGAGTGTATCTACAAAAAGTGTATATCAAAAATTGAAGTTGGATGAAATTCGCAATCATCCGGATACAGAAGGCATGTTAGCTGCCATTGTAGCACAGGACCATCAAGCCATTTGTAAAAAAATGGGAAACGTACTGGAAAATGTAACCATTCCTGATTATCCCATTATCGCTGCCCTGAAAGAGCGTCTTTTGGAGCTGGGAGCGGAAAATGCCATGATGAGCGGAAGCGGTCCTACCGTATTCGGGTTATTTTTGGATGAAAAACAGGCGAAAAAAGCGGCGAAAAAAGTACAGCGGGAGTTTTCTTTAAAGGAAGTTGTAACGACCCGTACGTTTTGCCCCGCGCGTTCTGGTCAAAAAAGAAAGGAGAGAGGAAAGCAATATGGAGAAACTGACAATTGCATCAAATGAATATTTACCGTTACGTGATGTGGTGTTTAACACTTTACGTGATGCGATTTTGACTGGAAAACTCTCACCGGGTGAGCGTCTGATGGAAAACCATTTAGCAGAGCAGCTGGGAGTAAGCCGTACACCCATCCGGGAAGCATTACGCATGCTGGAACAGGAAAAACTGGTGGAACTGGTACCCAGAAAAGGTGCGCAGGTCTTGGATATGAGTGAGAAGGAAATTGTGGATATTTTGGAAATCCGCAGTGTATTAGAAGGTTTGGCTACTTCTTTAGCCTGCAGAAAAATGACCGATGAAGATCTGCAACAGCTCAGAGAAATGGAAGCGAAATTTGAAGAAAAGCTGTGGGCAAAAGAGTATGCCGCCGCCGCGGATGCCGATGAAAGTTTCCATGATATTATTTTCCGCGCAGCCGGTAATGAACGGCTGGAACAGATTTCCCAGCATTTGCGGATTCAGCTGTACCGGTATCGTTTGACCCATGTAAAGAATGAGTCCAGCGGCAGTATTCTTTCTACCCATCATAAGAGCATTATTCGTGCCATTGAAGTGCGGGATAGTGAAGAAGGCGAGCGTTTAGCCCAGACACATATTAAATATCATACAGAATTTATCCTGTATTCTGTTAGACAAAAAGGCGAAACAAAGGATTAAGTCCCTATTGTAAATGGGTTGGGGATAAGAAAAGGAGAGAAAGGAGGAGCCTCCCGATGAAACCACAAAAAGGGGTGTTTCCCACCAGAGAAGAACGGGTGCCTTATCGTGGGAACACCAATAGCGGCAGTCACAGCGATCATGGGAATGCTTCTGCCGCCAAAACCTCACACACAACAAAAAGAAAAAACCGTACAACGCGAAAAATGTCACCTCAAAAACAGAAAAAAGCGGCGTTGGCAGTTTGTGCAGCGGTAATTGTATTGATTCTTTTTTTATTACTGCGCAAAGATGGTGCAGCTGTCTATTTAGATGGCACCCTGCAAGGGGTATTGCATAATCCTTCTATTACAGCGGAAAAAATAATAGAACGTTTGGAAACAGAATTATCCACCAGTGTGGGCAGTGAAGTGCAGCTGGTAGAAGAAATTACCGTGGAACCGGTTCGTATTGGCAGCAAATATAAGAACGATGTCTGTACAGAAGAATATCTCTATCCGAAACTGCGCAATCAATTGACCTATTTGGTTAATGCGGCTGTGATTCAGGTAGAGGCAGAAGATGTGGCGGCACTAATCAGTGAGGAAAGTGCCAATACGGTATTGGATCAGCTCAAGGCTATCTACACGCCTGCGGATGTGGATCCAGAAGATCTGGAAGTTACTTTTGTGGAAAATGTAAGTGTTACCCCAAAATTTGTAGACGGCAGTACCATTCTTTCAGAGGAAGATGCCTTGGCAGCATTGCAGCAAACCACAGAAACGACCACAACGTATACAGCTGTCAGCGGGGATAGTTTTTATTCCATCGCGGTAAAGTATGATATGTCTTTGGAAGAACTATTAGAGTTAAATAACTTGACGATTAACGATTCTTTAAAGGCAGGACAGGTGCTCAATGTCATTACGCAGAAACCGCGCATCTCTGTGCGAACGGTGGAAACGACTGTATTAACCGATATCGAGCCAAAAACCTACGAATATCAGTATGATGACAGCCAGCCGTCTTCCTATCAGAAAGTTATTCAGCAAGGTAAGGCGGGTCAAAAGGAAAGTACCATTCAGACGATCCGCATTAACGGTATTGTTACAGAGGAGAAAGAAGTATCCTATCAAGTAACAGTAGAGCCAGTAACGGAGATCATTGTGAAAGGAACGCAATAAAAAAGGACATGTCTTTCTTTGCCCACACATAAGATAGAACTGGAAAAAGTTTTATGAAATAAGAAAGAGGGAGTTTGTTATGAGTATTTCATTCCGAATGCAAAAAGGCGCAATGGATCCGGAGAGACTGTTTGCCATGCAGGAGCGGGTATCTTCCTGCCACCATGCGCTCCATGAAAAAACAGGCAAAGGAAATGATTTCTTAGGATGGGTAGATTTACCCCTTGCATATGATAAAGAGGAATTTGCCCGGATCAAAGCAGCTGCGAAAAAGATTCAGGAACAATCTCAAGTTTTGATCGTAATTGGTATTGGCGGTTCCTATCTGGGAACGAAAACGGCACTGGATTTCATCAAAACACCTTTTTACAATGAGAAGAGGAAAGATACGCCGGATATCTATTTTGTAGGAAACAATATCAGCTCTGCATATTTACAGGATATTCTGGATATTTTGGGCGACAGAGACTTTTCTGTAAATATTATTTCCAAGAGCGGTACTACCACAGAACCTGCCATTGCCTTCCGCTTCTTCCAGCAGCTGTTGGAGAAAAAATATGGAAAAGAGGGCGCGGCAGATCGTATTTATGCTACGACGGATAAGGCAAGAGGTGCACTAAAAAATCTGTGTAATGAAGCAGGGTATGAAACCTTTGTGATTCCTGATGATGTAGGCGGCAGATTTACGGTATTAACCGCGGTAGGTCTCTTGGCGCTGGCAGTGGCAGGCGCTGACTTGGATGCCATCATGGCAGGTGCGGCTTGGGCGCATGATGCTTACAGCAAGGAAGACATGCACGAGAACGAATGCTACCAGTATGCGGCACTGCGGAACTTGTTCTATCAGGATGGAAAAACCATTGAGATTTTGGCAAATTATGAGCCGCATATGACTTCTTTTGGAGAATGGTATAAACAGCTTTTTGCCGAGAGCGAAGGAAAAGATGGAAAAGGTCTTTTCCCTGTTACAGCAAACTTCTCTACAGACCTGCACTCCATTGGACAGTTCATTCAGGAAGGCGGCAGATATTTCTTTGAGACTGTGCTTTGGTGCAACGAACCGAAGCATACACTGACAGTACCCTTTGATGCAGACAATGTGGACGGACTGAATTTTGTAGCAGGAAAAGAAATGCAGTATGTCAACAGTAAAGCCTTTGCGGGAACGATGCTGGCGCATATGGATGGCGGCGTGCCTAATTTGAAGATTACCATTGACCGTATGGACGAATGGCATTTTGGTGCATTGGTATATTTCTTTGAAAAAGCGGTGGGCATCAGTGGATATTTACTGGATGTAAATCCTTTTAACCAGCCTGGTGTAGAAGCGTATAAAAAGAATATGTTTGCCTTGTTGGGAAAGCCGGGTTATGAAGAACAGAAGGCTTT
>CALWKY010000082.1 GCA_944381395.1 uncultured Lachnospiraceae bacterium
GATTTGAACCCTTTTCGCTTGTTTGTATATACGAACATAAGTTCTAAAACTGCCCGATACAGAAAAAAAAGAGCCGACGCGACAGCGATGACAGACAAATATTTACAGCAAAAAATTGTGTCTATTGATAAAAAAAGAGCGCGCTACTACCAATTTTACACAGAGCAGGATTGGGGCGAAAAAGCTAACTACGATTTATGCGTCAACACTACCAATGCAGAAATCAAGAAAATCGTCCTTGCTATAGAGAAGTTTATCATTTAGCGGTATTCGGAAGCGTTAATAAATTTACAAAGCAGTATTGTTTTTCTCATACGCTGCGTCTAAATGATGGAGTGTTCCGCGCCCAAAAACAGGAACACACAAGTCATATAATCGCATTCTTATAATGCGCGTATCCAATACCCATGCGGTTTCATGGGCGTTTGTGGTTATCACTCCTGTTTTAGCCGTTTGTGGATACTGTTTTATAGGCAGCTGCCTTTTTTCGGCGTTTCTTTTTTATTGTAAACACCGTAAAAACCATGTATAATGAAAAAACAGAGAACAATGCGGAGGGAGTGACCCAATTTATTATGAGTAAAGCAGATGAAATTTTCATTGCCAACTGCACAGAAATTTTAACCAACGGATATTCCACAGAACAAGAAAAGGTACGCCCTCATTGGGAGGATGGCTCCAGTGCGTATACGATCAAAACTTTCGGCGTCGTAAACCGTTACAACTTGTGGGAAGAATTCCCCATAATGACATTACGCGGTATCAACTGGAAAGCCGCCATTGATGAAATCCTCTGGATCTGGCAGAAAAAATCCAACCGCATCAGCGATCTGTCCAGCCACATCTGGGATAGCTGGGCGGATGAAAACGGCACCATCGGCAAAGCTTACGGCTACCAGCTGGGTGTGCCCTATCGTTTTGCGGAAGGGGAAATGGACCAGGTAGATCATGTGCTGTGGCAATTAAAACATACTCCTTACAGCCGCCGTATCCTGACGAATATTTATAACTTCGCAGATCTGATGGAAATGGGTCTGGAACCTTGCGCTTACAGCATGACATTTAATGTTACCGGCAACCGCCTGAACGCTATCTTGAACCAGCGCTCTCAGGATACTTTGACTGCCAACAACTGGAATGTGGTACAATATGCCGCATTGGTAATGATGTTTGCCCAGGTTTCCGGCTTGGAGCCGGGACAATTGGTACATGTTATCAGCGACATGCATATTTATGACCGCCATATCCCCCTGGTCGAAGAACTGATAAAACGCCAGCCTCTGCCCGCGCCCAAGGTACGGCTGAATCCCGAAGTAAAAAACTTTTATGACTTTACCGTAGAGGATTTCATAGTAGAAGGATATGAGCATGGTCCTTCCATTGGAAAAATCCCCGTTGCCATTTAATCTTTTATGACAAATGCATCTTTTGCAGTTCATACAGAAAGGAGGCGCCTATATGAAATTGATCGCTGCAGTAGACCGTAACTGGGGCATTGGAAAAAACGGCGATTTACTGGTACACCTGAAAGAAGATATGAAGTTTTTCCGCAGCACCACCTTGGGACAAGTCATTCTCATTGGCAGAAAGACTTTAGAATCTTTTCCCGGCGGAAAGCCCCTTCCCGGACGTACGAATGTGGTTATGACCAAAAACCATGCCTACGCCGCACCGGAAGATACCATTGTATGTTACTCCGTGCGCGAAGCATTAGAGAAAGCCCCTGCCTTTGGAGAAAAAGAAGTCATCGTTGCAGGAGGCGGCAAAATTTACTGCAATTTCTTACCCTATTGTGATACCGCACTGATTACAAAAGTAGATGCCGCTTTTCCGGCAGATACCTTTTTCCCTAACTTGGATGAAGATCCTCATTGGGCACTGGCAGAAACCAGCGCGCCGTTAGAAGAAAACGGCATTTCCTATACCTTCTGCCGTTATGAGCGTATAGAAGAAGAGGAAGTACCGTTGGAAAAATAATCTAAATAAACAGGCGCAATACCCGCTTCCTGAGAAAACAAAGATAGCTGGAATCCTGATCGGAGAAAGGATTCCAGCTATTTCTTTTGATCCGTATTCTTTTTATAGAAATCCAGATGCCGTTTGCCTCCGAGGACGCATGGAAAAAACTATATTTCCCAAACGCCCCCCGCTTTTTCATATTTGGGAAGTATCCATTATTCCTTCTGGCCATCATCCACAAAGCAGATACCCTGCAAAATCAGGAATTGATCCGTGTAAATGATGCCGTCGGCAGAGGCATGTTTACGGATATACGCTACCTTCTGTTCTTCATCATAGCCGTTGACGCCTAATATCTCTTGTTTTTGGAAATGCGTCAGCAGTGCCTTTGCCAATTTTTCCAAAGAGCCTTTGTCAATATAAAGGGTATCCTCCTTTAAGGCAATGGGTGTACCCTTTTTTTGCAAATGGACAGCATACGTCAGTTGTCCATACACATAAGGCTTCTGATTGGGATAAGCCCCCATGATGGTCTGAAAAATATAATCCTTTGCCACATCCCCCGCCAAAAGACGGCTTTGCAGCTGTGCCGTAAAAGCAGTTTTCACCTGTGCCAATACCCCTTCCAAATCCTGGGGACCTGGTGTCTTTTTTCCAAAAAACATTCTTTTCTTCCTCCCTATTTTATTGCGACGGCAGGAAAGTTCCCAGCCTCGAACTTCAGCCCCTCTGGAACTGTATGATAAAATCAAACAGCATCAATGCAAATAATGCGACGCTGAAAAAATTACGTACGCCATCTGAAAGCTTTTCATTGCCCTTTTCCAAAACAGGCTGAAGCACATACAGAAAAAACAGCCCGCCCAGACCAAAGCGCACGCTGGGATTTAACGCGATGCGCCCCTGGAACTGAATGGCATAGTCTGTATAGTCCCACAGCCACCCGCCTGTTTTCCACTCCAAAAGATAGCTGGCAAGCAGTTCAATAAGGGTAGTCAATGCCATCACGCCCAAAAATACCAGCACCGGCGTTATATTCCACTTCCCCAGCCGGATTTTCTTTTTACATAAGGGCTGCAAACAAAAAATGATGACCAATGCCCCAAAACCGTATACCGGCAGGTAAGGTCCAAAGAGGAAGCCGCGATTGGAAAAGCCCCACCGGTAGACCACCACTTCCAAAAACACTTCATACAGCCAGCCAATTACGGAATACGCAAAGAAATATAAAAATACTGCCTGTACTTTTTTCACCTTTTCCATATACATCTCCCCCCTTCGTCACAATTTTTTTCATCATACCATATTTCTGCAAAATTGGCTACGGTGTACGGGATGTTTTTCGTCTGTCACGGTGTCTATCCACTTTTTCTTGATTTGCGGTCTAAGAAAGGACTTTGGCGCATATTGTGATAAAAACAAAATATACGGGGGAATTCCCTTGAAGGATTATATCGAGGAGCGGGCAGTGGAAATTGCCCATTATATCATCAACAGCAACGCTACCGTCAGACAGACCGCCAAAAAATTTGGCATCAGCAAATCCACGGTACACAAAGACATTACCGACCGGGTTGCAAAAATCGACGCAGAACTGGCTCGATCCGTCCGCCAGGTGCTGGAAGTCAATAAAGCAGAACGTCACATCCGGGGCGGTATGGCCACACGAGAAAAATACCTTCACGAACATCTGCGGGAACAGGGGAAATAAACATATGGATTTATCCAACTGCAAAAGAAAAAACACCGCCTTTTCGTAAAAAAGAGGCGGTGCTTTTTATGAATATAAAAAATGCAGGTGAAAGAAACAAATTCCCTCCTTAAGAAACCATTGGTTTTCTTATGGATTGGTTTTTTTAAGGGAAACTGTCATATCTGTCTTCATAAGAAAAAAATCATTATAAAAATACTATCGCGGGAATTCCTTGCGCCGCAAAGATTCCCGCGATAGTTATTTTTTTGTAAAAGACGGCTTTATTTCACCCGTGTTTTTATATAAGCAGAACTTAGTTCGCAGCCTTTACTTTAATCCAAAGCTCTGCCAGTTTCTGCTTCAATACCTGGTTGTCGGTAAATACTTCGTCCTTTTCGTAGCCTGCACGGGGAACATAAGCATTGTTATCCGCAAAATCAGTAGCAGACAGTTCATCCAGTACTTCCTGGTTGCTGGAAGCATAACCTACATAAGAGGAGTTATCATAAGATGCGTCGTAGGAAAGTACATAATTGATGAACTCATGCGCCAGCAGAGGGTTTTCTGCGTTAGCAGGGATTACCATAGCATCAGACCACAGGTTGGTACCTTCGTTGGGGCAGAAGAAAGCCATATCTTCATTTTCTGCCAGAATGGTAGCAGCGTCACCGCTGTAAACGACTGCCAGATCTTTGGTTCCATTGATCATGCCATCAATTACTTCATCGGTAACATAAACAGGATCCATCGTGTTATTCAGTTCTACCAGCCAGTTATAAGCCTCTTCAATTTCCTGCTCATTATCGGTATTCATGGAATAACCCAGTGCCTTAAATGCCATCATGAAAGAGTCTCTTTCAGAATCATAGATATAAACCTTACCAGCGTAATCGGTGTTGCGCAGTACTTCCCAGCCCTGTTCTTCTACAATAGCAGGATCCACATTGTTTTTGTTATATACAATGCCTACGCTGCCCCAGAAATAAGGTACGGAATAGGTGTTGTCAGGATCATAAGGCAGGTTCTTTACACCTTCTGCCAGATTGCTGATATTGGGGATCAAAGAAAGATCCAATTCCTGCAGCATATCTTCACTGATCAGTCTTTCGATCATGTAATCGGAAGGCACCAATACATCGTAGGAGTCGCCGCCCTGCAGCTTGGTGTACATCATTTCGTTGGAATCAAAGTATTCCACAATCACTTTTACACCAAATTCTTCCTCAAAGTTGGAGATCAGGTTTTCACCCATGTACTCACCCCAGTTATACAGCTGGAGGGTATCAGAGCCATACTTCTCCACAGCGTCGTTAGCGGAGGAAGAGCTGCTGGTGGAACCACAGCCGGAAAGGAGCATCGCTGCGCCCAGGGTTAAAGCAATTAGTTTTTTCATAGTACTGTTTCATCCTTTCTTTTTTTCCTTTTTTCTTGAATCATAGGAATGATATTGATCATGATTAACACAAGGGTAATCATGGCAATAACCAAGGTAGAGAGTGCGTTAATGGAAGGATTTACCCGCTTGCTCATGGTGTAAACCAGAATAGAGATATTATTGACGCCATTGCCAGTTACAAAGTAGGAGATGACGAAATCGTCAAAACTCATGGTAAAAGCAATGAGAGCGCCGGAGAGTATACCCGGTGTAATCTGGGGTACAATGATCTTCCACAACGCCTGCAGAGGGGTTGCGCCCAAATCCATGGCGGCGTCTGCCAGGTTAGGGTCCAAAGACCGCAGTTTCGGCATGACACTAAGGATTACATAAGGAATACAAAACATCACATGGGCTAAGAGCATGGTGCCAAAGCCCTTTTTAATGCCAATGGCACTAAAAAACATCAACAGCCCAATACCGGTTACAATTTCCGGATTCATCACCGGCAGGTTATTGACCTGCTCCACCACATTACGGAGAATTTTCTTAGAACGGGACAAGCCAATGGCTGTTAAAGTACCCACTACGGTGGAAATGACCGTTGCCAGCAGCGCAATGGCGATGGTATAAAAAATCGCCTGCATCATGGTACGGTCAGAAAACATTTTTTCATACCACTGCAAAGAAAATCCGTTCAGCTTTGTCAAAGAGCGGCTGCCGTTAAAAGAAAAAATCATGATATACACAATGGGGGCGTAAAAGAAGATGGCGGTCAACACCAGAAGGATTTTACCCCACAGACCATTTTTCTGCTTCATCCTTTACTGCCTCCTCCCAAAGATTCCGGTGAACGGTCTACTTTCTTAGCCAGATACATACTCAAAATAATAATCACTGCCATAATCAAAGAGATGGCACTGCCGAAGTTCCAGTCACCGGAAGTCAGGAACTGGGTTTCAATGACGTTGCCAATGAGGACATACTGTCCGCCGCCCAGCAGTTTCGGGATGAAGAAGGAGCTGACTGCCGGCAAAAATACCAGCGTAATGCCGCTGATGACACCGGGCAAAGACAGGGGCAGTGTTACCCGCAGGAAGCTTTCCACCCGGTTGGCGCCCAAGTCCTCTGCCGCTTCCAAGAGACTCTGATCCATTTTCGTTAAGGAAGTATGGATCTGCAGAATCATAAAAGGGATGAAGTTATACACCATACCCAGAATAACCGCAAAGGTGGTATGTAATAACTTGACCGGTCCCAAACCAACCAGACTGAAAAAACTATTGATAATCCCGTCATCCTGCAAAATACCCATCCATGCATAGGTACGCACCAGCATATTGATCCAGGTAGGTAACGTCACCATCAGTACCAGACGCATCTGATTTTTAGGATTATGCTGGGCAATGACATAGGCAATGGGATAGCCCAGCAGCACGCAGATTACCGTAGTAGCCACGGCAATGATGAGGGAGCGTTTCAAAACATCCAAAAACACGGCGTCCTGGAAAAATCTTGCAAAATTTTCCAATGTAAAGCGGAAGGTGGTCACATCATTTCCCTGGGTGGTGAACGCATACAGCACGATCAGCAGCATAGGCGCCACAATCATAAGGGTCATCCACAGGATATAAGGGTACGATATACGTTGAAAACTTTTCATAGTGTTCCTCTGCCTCCTTACCCTTCTTTTTCCATAATATGAATATCCTCAGGAGCAAAGGTCAGCCCTACTTCATCCCCTTCGTGGTACAGATCGGTGCTGACTACTTTATATTCATAGCCTTCCGTCGCAAAGGTGACATCATACAAACCGGTGGTCACCGTTTCCGGGTCAAAATCATATTGTACAGAAGTGATTTCTACTTCGCTTTCGTCCTCTAAGCTCCACGCGGAAGCGTTTGCCCAAGTCTTCAGGTCTGTTTCCAGTGCCATGGACTCATGAATTTCGTCCGCTTTTTTGAAGAAGTTCATGGCGTAAATTTCTTCGTTATATTCCCGGCTGGTAACACGGTTCTGCTCTTTTACGATCATATTTACCGTAATGGAAGTGCCCGCTTTGGTTGTAAAGGTTACAGGGTATTTTCCAATTTTAGGCTCGATGGAGTACACAATTTCTTTAATAGATACAAACTCATCCGTATCGGGGTTCCATGCCTGGGCATCGGCTCTCGCTACAATGGTCGCTTCATCCAGCTCCGCTACGTCCTCTACATCCAGATAAAAGTCGTTGGCGGAGATTTTTTCATTGGCCGCCTCATTAAATACCGGACGGTCTTCAGAAACCTTCATTTTTACCGTAATGGAAGTACCTTTTCTGGTTTCTACCATCATCTCGTAGTGGACACCCTTAAAGACAACGGATTTTACCACGCCTTTGAGCTTGCCTTCTTCTCTGGGCACAATATCCAGGTCCTCAGGACGGATGACTACGTCTACTTTTTGTCTGGGCTCAAAGCCTACATCCACACAGTCAAACTTCTTATCCTCAAAAACCACTTCTTTATCGCCTAACATCATACCGTCTACAATATTACTTTCCCCGATGAAATTAGCCACATAGCGGTTCACCGGTTCATTATAAATATCTGTAGGGGTACCCACCTGCTGGATTTCGCCGTCTTTCATAACCACGATCTTATCACTCATGGTCAGGGCTTCCTCCTGGTCATGGGTAACATAAATGAAAGTAATGCCGACTTCCTGCTGGATTTTCTTCAGCTCCCGCTGCATTTCCTTGCGCAGTTTCAAGTCCAGCGCGCCCAAAGGCTCGTCCAAAAGCAGTACGCTGGGTTCATTGACCAATGCTCTGGCAATGGCGATACGCTGCTGCTGGCCGCCGGAAAGCTCTGTTACGTTCCGCTCCGCGTAGTCTTCCAGATTTACCAGCTTTAACATACGCATGACTTTCTGCTCAATGATATCTTTGGGTTCTTTTTTGATTTTCAAACCAAAGGCAATATTCTGGTATACATTCATATGAGGAAACAGGGCGTACTTCTGGAATACAGTGTTAACTTCCCGTTTATAAGGAGGCAGATTTTTAATATCCTCCCCATCGAAAATCACCTGTCCTTCCGAAGGCGTTAAAAAACCGCCCAAAATACGCAGCAGAGTGGTTTTTCCACAGCCGGAGGGTCCCAGCAGGGTTACAAATTCATTTTCGTAAATGTCCAAGTCAATGCCTTTTAATACCAGCTTTCCGTCAAACTCTTTGACAATATGCTTAAATTGGATCAATTTTTTCATTACGCTTGCCTCCATTGAAACCGTCAAAACAAAGGTGGTGTGGAAATCCAAAGTACTTTCGCTGTGGTCTTTTTTTCATTGATTAAATAGTGGAAATATTTCCCCGTGAGATAGAAGGTTTCCCCCTTCCTTACGGTATAGCGTTCTTCTCCCAATACTAACACTACACTGCCTTCCACCACATAACCAAATTCTTCTCCCGAATGGGGATTTACTTCAAAAGAAGTGCCGCCCTGCTCAATTTCTACCAGCACCGGCTCCATTTCATTCTTCTGGGTATTGGGTACAATCCAGTTGACCGTATAGCCTTCCCGCTCATCCACGAAGAAGTCCTTTTTCTGGAACACCGGCGTTTCTTCTGTCTCCTCCCGGAAAAATTCCGACAGACTGGTACCCAATGCCTCCAAAATATCATCCAGCGTGGTAATCGAAGGTGAAGTAAGATTTCGTTCCAGCTGGGAAAGGAAACCCTTTGTCAGCTCGCTTCTGCTGGCCAATTCTTCCAACGTCAGCCCCTTCTGCACCCGCAGCTGCTTGATCTTATGTCCGATATCCATAGCAACACCCTTTCTGTCCATTTTTTCCGTTTTCTCATCTATTGCCGTTCCAATACCGATAGATCTCATAAACAGCACATATTATACACTTTCCGCCGCAAAAAGCAATAGAAAAATAAACTTTCCGTTTGATTTATTAAACTTTTTTATTTTTTTAGACAATTCTTTTACAAAAACTGTGTAACATTCCGAAAAAACGCTTTCTTTCAAGGAAAATTCAAGATGGACCTGCCCCTGATTTTCTCCAAAAGTTTAGAATTGCCAAACTTTTTTATGGTCTATGTTAAACATGTTTTTGAAAAAATACACCTATTTATTTTTCCTTCCGGCAAAAGGGGAAATCCCTATACTTTCTTTTCTCACGCATTGACAAGGCAGCCTGCAAACTGTTAGAATACGAAAAAAGCGCAAAACAGCGGACGGAAACAGCAAAAAGGAGTAACCATAATGCAGACCATTCGATTAAAAAAAGGAGAAGGCCGGGCTTTAAAAGCCGGCGGGCTTTGGATTTACGACAATGAAATCGCCTATGTGGAAGACGGCACCCGAAACGGCGCACTGGTACAAGTATTAGATTTTGACGATTACCCCATGGGCATTGGCTTTTACAACGGCAGCAGCAAAATTTCCGTGCGGATGCTGAGTCGCAACCCCCAGGCACAGATCAACGACGCATTTTGGGAAAAACGTCTGCGTGCCGCTTGGGATTACCGCAAACACACGGTGGATACATCCTCCTGCCGTGTGGTATTTGGTGAGGCAGACTTTTTCCCCGGTCTGGTCATTGATAAGTTTTCCGATGTACTGGTGGTACAGTCTTTGGCACTGGGCATCGACCAGTTTAAGAAAACCATTTTAGACCTGTTGGTCAAGATTTTGGCAGAAGATGACATTATCATCCGTGGTATTTACGAGCGCAGCGACGCCAAAGTACGGAAGCTGGAAGGCATGGAACAGGTAAAGGGTTTCTTAAGTGCGCCTTTTCACACCAAAGTACAAATTGTGGAAAACGGTGTAAAATATTTGGTAGACGTGGAAGACGGACAAAAAACCGGTTTCTTCTTAGACCAGAAATACAATCGGAAAGCCATCCACCCTTTATGCAAAGACGCAGATGTACTGGACTGCTTTACCCATACCGGCTCTTTTGCCTTAAACGCGGGCATTGCCGGCGCGAAGCACGTACTGGGCGTGGATGCCAGTGAATTGGCAGTGGCCCAGGCAAGGGAAAACGCCGCTCTCAATGGGCTCAGCGACCGGGTGGAATTTCTCTGTGCCGATGTGTTTGACTTACTGCCCCGGCTGGAAGCAGAAGGCAGACAGTATGATGTGGTCATTTTGGACCCGCCCGCTTTCACCAAAAGCCGCAGTTCCATCAAAAACGCGGTGAAAGGCTACCGGGAAATCAACCTGCGGGGCATGAAGTTAGTCAAGGACGGCGGTTTCTTATGCACCTGCTCCTGTTCCCACTTTATGGACCGGGAGTTATTCCTGAAAACCATTTCTCAGGCTGCCAAAGACACCCACTGCCGCTTACGGGAAGTGGAAGGACGCGCCCAGTCTGCGGACCACCCCATTTTATGGTCCGCGGAAGAAAGCTATTATTTGAAGTTTTTTATTTTCCAAGTGGTCAAAGGATATTAAAAAACAGGTACAGACGGTAATGTCTGTACCTGTTTTTATTTTGATGTAAAAAATGGAATGAAACTGCGCTTCCCGGGAAAACAGTAACAGCCTGTATCCCGCCAAAAGGGCTCCGGCTATTTGGGCTGCTATTCTTTTCTCAGAATAACAGACACTGCCGGTCGTAAAAACAAGCTTAGATTTCTTTTGCTTCCTGTTCCTTCAGCCATGCGTCATTGAGGGCAATGCCAGCCTCAGTCATTTCCTTGGCAGGACCGCCGGGTACTTTTCTTGCCTTGACGCACTGCTCTACGGAGATAGCGTCATATACACTTTCATTGAACACAGGAGAAATGGCTTGATATTCCTCTAAGGACAGGTCGTCCAGATTGGTGTGATGCTCAATGCAGTACAGCACCAGCTGGCCAATAATGGCATGGGCATCCCGGAAAGGTACGCCTTGTTTTACCAGCCAGTCAGCGGCATCGGTAGCGTTGGTGAAACCGCCTTTGGCAGCCTGAAGCATATTTTCTTTGCGCACCTGCATGGTGGCAATCATATTGGTGAACACAGGCAGGCACATTTTTACCGTATCAATGGTATCAAAAATGGCTTCCTTATCTTCCTGCATATCTTTATTATACGCCAGAGGCAGACCTTTCATGGTGGTCAGCAGCCCCATCAGGTGGCCATACACACGGCCGGTCTTGCCGCGGATCAATTCTGCCATATCAGGGTTCTTTTTCTGGGGCATAATGCTGGAACCGGTGGCATAAGCGTCATCCAGCTCGATGAACCGGAACTCATGGCTGCTCCAAAGGATAATTTCCTCGCAGAAACGGCTCAGGTGCATCATAACCATAGAAAGGCAGCTTGCCAGTTCCACACAGAAGTCACGGTCGCTGACACCGTCCATACTGTTTTGACTGAAGCCGGCAAAACCCAGCTGTTCTGCCACGAAAGCACGGTCTAACGGATAGGTGGTAGTTGCCAGAGCACCGCTGCCCAGAGGACAGATATTGGTGCGACCATAGCAGTCCGAGAGTCTGCCCATATCCCGTTTGAACATTTCCACATAAGCCAGCAGATGGTGTGCCAGTGTCACCGGCTGCGCCCGCTGCAAATGGGTATAGCCGGGCAGAATGGTCTGGGTATGCACCTTTGCCAATTCATTCAGCTCTTGAATCAGGTTAAGGAGGAGTTTACGAATGGCAATGATTTCTTTTTTGGCATACATTCTCGTATCCAATGCCACCTGGTCATTCCGGCTGCGGCCGGTATGGAGGCGCTTTCCTACATCGCCGATACGCTGGATGAGGATGGTTTCTACATTCATATGGATATCTTCCGCCTGCTCATCAAAGGTGACTTTTCCCGCTTCAATATCCGCCAGAATTTCTGTCAGGGCAGACACAATGGTATCCGCGTCCTCTTGGGAGATAATGCCCTGCTTGCCCAGCATTTTAGCATGTGCCATACTGCCGGTAATATCCTCCCGGTACATTCTGCTGTCAAAGGAAATGGAGGAATGGAAATGATCGGTAAAACGGTCGGTCTGCTTGGTAAAGCGTCCGCCCCAAAGCTTACTCATAAATCGGTTCATCCTTTCTGTGTTTTCATGGGAAACTCCCACACATTTCTTCCGTCATAAAAAACTCCCATCCAGCCATCACCGATAGGGGAATGCGTTGGGTGGGAGTCTGTTTTTTCTATCTTAGTACATCCAAACAGTCAAAGCAACTGCTTTTTTGAAATCTTTTGGATTACTTATTCTCGTTCTGCTGCATTACCATGGCACGCACCTTCAAAGGCAGACCAAAGAGGGTGATGAAGCCGCTTGCGTCGTGGTGGTCATACAGATCACCGGTGGTGAAGCTTGCCAGGGATTCATTGTACAGAGAATAAGGAGAAGTGGTGCCGGCTTTAATAATATTGCCCTTATACAGCTTGAACTTTACTTCACCAGTTACATATTCCTGGGTAGATTCTACAAAAGCCTGTACTGCTTCCCGCAGAGGGGTAAACCACTTGCCCTCGTAAACGATCTGTGCCATCTTGTTTGCCATGTCCTTCTTCGCTTCCATGGTAGCGCGATCCAGCACCAGTTCTTCCAGCTGCTGATGCGCTTCCATCAAAATGGTGCCGCCGGGAGTTTCATATACGCCGCGGCTCTTCATGCCAACGACACGGTTTTCCACGATATCTACAATACCGATACCATGTTTGCCGCCCAGTTCGTTCAGTTTCTTGATTACTTCGCTTACCTTCATCTTTTCGCCGTTAACACTGGTAGGAACACCCTTCTCAAAGGTCATGGTTACATATTCAGGCTCATCGGGTGCCTTTTCAGGGGTTACGCTCAGCACCAGCATGTGGTCATAATTAGGCTCGTTGGCGGGATCTTCCAGTTCCAGACCTTCATGGCTGATGTGCCACAGGTTACGGTCACGGCTGTAGCTATGGCTATGGTCAAAAGGCAGATCAATGCCATGCTGTTTGCAGTATTCAATTTCATCTTCACGGCTCTGCATCGTCCAGATATCGGTCATTCTCCAAGGAGCGATGATCTTAATATCAGGAGCCAGCGCCTTAATGCCCAATTCGAAACGGATCTGGTCATTGCCCTTGCCGGTAGCGCCATGGCAGATCGCAACGGCATTTTCTTTTCTTGCGATTTCTACCAAACGCTTTGCGATAGCGGGACGTGCCATGGAAGTACCCAGCAGGTATTTATTTTCATAAACGGCATTTGCCTTTACGCAGGGCATAATATATTCATCGCAGAACTCATCTACGATATCTTCGATGTACAGCTTAGACGCACCGGAAAGCTTTGCTCTTTCTTCCAGACCGTCCAGTTCCTCACCCTGGCCGCAGTTGATGCAGCAGCAGATTACTTCATAATCAAAATTTTCTTTCAACCAAGGGATAATGGCTGTGGTATCCAGACCGCCGGAGTACGCCAAAACTACTTTTTCTTTCATGATGCAGAATCTCCTTTCTTATTACATCTTCCCAGCGGAAGATTTGAATAACCGATGAATAATATAAATGAATTATACATTCCTCCTTTTGGAAAATCAATACCCTTTTTCAGATTCTTCTATGTTTGTTTAGTTTTCTCAAAAAAGGCTTTCCTGGAAAAGCTTTTTCCTACATATCCAACACAAATTCTTCTGTTTTTTCTTTTTTTTCACGCGCATTGGCCTGCAAAAAGGATTTTTGGCACTGTCTTTGCCGTGCTTCTCTTGGGCACGCAGTAAATTCTTACATTTTTCCGCAGAAGCTTTCTAACCCTTCCCTTTCCCATAAAAATATGCTATACTATTTGCAGTCCATCAGATTGTTAGATCTGCTTTTGGGAAAATAATCAGCATATAAGAAATCGGTTACATTCAAGAAGCGGAACGATTTATACATTATTTTTGCATAAAATTAGTTTGAATTAAAGGAGCCCTTATTTATGGATCATATAAAAGTTATGAGCGTTTTCGGCACCAGACCGGAAGCCATTAAAATGGCGCCTCTGGTAAAGATACTGGAACGAACGCAAGGCATTACTTCCCTGGTCTGTGTCACTGCCCAGCACCGGCAGATGCTGGATCAGGTATTGGAAATTTTTGATCTCCATCCCGACTATGATCTGGACATCATGCAGACAGGGCAGACGCTCTCCGGCATTACCACACGGGCATTGACCGGGCTGGAACAGGTAATGGCAAAGGAAAAGCCGGATTTGGTGCTGGTACACGGCGATACCACCACTACGTTTGCCGGTGCGTTAGCCGCCTATTATAATCAAATCCCCGTAGGTCATGTGGAAGCCGGTCTGCGTACCTATGACAAGTATCAGCCTTTCCCGGAGGAAATGAACCGGAGACTGACGGGCGCGCTCTCTGATTTGCATTTTGCACCGACGCCTTTGGCACAGGATCACTTATTAAAGGAAAATGTAGATCCCGCATCGATTTTCATTACCGGCAATACGGTCATTGATGCCTTACAGCACACCATCCAGCCGGATTATGTATTCGGCGTGGAAGAATTGAACCGCATTGATTTTCAGCATCATCGTGTCATTTCCATGACTGCCCACCGCAGAGAAAATCTGGGAGAACCGTTGGAGCATATCTGCCATGCCGTGCTGCGGATTGTGGAAGATTTCCCCGATGTGGAAGTGGTCTATGCCGTTCATAAAAATCCCGCTGTTTCCGGTCCCGTCCATGAAATTCTGGGGCGTCATCCCCGGATTCATTTGACGGAGCCGTTGGATTTAAAGGATATGCACAACCTGATGAGCCGTTCTTATCTGGTTCTGACAGACAGCGGCGGATTGCAGGAAGAAGTACCCAGTATGGGCAAACCGGTACTGGTACTGCGTAACGTAACGGAGCGCCCCGAAGGCGTGGCTGCCGGCACCTTAAAACTGGCGGGCACTAACGAAGAAACCATCTATTCCATGACCCGGGAATTATTGGAAGATGCCAGTGCCTATGAAAAAATGGCACAAGCGAAAAATCCTTTTGGCGATGGTCATGCTTCGGAGCGGATTACGGAAAGCATTCTTTATTATTTTGGAAAAACACAAACGCCGCCTGCACCATTTTCTGCAGAAAAACACTGATTTGGAAGCATAGGGCGCCGTTTTCTGTGCAAGATAAAACAGTGGATACTACCACCAAAAAAGGAGGAACTGACCATGAAAGAGGAAAGAATGGCTATTTTAAGTATGTTGGAAAAAGGCGTTATCAATGTGGATGAAGCCGAAAGACTGCTAAACACCTTACAAAACAGCAGCTTTTCCGCTTCTGATTTGGGCGATGCGGTACAAAGCGCCATGAATAAAGCAGGCGTTGTGCTGGATAAAGTAGCAAAGAAAGCCAACAAAGCCGCTGAAAAGATGCAGCCGAAAGTAATGGAAGCCGCTTCCGCCGTCAGAGAAAAAGGCTCTGCTTTGAAAGAAGAAGCCATTGCCTACAAAGAGCGCTTAAAAGAAAAGCATACACAGACAGAAGATGACTTTTACGAGGACATCAGCGAAGTATGTGCCGCGGAAGATGCCATGAAACAGAACTTGGCGCAGGCGGCAGAAACCATCAAAGAAACAGCAGCAGATGTGGTAGAAACAACCGCAGAGGCTGTAGAAAATGCCGCCGCAAAGGTAGAAGAAACCATCTCTTCCCGTCCAGAAGAGACTCCCGCTTCTGAGGAAGAAGCAGAAAACAAAAAAGAGGACAAAATCTAATGGACCTGCCCTCCTGTCAGACAGGAGGGCAGACCATTTTCTTTTGAGAAGGAGCAACATATGCAGATAAAAGAAGAACTTTACAGCTGGTTAAAAACCATTGTACTGGCAGCACTGTTGGCATTGTTTATTACACAGGTACTGATTATCAACGCAAAGGTGCCCAGCGGCTCAATGGAAAACACCATTATGACCGGAGACCGGGTCATTGCCCTGCGCACATCCTATTGGTTTTCTTCTCCACAGGCTGGAGACATTGTGATTTTCCGTTATCCTGATGATCCTACAGGAGAAACCCTATACGTTAAGCGTGTCATTGGCACCCCCGGCGATGTGGTAGAAATGAAAGACGGTGTTACTTACGTCAATGGGGAAACTTTAGATGAGCCTTATCTCAATGAACCTGCTATTGGCGACTATGGTCCTTATGAAGTACCGGAAGGCTGTTATTTTATGATGGGAGACAACCGCAACTGGTCGGAAGACTCCCGGTTTTGGGAAAACAAATTTGTGGAAGAAAATGACATTCTTGGCAAAGTAAAGCTGCGGTATTATAATGGATTCCGACTGTACTAAAATCTCTTTTGCAGAAAAATCAAAACAAAGAAAGCAGCGGAATAACCGCTGCTTTTTATATTGCATTAGAACCAAACATACTTTGTCAGCTAGAGTAACTCCAGGTTGGAAGTAGTTACATTCTTAAATTTACAATAGATTATCATCACATTTTTTTGATAGATTTACAACATTATCTATTTGAGAAAAACAACCTTTTCTATAAAAATTTTTATTTTTTATTATTATGAAAAAACGGAGCCATCCGGCTCCGTTTTTCATCTTGTTTATTTATTTTTCTGAGCTTTTTCCTGTTCTTTTCGCTTTTTCTTATCCGCGGAATATTCGTACTTATCCATTGTACGGTCCTTCAGTCTGGTCTTAAAGCACTTTCTGGAAATAAACGCACGGAAATCATCGATTTCTTCCTGGCTGGAAAAACAGCTCTTGTCTACGGTAAAGGTCATATACATCGCTGTCATCAGGATAAACACGTGCTCCGTTTCCACCAGACGATTAACACCCTCATAGAAAATACGCATCTGTCCAGAAACGCCTTCCTGGGTATGAAGCAGGTGATCCTGATAAAAGTCGGTATGTACCGTCAGGTCCTTGCCAAAGTCTGCCCGGTTTTTATTATAAATACGGATTGCGTCTTCTTCCGGTTTTTTTATGTATACGCTTACCATAAAAGCACAAGCCGCCAGCATACCAAAGGTCATATAACGCCATGTGGTAAACCACAATAAAATACCGACTACAAAAAAGAGGGTGATAAATCCTCTGTAGTAAATGGTATAAACAAATCTTCTGGTATTATTGGTAATTTCCAGCAAATTCGTTTTATTATAGGTACAGCTGGTGACAAATACCAGATCTTCCTTGCTCTCTTGACATTCTTTGCCGCCAATTTTCACGGTATGGGATTTCTTTTCTTTCACAGGCTTCTGCTCAGACACTTCTGTCTGCTGTACCTCGGTTACCTGTTCCTCCGCCGCCTGTTCCTGAGAAAGATCCTTCTGATCATTTTCACTCATGAGTACAATTCGCTCCTTTTATCTTCCTGTTTTGGGCAAAATCAATATTTTGTTTCCTGCAAAAACATTTATTTCCTGCCCATGGCTATACCGTTTTATCTTACCATAGCCGCAATATTTTTGCAAGAAAACTTCTTTTTTCTAAGAATATTATCCTTTTGGGGCAAAATGGAAATGAAAAAGGCAACTGAAAGCCCTGCCGCTGCAGGAAGAACAAACCGTACCATGCCTTGTACACAATTTCTTTCAGCAGCATACCGGAATTGAGCAGGCTGGTGGAATATAAAAACAGCACGTCCTCATTTCCATGGAAGGCAACGAACTCTGGAAGCAGCTGAGAAGCCACATAACGCAGGTCCATATTTAACGCACATCGGAAGAATATGTTCCGCGAAGAAGGAGAAAAATTTTACCAAATTGACAAAATAAAAACAAAAATTGCTTTTTTATCACCCTTCATTTGCAGTGATGCGAATATTTGATATGATTTCAAAAATCTGCAATTCTGCCACTTTTCTTTTGGGGTGGAGTATGGTATATTTTTTTTGTAAAATATTACATTTTCATGATACATTGAATAGAAGAAAGGAGTTTTTATCCATGGACGCATTGGATTGCATCAAAGGACGCCGCAGCGTCAGAAAATACACAGATGAAAAAATCTCTCATGAAACCATTGCGCAGATCGTAGAAGCCGCTACCTTTGCACCTTCCTGGAAAAATACCCAGACCATTCGCTATCATGTGGTAGAAGACAGAGCACTGCTGGACAACATTGCGGAAAATGCCATCAAGGATTTCCCTTTTAATACCAAAACCATCCACAGATGTGCGGCTCTGGCTGTTGTAACCGGTGTAAAGGGTATTTGCGGTTATGAGGAAGATGGTTCTTTCTCCACTTCCAAGGGTGACAGATGGGAAATGTTTGACGCCGGTGTGGCGGCGGAAACTTTCTGCCTGTCCGCTTATGCACAGGGTGTAGGCACCGTTATTTTAGGGATCTTCGAAGACGATGCAGTCGGCAAGATCATCGGAATCCCGGAAAATGAACAGGTAATGGCACTCATTGCCATGGGCTATCCCGAAAAAACTTCCACCGCACCTGAAAGAAAGCGTGTAGAAGAAGTATTGACCATTCACTAAAAAACACATGGTTTCCAAAATAATGGGAACCCTAACCAGAAGAAACGAAAGGAGGCATGACAGATGCAGATCACAAAAGACATGACGATCGGTGAGCTGCTTTCCATTGACCAGGGTGTAGGCATGGTATTGATGCAGAATGGTATGTTCTGCGTAGGCTGCCCTTCCAGTGTAGGCGAAACTTTGGAAGAAGCCAGCATGGTACACGGCATGGACATTGACCAGCTGATGAGTGATATCAACGATTATTTCGCAGATAAAGAAGCGTAATTTTACGCAATCAAAAAAACGCGGACTCTTCGGGTCCGCTTCGTATGAACGCAAATATAGCCGGAATCCTAACGAAAGAAAGGATTCCGGCTTTTTTGTCACATTTTTGTAAGCGCACCGACGCAGATGCCTGAAAAATTGAAGAAAAAAATCCAATGGTTTCTTCCGGAAAACGGATCGCCTGCGCTTTCTTGCTTCTTTTAGGGTCGAATGAACGCCTGGTCTTTCTGGGGAATGCCATCCGCATCGGAGACAAAGCGTTCCACTTTCATATGCAAATCATATTTTTCCCGCAGCTGCGCGATCCTTTCCATCATGGGAGAAGCATGATGGAAATCCAGTGCCTGCTGGTCGATCCAGCTGTCTAAAAGCAGCACCTTCTCTCCGCCTTCCAGGGGCAGAAAATATTCATACCGCAGATTACCTGGTTCTTTCCGGATTTCTGCCACAACGCCCTGTTCCAGCATTTCTTTGGCAAACAACAGTGCGCTGCCGTTTTTTCCTTCATATTCCATTTGTATGGTAATCATTTGAAATCCTCTCTTCACACAGATATCCTTATGCCGTAGTTTTTTCTCTGCGGTGCATGAAAAGCCCAATCACGAAACCAATCAACGCCGGCACAATCCAGCCGAAACCTAAGGAGAAGAAAGGAATCCATTCCTCCGCCAGGCGAATAACACCTTCCAGACGTAATGTGCTGATGGCTTGTGCAGGCAATGCTTTAAAAAATTCAAAAAATACTTCCAGCAGCGTGCAGCCGATTACCCATTGGTAGACACAACGGGCATCTCCAAAAAAGCGGGAGAACAGGCACAGCAGCACCAATGCGATGCTTAAGGGATACAAAAACATCAGTACCGGCTTTGCGTACGCGATAATGGCATCCAGACCCAGATTTGCAATGGCAAAAGATACCAGACAGAAAATCCAAACCCAAACGCCATACTTCGGTCCTCTGGGGAAAAGTTTTACAAATGTCTCCGCGCTGCTGCTGACCAGTCCCACTGCTGTTTTTAAACATGCCAGTGTTACAGTAATGGTCAAAAGCACAGCGCCGGCCCGTCCAAAGTAATGTTCCGCAATGAGCCATAACATTTCTCCGCCATTTTCGCAAAGGGGCAGCAAACCGCGGCTTTGGGTGCCAATGACCGTTAACATCAAATAGATCAATCCCATCAATAAACAGCTGAAAAATCCAGCCTGAATGGTATTGACCGCAATGGCACCCGGTTTCGTCACATCCAAAGAGCGGATGGAATCAACCACAATAATGCCAAACGCCAGTCCGCAAAGAGCGTCCATTGTATTATAGCCTTCCAAGAAGCCATTCAAAAAAGGGTGCTGGGCATAGTCTCCTAAAGGTTCCACGCCAGAAACACTGCCCATAGGATTTAAAAGCGCCGTAATCATCAAAAAGCCTAAAAATACTAAGAATGTGGGGTTTAAGATTTTACCAATATACGTCAGTATTTTCCCCGGCTTCAAAGAAAGCAGAAGCACCACGGCAAAAAACAGAAAAGAAAACACAGCCAGTGGCAGTACCTGGCTTTTTTCTCCAAACAGCGGCGCAATCCCTACTGTAAAAGGAACAGAGGCGCAGCGAGGTACCGCAAAAAACGGACCAATGGTTAAATACAGCGCGCAAGTATAGAAAACACTATACTTTTTACCTATTTTCCGGCTTAATTCAATCAAACCGCTGCTGCGGCTGATACCCAATGCGGCCACACCCAGTAGGGGCAGCCCTGCGCCGGTAATTAAAAAGCCGAGGGTTGCTGCCCATACGTTGCTGCCAGCCATTTGTCCCAAATATACGGGGAAAATCAAATTGCCCGCACCAAAAAACATTCCAAAGAGCATGCTGGCTACCAGCATACGCTCACTCCATTTTAGTGATTCTCTCATACCCGTTCTCCTTTGACTCTAGTTTTTCCTATTGCTGCATAGGATAAAAAGGATTTCACCATTTCCAGAAATAAAAACAGAAAAAGCACCTGGGTTTCGGGGCTGCTTCATAAGAAAACAAATATCGCAGAATCCACATCACAGGAAGAATTCTGGTTATTTCTTTTTGATGCGTTATTTTCTTTGGAAGACAGCCGCTGCAGTTCTCCGAAAAAACCATAGAACAGAGGGTTTCTGAAGGAAGAGCTGCTTTCTACAGGTACTTTTCTTTTTTCATCCATCTGTGTCCTGCCTGGATCATCGTTTAGCGCATGTTATGGCAGCCATTTTGTCTGCCGTGGTGACCACCCATGGAAACACAGTTTCCCGCGGGGCAGTTTACGCCATTGGGACAGTTCTCTCCATAAGGACAGTTCTCATTCGGGCAAGTACCCGCCGCACAGTCTGCGCCATTGGGGCAGTTTTCACCGTAAGGGCAGTTTTCATTCGTACAGATACCCGCCGCACAGTCTGCGCCATTGGGGCAGTTCTCATTCGGGCAAGTGTTTGTTACATAACGGCAGTGTGTTTCTCCTGTTCTGCCAAAAAATCCCCGTCCCATGGCAGACGCCATCACAGGCACCGCCATACAAAGAACAAAAACCATTCGTATCGTTACGGCTTTTTTATGCTTTTTCACCGCCATTTCCCCTTTCTGCGATACGAAACAGATGCTTTTTGTTATCATACCCTAAAACTAGGAGAACTGTCAATATTTCCGGGTATTTCCATATTTTTCCCATAAAAAAACGACGGATTTCATCTCCGCCGTTTTTCATCTTTACTTTCTCAAATCATCCAGAAGCTGTGTTTTGCTGTCGGTCTTTTCATCCCGCATTTTCACAATTTTTGCAGGAGAGCCGGCTACTACCGCACCAGCAGGTACGTTTTCTGTTACCACCGCGCCAGCAGCAACCACCGCACCGTCGCCTACCTGTACGCCTTCCAGCACTACCGCATTGGCGCCTACCAGTACGCCGTCACCGATTATAACCGGAGTTGCGGACGGGGGCTCCAATACGCCTGCCAGCACCGCGCCAGCACCGATATGGCTGTTCTTGCCTACGGTAGCTCTCGCACCCAGTACCGCGTTCATATCAATCATCGTGCCTTCGCCGATGACAGCGCCGGTATTGATAATAGCGCCCATCATTACAACCGCGCCCTTGCCTACCTGTACGGGATTACGCAGGAAAGAACCGGGTTCAATTCTTGCATCATACTGGGTCAGATCCGCCTGAGGGATAGCAGAGTTGCGGCGGTCAGATTCCATATAGCTATCGGTAATTTTATCTGCATTGGCTTCCATCAGGGCATGTACGGCAGCATAATCGCCTACCAATGTCCAGAAAGAACCAGTACCAAAAATCTTTACATCCTCTGCCGGCTTTACAGCGGAAAGATCGCCGTTAATCAGCACCTTAACCAATGTGCTCTTCTTTGCTTCCTTGATATATCTTGCAATATCATAAGGATTAGTCATGTCATAATTTCCCATGGGATTCACTCCTTTAATCTCTATCTGTGTTTTACGACTGTATTTATTATACCGGAAAACCGCATTTTTTCCAGCCCTTTTTCAAAAATATAATGACAGAAAAAAAATATCGTGCTATAATGAACAAAAGTAAATTTAATTTTCGTAAAAAGTATAATCACTGAAAATTATTTCATTCATTCCATAAAATATACCAAAGAAAGAAGGATTTTTTTCATGGAACAAGCAGCGCTTTTGGAAGAATTACGTGCCCTGCGCCGGGCACTGCATCAAATACCAGAATTAGGAATGGAAGAAGTAGAAACTGCCGCTTTCATTCGTAAAAAGCTGGAAGAATACGGCATTGCCTATGAAGAATGCCTGCCTACCGGCACAGCCGTTTTCTTTCCCGGCAGGAACAAAGCAGATTGTATTGCATTCCGGGCAGATATTGATGCCCTGCCTGTAACAGAAGAAACGGGCGTTTCCTTTCAATCCCGGCATCCCGGTAAAATGCACGCCTGCGGACATGACGGACATACTGCCATGCTCTTAGGTCTGGCGAAATATCTTTCCTGTCATCCGGAAGAACTGGCGGGAGATGTACTGCTCCTGTTCCAGCCCGCGGAAGAGGGTCCCGGCGGCGCCAAACTGATGGTGGAAACTGGGATTCTGGACAAGTATCATGTCAAATATATCATTGGCTGCCACATCTTCCCCGATGTGCCCCAGGGAAAGGTGGCAAGCCGCCCTGGCGCCATGATGGCGCGTAACGGGGAAGTTTCCATCACCATCCATGGTACCAGCGCCCATGGCGCTATGCCGCAGCTGGGCAATGACGCTGTATTGGCAGCAGGCAATGTGGTCACTGCCTTACACACCATTTTGTCCCGCAACGTTTCTCCCTTGGACAGCGGTGTGCTGACCTTTGGTACTGTTCATGGCGGGGAAGCCTGCAATATCATTGCTGACCGGGTGCAGCTGGAAGGCACCATGCGGGCATTCAGCGACGCGGCATATGACACCATGACAGAACGGATACAAATGGTCGCCCAGGGTATTGCTGCCGGCTACGGCTGCAGTGCCGATGTGGAATTCCGCCACATGTACCGGGTAGTGGACAATGATCCTTTCTTGGTGGAAACCTTAAAAGATGTTTCCGGTTCCGCTTTTATGGAAGCAAAACCTTATATGCTGGCAGAGGATTTCTCTCTCTTCCAGCAGGCCAGACCTGGTCTATTCTTCTTCTTAGGCGCTGGAAACGAGGAAAAGGGCTTTACTTATCCCCTGCACAATCACTGTTTTAATTTTGATGAATCCATTCTGTTGACGGGTGTGGAAACGTATATCCGGCTTTTCAAAGCGTTACAGCAAAAATGTGAGAAACAGATTTAACCTTATATTTCTAGAATTTCATTCATTTTGGCAGAGGCGGAAAAATGCCTCTGCTTTTTTATTTTCATTAAAAATTTCTCACAATATACCAAAAATATGTTAAGGAGCGGGAATCTCTCCATGAAATTTAGTCTTGTTCGTATGGATGGAAAAACAATGTATGGATGGAAAACCACCGCTCTATTTACATAAATCCCCTGTTATAATACTCATGTGCCATAAAGTAACACACACAAGAATTTGATAGACAGCAGTCTGCTATTCCGTAAAAATAATTTATGCGCTGGTATGAAGTGACTTGACTATCATCAATGTTTGTGGTATATTTATATCATAAAGAGCGAAATATACCACATA
>CALWKY010000083.1 GCA_944381395.1 uncultured Lachnospiraceae bacterium
AGTGCAGTTGGGAAATATTCTGGCAGAAACCTTGGAAAAGAGCCAGTATGCAGAAAATGTGGCAACGAAAAAGAACTCCGCCGATCGGGTAGAGTTTGCGGTGAAGATTCCCGATAAAGAAAATAAAGGAGGCTTTATTTATCTGCCGATTGACTCCAAATTCCCGGCTGATATTTATGACCATATCCAGACTGCCGCGGATCAGGTAGATGCGGATGGACTGCGTATTGCCACTAATGAGCTGAAAAACCGTATCAAGAGTGAGGCAATGACCATTCGGGACAAGTATTTGGCACCGCCGGATACCACAGATTTTGCCATTTTGTTTTTACCTACCGAGGGACTGTATTCGGAAGTACTACGGATTCCCGGCTTAGTGGAGGAGTGCCAGAAGCAGTACCGCATTGTGATTTCCGGTCCTACTACCATTACAGCACTGCTGAATAGTTTGTCCATTGGCTTTAAGTATTTAACTGTTAATAAAAATGCCCAGGATATTTTGAAAACCTTAAGTGCTGTCAAAACACAGTATGGCAAATTTACGGAATTGATTGAAAAAGTCCAGAAGAAACTGGATGAAGCCCAGAAAACGGCAGATTCCATGAAATCCCGTTCTGATATGATCCAGCGTAAACTGGCAAAAGTGGAAAGTATGGACGGAGAAAAAGCGGAACGCTTCTTAGAAAATGACAGTATGGAAGCGGAAGACGAAATTTGAAATAGATAAGAGGTTAGGATATGACATCCAGAAAGAAAACAGTTTATGATAATGAAAGTATCACTTCGTTGAAAGGCGCAGACCGGGTACGTCTGCGTCCCAGCGTTATTTTTGGCTCTGATGGACTGGAAGGGTGCGAACATGCTATTTTTGAAATCCTTTCTAATTCCATTGACGAAGCCAGAGAGGGCTATGGCAATGTGATCGAAGTGACCAGATATAAAGACCAGTCTATTTGCGTGAAAGACTATGGTCGAGGCATTCCCGTAGATTATAATGCCAAGGAAGAACGGTATAACTGGGAACTGGTTTTCTGTGAGCTGTATGCCGGCGGTAAGTATAACAATAATAGCGGAGAAAACTACGAGTATAGCTTAGGTCTCAATGGCTTGGGCACTTGTTCTACCCAGTATGCCTCCGAGTATATGGACGCAACCATTTACCGGGATGGCATGTGCTATGAGCTGCACTTTGAAAAAGGAGAAAACATTGGCGGATTGAAGAAAACACCCACCAAAAAAAGGATGACCGGTACCACTATTCGCTGGAAACCGGATTTGGAAGTGTTTACCGATATTCATGTGCCTTTGGAATATTTCCAGGATGTGCTGAAAAAACAGGCAGTGGTCAATGCGGGCTTGACTTTTATCCTTTATGATGAAGAAAGTGATGCGGAATATACCTATGTGTATGAAAACGGTATCCGGGATTACTTGCAGGAGATTGCAGGAGAAAATGGTTTAACAGCCATCCATTATTTGAAAACAGAAACCAGTGGCAGAGACCGGGAAGACAAACCGGAGTATAAACTGCGCTTTGAAGCCGCCTTCTGTTTCCATAACTATGTCAATCGTCTGGAATACTACCATAACTCCAGTTTTTTGGAGTATGGCGGTGCGCCGGATAAGGCAGTGCGCAATGCTTTTGTCTATGCCATTGACCAATATATTAAGAATAATAATCTTTATAAAAAAGATGAAAAGAAGATCACCTTCAATGACGTGGAAGACAGTTTGATTTTGGTTATTAACTCTTTTTCCACCATGACCAGCTACGAAAACCAGACGAAAAAATCCATCAATAACCGCTTTATCCAAGAAGCGATGACTGATTTTTTCCGAAAAGAGCTGGAAATTTATTTCATCGAGAATAAATTGGATGCGGATAAAATAGCGGCGCAGGTCCTTGCCAATAAGCGCAGCCGGGAAACAGCAGAAAAAACCCGTGTGAATATCCGGAAAAAACTTACCGGCAATCTGGATATGAATAACCGAGTGGAGAAGTTTGTCAATTGCCGCTCCAAAGATGTAACCCGCAGAGAAATTTATATCGTAGAGGGTGACTCCGCTCTGGGCAGCTGTAAGCTGGGTCGCGATGCGGAATTTCAGGCGATCATTCCCATTCGCGGTAAAATCCTTAACTGTTTGAAAGCGGATTATAACCGGATTTTCAGCAGTGATATTATCATTGACTTATTGAAAGTGCTGGGCTGTGGTGTAGAGATCAAGTCTAAGCATAATAGCAGCCTAAACTCCTTTGATATTGACCAGCTGCGCTGGAGCAAGATTATTATCTGTACCGATGCAGATGTAGATGGATTCCAGATCCGTACTCTGCTGTTGACTATGCTGTATCGGCTGGTTCCAACCCTCATTGAGGAAAAGAAAGTGTTTATTGCGGAATCTCCGTTATATGAAATTATTAACGGAAAAAATACGTATTTCGCTTATTCTGATGCAGAAAAAGCAAATATTGTGTCAAAATTGAAGGGAAAAGTAAAAATCAATCGTTCTAAAGGATTGGGTGAGAACCAACCGGAGATGATGTGGGAAACAACTATGAACCCTGCCACCAGACGCTTGATTTTGGTAACACCCGATGAGATTGCCAAGACGCAGGAGATGTTTGAGTTGCTTTTGGGTGATAATCTGACAGGCAGAAAAGAATATATCGCCCAAGAAGGGCATAATTACTTGGATTTGAGCGATTTAAGCTAAAGAGGTGAAGACCGATGGCAAGAAAGAAAAAAGAAACAGAAGAACGGATAGAAAACTTTATCCAGGAGCAGGTGATTACCGATACGCTGCGCCTGAACTATATGCCCTATGCCATGAGTGTCATCGTCTCCCGTGCCATACCGGAGATTGACGGGTTTAAGCCTTCCCACCGAAAACTGCTCTATACCATGTATTTGATGAATCTGTTAAAAGGAGAGCGTACCAAAAGCTCTAACGTGGTAGGACAAACCATGAAGCTGAACCCTCATGGCGATGCAGCTATTTATGAGACCATGGTGCGTCTGACGGAAGGCAATGGTGCGTTATTGTTACCTTTTGTAGATTCAAAGGGTAACTTTGGTAAGCAGTATTCCAGAGATATGGCGTATGCCGCGCCCCGTTATACGGAGGTAAAACTGGCAAAAGTCTGTGCGGAAATTTTCCGGGATATTGATAAGGACACAGTAGATTTCGTGGATAATTTCGATGGCACGATGAAAGAACCCACTTTGCTACCTACAACTTTTCCGAATATTCTGGTAAACCCTAACCTGGGCATTGCCGTAGGTATGGCAAGCAGCATTTGTAGCTTTAACCTCTCAGAGGTATGCGATGCTGCCATGGCATATCTGAAGGATGAAAATGCCAATATGGGAGATTATTTGAAAGGTCCTGACTTTTCCACCGGCGGTCAGGTAGTATATGACGAAAAGGAATTCCAGAAAATTTATGAAACGGGCAGAGGCGGTTTTAAGCTGCGTGCCAAGTACCGCTTTGATGAAAAGCATAACTGTATTGAGATTTATGAAATTCCTTATAGCACCAATATCGAAACCATCATTGATAAAGTCATACAGCTGGTGAAAACGGGCAAAATAAAAGAGGTCACCGATATCCGGGATGAGACGGACTTAAATGGTCTGAAGATTGCCATTGATGTGAAAAAGAGCACGAATGTAGAGCTTTTGATGAATAAGCTTTATACACTGACACCTTTGAGCGATAATTTCAGCTGTAACTTTAATGTGCTCATAGATGGAACACCTATGACACTGGGTATTAAAGGAATTCTCCATTATTGGACAGAATTTCGTCTCAATTCCATCCGCAGACAGCTGCGCTTTGACCAGCAGAAAAAAGCAGAAAAGAAGCACTTGCTGGAAGGTTTGGCAAAAATATTGCTGGATATCGATAAAGCCATTCATATTATCCGACATACAGAGCTGGAAAGCATGGTTGTGCCCAATTTGATGGAAGGTTTTGGCATTGATGAGGTGCAGGCGGAGTATATCGCAGACATGAAACTGCGCAATATTAACCAGGAGTATATCCTGAAGCGCTTGGAAGAAATGGAAACGCTGGAAAAAGAGCTGGCAGACATCGAAGCTACCTTGAAAAGCGAAGCCAAACTGCGTGGAGTTATTACCAAGCAGTTAAAGCAGGTGCAGAAGGACTACGGCGCGGAACGAAAGACGGAAATCATCCAGCCGGAAGAAATTGTTTCTTTGTCTAAGGAGGAAATGATCGAGGACTACGGCATCAAAGTATTCCTGAGCCGGGATAATTATTTTAAAAAGATTACCCTTCAGTCTCTTCGTTTTGCCGGTGAGCATAAAATGAAGGAAGAAGATGAAATCCTTTGGGAAGAAGAATGCACCAATCGTTCTGATATCCTCTTTTTCTCCGACCAGTTTAACCTCTATAAATGTCGTGCCCATGAACTGGCAGAAACAAAAACCAGCGCTTTGGGTGATTATCTGCCCAACTTATTGGGGATGGAAGCGGAGGAAAAGATCATTTATATGACTACAACGCTGGATTATAGTGGCAGTATGCTGTTTGTCTTTGAAAATGGAAAGGCGGCTAAAGTATCCTTGTCTTCCTATGCTACAAAAGCAAACCGGAAAAAACTGGTGAACGCTTATTCCAATAAGAGCCCTTTGGTTTTTGCTCTCAAGATGGATGAGGAACAAGATATTGTGCTGCTGCGTAATTATGATAAAGCAACCCTTATTCATACAGAGTTGATTCCTCTCAATGCTTCTAAGTCTTCTCAGGGTGTACAGGTATTTAAGTTGACGAAAAACAGTAAGGTAACGAAAGCTTATCGGGCGGAAGACTTTCAGTCTGAGGACCGAGAGTATTACCGCGGTTCAAAGATTCCTTCCAGCGGTCATTATATCCGGGAAAAGGACAAGACAGACAACCAGTTGCCGGCGCAAATCAATTTGTTGGACTAATGTAGAAAAGGTGTTCCATAGATGAAAATCTATTGCGGCATTCGTCATTTTGTATTATGATAGGACAAAAGGCGAAAGGAAGTGTCATTGCTCATGGATACACCGCAGTTAATCCGTAAAAGATTTGTACCGCCGGAAGAGGTGGAGCTGAAAGATGATATCCTGTTGTACCAGGATGAAGAAAAAATTATCACCAAATGGAAGGTATTTCGTCCGAAAAAGAACTTTTCCAATGGCGTTTCCTGCTATTTTTTGAAAAAAGGCTGGAAAATCAGTAAGTTTTTACAGGATGATGGAACCCTGTATTGCTATTACTGCGATATGATTGAAACGGAATATCAAGCAGAAGAAAACCGTTATATCTTTTCCGATCTGCTGGCAGATGTTGTAGTCATGCCAGATCAATCAGTACGTGTGCTGGATTTGGATGAAATTGCGGAATGTCTGGAAGATGGTTCTATCACCGCGAAGGAAGCGCAGATGGCACTGAAACGATTGGATACACTTTTACAGGAAATTTACGAAGGAAGATTTTCCCTTTTGACAGCGGAGTTGGAGAGAGAATATGAGTGATGGGATCCATAAAGGACATAGAGCAAGAATGAGAAAACGCTTTCTGGAGGAAGGCACATCCTCTTTTGCCGATCATGAATTGCTGGAAATGTATCTTTATGGTGCCATTCCCATGAAAGATACGAATAAACTAGCCCATATACTGCTGAATGAATTCGGTTCTTTAACAGAAGTGTTGGAAGCGGGTGCAGAAGATTTGATGTCCCGGTGCGGTTTGTGTGAAGCAGCTGCCGTACAGTTGGCGCTGCAAAAGGAATTTCGCCGTAGGACAGCGTCTGCAAAATTGGGAGAAAAACCTGTGATTGACTCTGTACAAAAGGCAGGAGAATTGGCGATGAGTCTGCTTTCCGGCAGAAACTATGAAAGAAATTATCTGATTTGTTTGGACGCCAAAAGCCGTGTGCGTAAAATTGTATGTCTGGGAGAAGGTACTGTAACGGAAGCGGCATTTTATCCCAGAACGATTGTAGAGCAGGCATTAAAGTACCAAGCTACTGGCGTTATTCTGGCACATAACCATCCCGGCGGTGCCTGCAGACCTTCTTTCTCAGATGTACAAAATACGGAACAAATCCGGAAGGTATTGCGGATGATTGGAATTGCACTGTTTGATCATATTATTGTAAGTGATGAGACTTTCTTTAGTTTTGCGGAGCGGAAGATGCTTTCCCAGCCGCAGGAAGAAGAATCATAAAAATAGGATATTTGTTATAAGTAAAAAAGGAGTTGTTATTATGCAGAAAAGATTATACCGTTCTAGACAGAATGTCATGGTTTGCGGTGTATGCGCCGGCATTGCAGAATATTTTGCCATTGATCCTACCATTGTTCGTATTATTTGGGCTTTGGGCAGCATTGCTTTGGGTGCGGGTTTCTTAGGTTTGGTAGCTTATATTCTTTGTGCCATTATTATCCCAGAAGATGATGGCGTAATTGAAACAGAATATAGAGAAAAGAAGTAAGGAAACGCATCAGACGGATACGGAAATGTATCCGTCTTTTTTATTCTTTTTTCTTGAAAAAACCATTGGTACATAGTATACTTTGGGTTATAGATTTTTTTAGTTATGAGATGAGAAGGAGTGAGAGAGAGCAATGGAAACACAAGAAAAGAAGAGAATATATAGTGCCATGCAGCCTTCTGGTATGATTACACTGGGCAATTTTTTAGGGGCATTGAACAATTGGAATCAGATGCAGGAAGAATACGACTGTATTTTCTGCGTTGCGAATATGCATGCTATTACCGTAAGACAGGATCCTGCTGAATTGAGAAAACGCTGCCGTGATCTGATTACGCAGTTTATTGCGGTAGGACTGGATCCGGAAAAGAACATTATCTATTATCAGTCCCATGTACCGGCGCATGCCCAGCTGGGATGGATTTTGGACTGCTATACCTACATGGGCGAATTAAGCCGTATGACTCAGTTCAAAGATAAATCTGCAAAACATGCGGATAATATCAATGCCGGATTATTTACCTACCCCAGCCTGATGGCGGCAGATATTTTGTTGTATCAGACGGACTTGGTTCCCGTAGGGGAAGACCAGAGACAACACTTGGAAATTACCAGAGACATTGGGGAGCGTTTCAACGGTCTGTATGGTGAGACCTTTAGAATTCCGGAAGCTTATATCGGAAAAGTGGGCGCTCGGGTTATGGCATTGCAGGATCCTACGAAAAAGATGAGTAAATCTGATGAAAATAAAAACAATACCATTGCCATTTTGGACGATCCTGCTGTTATTATGAATAAAGTGAAACGTGCGGTAACTGACTCCGAAAACGAGGTGCGTTTCGCAGAAGAAAAACCTGGCATCTCTAATTTGCTGAGCATTTATAGCGGCGTTACAGGTAAAACCATTGCGGAAGCAGAAAAAGAGTTTGCTGGCGTAGGCTATGGTGCGTTTAAAAATGCAGTCGGTGAAGCCGTTGTAGCAAAACTGGAACCTATCCAGAAGAACTTTAAGGATTTGCAGAATAATAAAGACTATTTGGATGCTATCATCAAAGAAGGCGCCCAGAAGGCAGAAAGAATTGCAAACCGTACCTTGGATAAGGTACAAAAGAAGATAGGTTTTCCTTTAACCATCCGATAACCAAATCATTTTGATGAAAAATACCTCCTGTTTACAAAGGAGGTGTTTTTTTGCGTTTAAGAAAAATTTACGAAAAATGTTGCAAAATGTAGAAAAAGTTGTTAAAAATGTTGAAAAATGATTTGCTTTTTTTTCTTCTTATGGTAATATAGAAACAAGAAATACTTTCATTTCTTTTTATTTTATGGAGCAAGTGAAAAAGGAGGAACGTAAATGAAACGAATGAGAAAAGTACTTTCAATGGTGCTGACTCTAACCATGATTCTGGGTCTATCCGTTCCCGTTATGGCAGCGGGCGAAATGGATGGGAAATTGGTTATCCTGCATACCAACGATATGCATGGTTATTATGAAACCACAGAATCTTCTATCGGCATTGCTGGTGTAGCAGCTATGAAGGATTATTACGAAGCACAAGGCGCAGATGTACTGCTCTTTGATGCGGGAGACTTCTCTCAGGGCACTACTTTGGTTAACCACAGCAAAGGATTGGCGGCTGCGGAATATTTAGCAGCGGCAGGTTATGATGCGGTTACATTTGGTAACCACGAATTTGATTTTACATTTGATGCGCTAAAGGACAACGCAGAAATACTGCAGGCTGGCGGTGTGCAGACTCTGGCAGCTAATATTGTAAAGAAAAATACTTCTACACCTTATTTTGGCGACAGAACCACCTTTGAAGCTGGCGGCATGAAAATCGGTGTATTCGGCTTGGATACTGCTGAAACACAGACCAAGGCAGCTCCCAGCAATGTAAAGGATGTATCTTTCCTGGATGGCGAAGAAATGTTTGAAGTAGCTCAGCAGCAGATCGATGCACTGAAGGCAGAAGGCTGCGATTACATCATTGCTTTGACCCACTTGGGTGTAGACGATGAAAGTATTGGCAGACGTTCTTATGATTTAGCTAATGCGGTTACCGGTCTGGATCTGATTATCGATGGTCATAGCCATACGGTTATGGATGGCGGTGAAGTGGTTAATGATATCCTTATCGTTAGTACTGGCAGCTACCTGAGCAATATTGGTACTGTTGTAGTAGATGAAAACGGCACCACTGCAAAATTGATCTCTTGCGCAGATGTAAACACCATGCTCAATGGCGAAGTTGATGCAGATGTAGCGGCATTGGTAGCAGAAGATAAGGCAACAGTAGATGCGTATTACTCTGGCATTTTTGCTAAAACAGAAGTAGATTTGGATGGCAATAAAGATCCTGGTGTACGTACGATGGAAACTAATCTGGGCGATTTCTCTGCAGATGCTTACTTGTATGCAGGTAAGAAATATGCACAGGAACATGAAATGGATCTGAATGTAGTAGGCGCCATTGCAAATGGTGGAGGTATCCGCGCTTCTATTCCTGCTGGCGATATTTCCATGAATACCCTTTATACTGTATTCCCTTATGGCAATACTTTGGCATTGGTAACGATTTCTGGTGCTGAATTGCTGGAAGTATTGGAAGCTTCTACTTTCTGTACACCTGCTGCACTGGGTGGATTCCCTCAGGTAGCTGGTATTGAATTTACATTGAATGCTGGTGTAGAATATCAGAATGGTGAGCAGTATCCCGAATCTACATATTACGCACCCGCAGCTCCCGGCAGCCGTGTAACCATTGAAAGCGTTGGTGGCGAAGCATTTGATCCTGCTGCAACCTATACCATCGTTGTAAATAGCTTCCAGGCAGAAGGCGGCGATACCTATTATGCTTTGACCCGTGGTGAAGTGGAAGATACTGGTATTGTAGATGCAGAAGCATTGATTTCTTATGTGGACTCTATGGATGGTGTTATTGGTCAGGAATATGCGCAGAGCGCTGGCAGAATTACCATTATCAATGAACCTGTAGAGCCTACAGAACCGGCAGAACCTGAAACTCCTGTAGAGCCTACAGAACCGGCAGAGCCTGAAACCCCTACCGTTCCGGAAGAAGAAAAGGTTGAACCTATTCTTTACAGTGTAGTAAAGGGCGATAGCCTGTGGAAGATCGCAGCAGAGCAGCTGGGCAAAGGTTCTTTGTGGGTAAATATCTATGAGGATAATAAAGACCAGATTGCAGATCCTGATAGAATCTATGTTGGTCAGAAATTGGTAATCAATAAATAATTTGATTGGAATTGGTTCATTTTCAGATGTCTCTCGTCAAGTTTTGGCGGGAGGCATCTTTTGTTTTCTCTGCGCATAAAATACAGGGAACGGACACTCTGGCGTAGGGAAGGAATGTATATGAAGCGAAAAAAGTGGATTATATTTATGATCGGCGCAGTGCTTTTTTATGGTTCTGCTGCTAAAATTAAAGCAATGACGGAGCAAATTACGACCACTCAATTAGAGCAACCTATTAGTGAGGCAGATCAAAAGATGCTGGCGAAGCGGGTTTTGGATGATACCGGAGAGACATATGACTTGGCAGATGCTGAAAACGTGACAGTTTATTTTGGTGACGTCATAGGCGAAACGGATGAGGATGTGCTGGTGGTAGTAGATTTTGGTAAGAATAATACTGTAGTTGCTGCTTATACCCCAGATGGCAATGCATATACATATGTGGGTAATGTAGGTCGATTTGGTAATATTAGTAAACTTTCTTTTATACCCGTTCCGGCGTTGGGAAAGAATATGATCGTGGTGCAGGATAGCCATAATCAAAATATTGGGGCATATGAGGAAAATGAGCTATTACGGGGATATGTTTATGAGGATGATGGCACATTCCGAAATGTGTTGACCACATCCGAACGAATCCGTGCCCTTTGGAATGAGATTTGGAATCAAACCGATATTCAAGATGAAAGTAACTGGAAAAAGGTAGAGGAAAACACAGAATTAAATTGGCTGTTGGGCGCTTCTCCGGTATTGAGCGTAGAGCGTAATCAAACGTATTCAGAAGGACCTGACGGTATGGCTATCAATGACAATCAGCCGGAAGACGGAGAATTTACAGAAAAATCAGAGCGGCAGATTATTAGCATTTACCGTTGGTCTGATAAATGGGGAAGGTTTATTTTAGCGGAGGCAACAGATCGGCAAACAGGGGAGCAGGTAGCGGTGTTGGAACAGTATTTAGCATCCCCTTATGCGCTGGCAGATGCAGCGGAGGCAGTTACCCGTATTCAGCGGGCGGATGGTACTATTGAGGATGTGCCAGACAGTAGATTACTCTATTAAACCATAAGAAAAAGGGCTTATCTGTATAGGGGATAAGTCCTTTTTTATTGCAGAAGGTATCGTAATTTTTTAAAGATAGAATCATTGAGGTTTCACCATGCAGTCTTTTTTGACTAGTTCATTTAGTTTTTTTGCTACTTCTTGATAATATTTTCTGCTGATCATTGCTTGATCCGAACAGCCGCGAAAAGAAACAATCCATGGCAACTGTCCTTTATTGATCCGATCAATATGATACGGGTTGATAAAAAAAGAGCGGTGGGTACGAATCATACAGGTGTTCTCCAGATCAATTTGTAATTGTCGAAAAGGAATGGGCAGATAAAATTGACCATGTAATGTCCTGAGTAAAGAATATCTACCTTTTGCCTCAAAATACAATATTTCCTGATAAGGAACCTCTAGGTAATAACTGTGTGTTTCCGTAAGAAAACATGGCAAGTCACAACTGGCACAATATGATAAGACATGCTCATATAACTTAAAAAAATGGTGCAACATTTTCGTATCCGCTCGCGAAAAAGGAAATTCTAACTCCTCATATAACGCTCTTTTTGGAATCGTATGAAAAAGAGAAAACTTGCCGGGATTGAGAAATAAAACCGGGCATTGCTGGGTTTCCAATAAGCGGTCAAACATCTCACCCGGCAAAAATAACTTTTTCTTTTTTTCGTCCGGGTATACCACAATGAAATGAAATGTATTGGACAAAAGCAGTTCCTCGGCTTCTGCAGTTTTACTACAAAGCTGCCAAGCGTATTTTTTTAACGGCGCAGTCGCTTTTTCTAAATATTGCAGCGTTGTGGCATCTCCGAATAAAAACAGAATACGATACATTCCATACAGTCCTTTCCAGTGGTATTCAACATAAAAGTTTGCGTTACAACATAATATATCACAAAATGTGAAATTTTCAATAGTTTTTTTGGTTATAAATTTCGTACAAGCACATATAGTGGTTGCAGGAGGTGAAAATATGATCAAAGGATGGGAATGGATTCGGAATGCTTTTCCAGAACCATTTTGCAGAATATTCTCTACACAGTTCTTGGAAATACAACAAATTGAGGAAATCCGCATGCGAGCGGACAAGCCGATTTTTTTGAAACGTTTTGGAAAGGAAGTTCCATTATCCGTATTTCTAAAAAAGAATGATGAGCAAAAAATGCTTCACTGCGTCACAGAACAGCAAATCAATACATTTTTAGGTAGAGTAGCTGGTGAGTCTCTCTATTCTTACGAAAACGAAGTGTGTCAGTGTTATCTGACTGCTGCGGGTGGGCATAGAATCGGGCTGTGCGGTCGGGCAGCGGTGGTAGATGGACAAGTCAAAACTTTGGTTCCCATCCGCAGCTGCTGCATCCGTATTGCTGCGGAGCATCCAGGATGCAGTTCAACATTGCTTCCTTATTTGAAAAAAGAGGATGAAAGTTTTCATAGTACCTTGTTGCTGTCGCCTCCGGGAGAAGGAAAAACTACGTTGCTGCGGGATCTCATTTGTCAAAGCGGCAAAACTGCTCAATCCGCTGTGGTAATCGATGAAAGAGGAGAGTTAAGCGGTGGAGGAATCTTATCTTTGGGGGATCACGCAGACGTATTGGAAAATTATCCAAAAGAGGAAGCCATGATGCTTGCTTTGCGCACCATGGGACCGCAGATTTTGGCAGTGGATGAAATTGGGGCAGAAGCAGAACGCAAGGCACTCCTAGACGCCGTCTTTGGCGGTGTAACACTGTTTTGCACAGCCCATGCCAATTCCTTGCAGGATTATGAACAAAGACCTCTGCTCCACGCTTTGGCGCAACAGGAAGCTTTTTCCCGCATTGTGCTGCTGCACCGTACAGAATATCAGGTATACGATGGAAAATTATCTTTTTTAGGAAAAGTGGAAAATAGGTGGTGAAACAAATGAAATGGATCGGATTAGGTCTGATTTTTGCCGGCTGTACCTGGAGTGGCTTTTCCTATCTTATGATGCTGCAGCATCGGTTAAAAGAATGGGAACGTTTGATTGCTGCGTTTTCTTTGATGAAAGAAGAAATCAGCCATTTGGCGCTGCCTATGCAGGCTGTCTTTTCGGATTTAGCAGTACATATAGATGGACAGACGGGACGTGTCTTTGCTTATTGTGCCCAACGCATGGCGCAGGAGGGGCATGGGGACTTGGCGGATCTTTGGGAAGAAGGCTGGAAACGGGAAAACACGGTTTTTTCCAGGGAGGATTTGGAATTTTTATATACCTTCCGCCGTTTTTTTGTGGCACCCAGCAGAAAAGAAAGACAAGCAGAAACGGAATTATTCTTGACCATGCTGGAAAAACGCACAGAACAACTGCGACAAAAATTGGCAGACAATCATAGACTTTATCCTGGTTTTGGCGTAATGGGCGGATTGTTTATGGTCATATTTTTACTGTAGGGAGAGAAGCACATGGATGTGGAGATCATTTATCGGATTGCGGCAGTTGGCATTTTAGTGGCTGTATTGAATCAGGTTCTAATCCGTGCAGGACGAGAGGAACAGGCGATGATGACAACTCTGGCAGGGTTAGTCGTAGTGCTGTATTGGATGATAGGGTATATCAGTGCATTGTTTGAGACCATGCAAAGCATGTTTCACCTATAAAAATGGGGTGATGGTATGGAACAGATCATAGGATTTGCATTGATTGGAGTTTTTGTCAGCCTTTTTTTGAAAAAAGATATGCCTATGTTTGCCCTTTTGTCCGCATTGGCCGCAGTCCTTTTGATACTTTGGCAGCTTTTACAGCCATTGGGCGAGATTCAGGATTTATTGTTATCCATTGCCCAGGCGGCAGGAGTGGAAAATGAATTTATTCAAATTGTGCTCAAATGTGTTGCCACTGCCTATCTTACACATTTTTCTGCGCAATTGTGTAAGGATACGGGAGAGCAAGCCATTGGACAAAAAGTGGAATTAGCAGGGAAAATACTCATACTTTCAGCAGCGGTTCCTATTTTACAGGAAGTATTGTCTGTTATCACCACATTGACATAGGAGAAAAGAAATGAGACGTTTACGATTATGCTGGGTTCTGTCGCTGCTGTTTCTCCAGCCCGTCTGCTGCTATGCCATGGACCAGGAAACAGAACAAGCACAGATGCAGGAAATACTGGAAGAAGTTAATTTGCAAGAGGCGGATGAAGCGTTAAGCCAAATGGGAATGGATACGTTAACAGAAACAACACAGGAGATCCTTCTGGATGATGGAGAAAGTTGGCTGCAGGATTGGAAAGACCGTATTTTGCAGATGGTCATACCGGACTGGAGCGAAGAAAGGGCTATTTTAGGGCAGGCTTTCTTTTTAATTTTGTTGGCGGCTTTATTACGCTGTGTCAGTGATACTGCCTTGGACAAAAGTACGGAAGAATTAGGTTTTTTTATTTGCTACTGTGTTTTGGTAACTATATTTTTAAGGCTTTTTACCTTATTGGCAAGTGAAGCAGGAGAGCGGATTGGACATATATTAACTGCCTTTCGCGCCATGCTGCCCGCATTTTTTACCCTGTCTGCATCCTCTGGAGAGGTGGGAAAAACCATGCTTATGGGCGGTACAGTCATTGGAGCGGCGAATATCTTATCCGCGTTTTCAGAAAAATATGCTCTGCCGCTATTGAGTCTTTCCTTAACCTTAGAGATGGTGAATTGCTTGCCAGAAAAACCTTTGCTGCAGCAGTTTTGTGCACTGTTTAAAAGTTGTCTGCGCCATGGGATGAAATATGCCGCTTACATCTTTTTATTACTGCTGTCATTGCAGAAAATTGGCGGAGGCGCATTGGGTGCTTTGGCTGTAAAAGCAGCGAAAATTGCAGTGGGCGCAGTTCCTGTTGTGGGGGATGTACTCAGTGGTGCAGTGGAAAGCGCCGCAGCTATGGTCTCTGCACTGCGCAGCGGTGTGCTCAGTGGCGCTGTGTTATTGCTATTTCTATATGGTTTGCCTTTTTTATGCAAATTAGGGCTGTTGATTTTGCTTTTGCGGCTGACAGCAGCGTTTGCAGAGCCTTTTGGCGAAGAAAGACTGACTAACTGTATTACTGCTTTGGCTGATCATATTGCAATTTTGATGGGGCTTGTATTTTTAACAGACGGTTTATTTTTCTTTTCTTCCCTGCTGTTGCTGGGAGAACTTTGAAAGAAAGAGGTGGGAGGAATGTTCGATGTCTTTACGGCATATATAAAGACTATCACGGTCATGACTTTGTTTTCTGCCATGCTGGAGATGCTGTTGCCACAGAAAGAACATGGATACATTGCATATTTTCGTCCGCTTCTGGCATTGCTGCTGCTAAGCGTTATTTTGCAGCCGGCATTTGCGCTTTGGGAGCGATTTAGTCAGCAATACCCCACACTTTTCGATTTTTTCGGCATGCATATATTGCTTCCGGCGTTTCCTCATAAGGTAACGATTCACAAAAAAATAGGAAAGGAGGAGGATTATGGGCGAAAAGCAACCATGGGTGTCTTTGATTCTTTCTGAGCGGAAATACCTATTTTTACTGTTAATTGCCGTTGGTTTTTTGTTTTTATCTTTTGGCAATGGTTCAAAAGAGGAAGCACAATTACAGCAGCAAGACGGTGAAGCAGAGGAAGTATCCTTCTACTCCCAGCGGGAGCAGGAGCTGGAAACAAGACTGGCAACTCTTCTCTCTCAAGTGGAGGGTGCAGGAGAAGTCCAAGTGATGATTACTTATCGTACCAGCGGGCAAAAAGAACTGGCAATGGAAGAAAAAACAGAACGGGATGGCAATACTGCTCAAAAGCAGGAAACTACCATTGTTCTGGCGGAAGGGGTGACAGGAAAGGAAGAACCTATTTTGTTATCGGAGACCGCGCCGGAAATAGAAGGCATTGTCATATTATCTTCCGGCGGCAGCAATCCCGTAGTGCAAACGGCGCTTTCTTCTGCGGCATCGGCCCTATTTTCCGTGCCGGCACATAAGATCGTCGTACTTCAAAAACAGTAAGGAGGAAAAAAGGTTATGTTTTCTATGAGAAGAAATCAAGTGGTGGTAACCGCGCTGGCGGTGATGGTTGCGGTGGCAGGGTATCTGAATTTTCAGGAGAGTAAGGTTGCTTCCGGTACACAAAATGCCCTTTCGTTGCAGGAAGAAGGAGACGATGTTGCTCTGTTGGATGATTATGCAACCTTGCCGGATGATATGGAAGAAGCTGTTTTCGATCCCATTACAGCAGAAGTGGCAGAGACAACGGGAGATGGGGCTGCTTTGTATGTAAATTCCGCACAGACAGAAACAGTGGATGCCAGCCAGTATTTTGCGGAAGCGAAACTGGATCGGGAGCAGTCTCGTGCAAAGCAGGAAGAAATGCTCAATGAAATGCTCAATAACGCGTCTCTATCCGCAGAACAGAAGGACCGCTGCAGTGAAAGCCTGTTAACCATTCAGGACCGCATTGAAAAAGAAAGTGCGGCGGAAGCCATGATTGAGGCAAAGGGCTTTGGTCAGGCATATGTCAGAATTGATGATGAGACGGTAGATGTGGTGGTAGATGCCTCTGAACTGACAGATCAGCAGGTAGCACAGATTGAAGATATTGTGACACGCAAAACGGGCTATAATAAAGATCAGTTGCGTATCAGTACATTAAAGACGAAATAATCAGGCTGTATGAAAGCCCTGCGGATGTAGCAGGGCTTTTTTGCACTCATAAAAGTAAAAGTTTCGGTGAAAAATATACATAAAAGACTGCATAATAATTTGCAAAAAGTAAAAGATTCTGTTATACTGTCTATAATCATGCGAATAGAAGCATCTGTTCGTATCGTATAATCTATGAGATCAGTCAATATATGCCTGACATAGGAGGGATATGAAATGAATGAGAATAAAGCAGCAGGTCAGATTCAGATTTCCGATGAGGTAATTGCGGTAATCGCTACGACCGCGGCAGCCGAGGTGGAAGGCGTTGTAGTAAATCCTGCAAAAAAGATTACGTTTGGTAAAAAAACACAGACAAAATGCGTTAAGGTAACAAGAGAAGAAAATTGCGTTGCTTTAGAATTGGATGTCGTTGTGATTTTCGGTACAAAAGTGCAGATGGCAGCAGAAGGTATTCAGGAAAAGGTAAAGTCTGCGGTTGAAACAATGACTGGTTTAGCAGTTACAGCGGTAGACATTAATGTAACTGGTATTGTGAAAGAAACGGTTGAAAAAGCAGCAGAAGAAGAATAATCATAACAGAGATGGATACCACCTGTTTTTTAGAGAAATAGGTGGTATTCCTACATTTTTCAAAGGATTTACGGAGGAAAGAAATGAGCCGAAGAAATGCAAGAAAAAATGCATTCCTGCTGCTGTTTTCCATGGATTTTCATCCCGCGGAAGAGCAGGAAGAGGTAAAGGAACTGTTTTATGAGGATGCAGAGCGTCCGGCAACAGCAGAAGAAAAAACTTTTGCGGAAGAACGTATCGCGGGTGTGGAAGCGCATTTGGATCAGATTGATACACTGATTAACCGTTATGCGAAAAGATGGGACATCAACAGAATGAACAAGGTGGATTTGACCATTCTCCGCTTGGCGGTCTATGAACTGCTTTATGATTTAGAAACACCCATTGGTGTGTCCATCAATGAGGCAGTGGAATTGGCGAAGGAATTCAGCTCAGATGAAGCACCTTCTTTTATCAATGGTATTTTAGGTAAGATTGCCCAGAACGAGCGGAAAGAAGCGTAACTATGGGACTGAATTTGGAACCAAAAGTATTTTCCGTTGCCCAGATAACATCCTATATCAAGAATTTATTTAATCAGGATTTGATATTAAGCAGTCTTTTGGTGAAAGGTGAGATTTCGAATTTTAAAGAGCACTCATCCGGACATCTTTATTTTACATTGAAAGATGCCAGAGCTGCGATCCAGTGCATGATGTTTGCCGCAGATGCCGCCGCATTGCCTTTTTCTCTGGAAAATGGACAAGATGTGATTGTGTGCGGTCGTATTTCTATTTATGAAAAAACAGGGCAGTATCAGCTTTATGCAGAATTTGTAGAGCCCATCGGGATTGGCGCGCTGCAGTTTGCTTTTGAGCAAACAAAAGAACGTCTTGCAGCAGAAGGTTTGTTTGATGCAGACATGAAACGGGAACTGCCCAAACATCCAGCAACCATTGCCATTATCACCTCTCCTACGGGAGCGGCGGTGCGGGATATCATTCATGTGGCAAAGCGTAGAGATCCTGCCGTGAAATTGGTACTTTTCCCGTCTTTGGTGCAGGGAAATGATGCCAAAGAAGATTTGGTACGGGCATTAAAGGCAGTAAATCGCTGGGGAAAAGCGGATGTGATTATTTTGGGACGGGGCGGCGGTTCCATGGAGGATTTATGGGCATTTAATGAGGAAATGGTGGCAAGAGCCATTTTTGCTTCAGAAATACCAGTGATCTCCGCAGTAGGACATGAAACAGATTTTACCATTGCAGATTTTGTTTCGGATATGCGGGCACCCACTCCTTCCGCTGCGGCTGAAATTGCTACAGCAGATCGTTCCAGTCTGATTCATGACTTTGAACGATTATCCCAGCGAATGAAACGGGCATTTCAAGTCCATCTTACACAGAAGAAGCAGCGTTTTGCAAACCTGCCGGAATTTAAACCGGAGAAACTGATTGCACAGAAACGGGATTTGCTGGATCAGACCACGGAAAAAATGCAGAAAGCTGTTCGTTTTTCTTTAACGCAGAAAGCACAACAATTTTCTCATCTTTGTGATCGCATTGGAGCTGCATCGCCGTTAGGCTTGCTAGAACGTGGATATTTGGTCGCAACAGATAGGCAGGGACATACCGTTTCTTCTGTTGCACAGGTAGCTGTAGGAGATACATTGCGGCTGCGGCTGCGGGATGGTTTTTTGGATAGTACCGTAACAAAAAGGAGCGAGAGGGTTTATGACGAAAAAGAAACAGACCTTTGAGACAGCAATGGAGCGCTTGGAAGAAATTGCATGCCAACTGGAGGAAACGGAAGTTTCTTTGGAAAAGAGTGTGTCGTTATATCAGGAAGGACTGGCTCTACGTGCCTTTTGTCAGGAAAAACTGGCAGAAGCGGAAGGTGCAGTTTTGATTATGGAAGAAAAGGAAGGCGTTTTGACAGAAGCGCCTTTTCGTGCCGAGGAGGCGGAATCATGAATTTTGACCAGCAGTGGAAAGCATATATTGCGGCTACGGAAGAAGGATTGGAAAGGTATTTACCCGAACAGGAAACGTTGCCGCCCAAATTATATGAAGCAATGCGCTATAGTGTGTTTGCCGGAGGAAAACGGGTGCGTCCGGTTTTGCTTTTAGCATCCTGCGAGGCTTTAGGCGGCAAGATAGAAGATGCGATTGCCTTTGCATGCGCTATGGAAATGATCCATACTTATTCCTTAATTCATGATGATTTGCCTGCTATGGACAATGATGACTACCGCCGCGGCAGATTGACTAACCATAAGGTATATGGCGAGGATATGGCAATTCTTGCGGGTGATGGATTATTACACCACGCCTTTGAAGTGATGAGCGATGCCCTTGCGAAAAATCCTACTGCGGCAAAGGCATATGCTATGCGGACCATTGCCCACGGTGCCGGTGTTTATGGTATGGTGGCTGGTCAGGCGGCAGATGTATATTTAGAAGGTACTCCTTTAGACCAAGATACGTTAAACTATATTCATTTGAATAAAACAGCGGCAATGTTACGGGCAGCCATGGAGTCTGGCGCATTTTTGGGCGGAGCAGATGCGAAAACAGCGGCTTGTTTTGGTACAGCTGGTGAAAAAATGGGACTTGCATTCCAAATTATGGATGATGTGCTGGATGTAACCGGTACGGAAGAAACCATTGGCAAACCCGTTTTTAGTGATGAAAAAAATGAGAAAACCACATATGTGACATTGTTCGGCGTAGAGAAATCTATTGCTATTGCTAAGGAACTTTCCCAAGCAGCTATTGCGCAGCTGAAGGAAAGTGGCTGCGGGACAGAATTTCTGGTGAAAATGATTCAGAATTTGGCTTGCCGTACGTTTTGATACGGCGGCTTCTATAGAATGATAGGTGATAAAAATGAGTGGAATTTTACAGCAGATAAATTCTCCTGATGATATCAAGAAATTATCCAAAAAAGAATTATACGCATTGCCGAAGGAATTGCGTAAATTTTTGCTGAAAAACGTTTCAAAAACGGGCGGACATGTGGCTTCTAACTTAGGCGTGGTGGAATTAACCATTGCCTTGGAATATTGTTTTAACCTGCCAAAGGATAAAATTGTTTGGGATGTAGGACATCAGACGTATATTCATAAGATATTAACAGGTAGACGGGACGAGTTCCATACACTGCGCCAGCTGGATGGTATCAGCGGATTCCCAAAGCCTCATGAAAGCCCCTGTGATCCTTTTGCCACTGGGCACAGCGCCACATCTATTTCTGCGGCATTTGGCTTAGCGAAGGCAAGAGACTTGAAGCACGAACACTATTCTGTATTAGCGGTAATCGGGGATGGTTCCATTACCGGCGGCTTGGCTTATGAAGCGTTAAATCACGCAGGCAGAGAAAATACGGATTTAATTGTTATTTTAAACGACAATGAAATGTCTATCGATACCAATGTGGGTGCGTTGAGTGAGTATCTGAGTAAACTGCGGGTGAGCGATGGATACCAGGAGATGAAAAATAAGATCCGTCAGGTAAAAAATGTGCCTGGTGTAGGCGAAGCAACCTATCAATTTTTGGACCGTGTGAAAGATAGTGCGAAGTCCGTTTTGATCAAAGAAAGCGGACTTTTTGAAGCTTTGGGATTCCGTTATATTGGTCCAGTGAATGGTCATGATTTGGATTCTCTCATTAACGTATTTACACAAGTGAAAAAAATGCATGGACCTATTTTAATCCATGTGAAAACGGTAAAAGGAAAAGGTTATGGACCGGCAGAAAAGGACCCTTCCGGATTCCATGGCACGGGATCGTTTGATTTAAAAACAGGCGCGCCTGTAGGAAAAAGTGGAAAGCCGGATTATTCAGCTGTATTTGGCAGAAAATTGCTTTCTCTTGCGAAGAAGGATAGCCGTATCTGCGCTATTACCGCAGCCATGGCAAGCGGTACAGGATTGTCTCCTTTCCGTCAGGAATTGCCGGATCGATTTTTTGATGTTGCCATTGCAGAACAGCATGGAGTAACATTTTCCGCAGCATTGGCGGCAGGCGGCATGCTCCCTGTTTTTGCAGTATATTCTACCTTCTTGCAAAGAGGCTATGATGAATTGGTGCATGATGCCTGCTTGGAAAACCTCCATGCAATTTTTGCCATTGACCGGGCTGGTGTGGTTGGTTCAGATGGTGAAACCCATCAGGGTATTTTTGATTTGAGTTATCTTTCTCATTTGCCTAATATGACCATCCTTTCTCCTAAAAATGGAAAAGAGTTGGAAGAAATGCTGGAGTTTGCCATCTATCATGTGGATGGTCCTGTAGCGGTACGTTATCCCAGAGGTACAGCTTCTGAAGAATTTTCGGATAAACAGGAACCTTTGTCTTTGGGTAAAGCGGAAGTTTTGCAGGAAGGCGAAAAAATCGCAATTTTGGCAGAAGGTCATATGTGTTCTGAAGCTGTGAAGGCTGCAAAAATACTGGAAGAAAAAGGCTATCACCCTATGGTAGTAAATATGCGTTTTATCAAACCTTTGGATCTGGATCTGCTGCGGAAATTGGCAGAGGATGGATTGGAAATCTTTACAGTGGAAGATAACCTGCGGGCAGGCGGTCTTGGCTCCAAAGTTTTGGAAGCCTATAGTGATATGGAACTGCTTGTGAAGGTACATAATTTTGGATTCCCGGATCGTTTTATTGAGCATGGTACACAGGCACAGCTTTTGGCGCGCTATGGGCTGGATGGCGCTGGCATTGCAGCAAGAATGGAAAAAATATTGGAGGAAAAGTAATGGCGGAGAAGGAACGGTTGGATGTGCTTTTGGTGCAGCAGGGCTTGGCGGAGTCCAGAGAACTTGCAAAGGCGTATATTATGTCTGGTGATGTCTATGTCAATGGGGTAAAAGAAGAAAAAGCCGGAACGAAAATTGACGTTGCAGCAAAACTGGAAGTACGGGCACAAAAAATGAAATATGTCAGCCGTGGTGGATATAAACTGGAAAAGGCCATTAACGCATTTGGCGTAAATGTAGAAGATTGCATCTGTGCAGATATTGGTGCTTCCACCGGTGGGTTTACCGATTGTATGCTGCAAAACGGTGCAAAAAAAGTATATTCCATTGATGTGGGGTATGGACAATTTGCTTGGAAATTGCGCAGCGATCCCAGAGTGGTTTGCTTGGAAAAGACTAACGTTCGTTATATCACAGAGGAGCAAGTGCCGGAAAAAATCCAGTTTGCGTCTATCGATGTTTCTTTTATCTCTTTAAAGAAAGTAATTCCTGCTGTACTAAGTATCATGTCTGAGGATGGCAAACTGGTATGCCTTATTAAACCTCAGTTTGAAGCAGGAAAAGAAAATGTAGGGAAAAAAGGTGTGGTGCGTGATCCGGCAGTGCACTGCAGCGTTGTGCAGGATATTATTTCCTTTGCTGCGGATAATCAATTGGGTATTTTGAACTTAAGCTATTCCCCTATCAAAGGACCAGAAGGCAACATCGAGTATTTGATTTATTTTTCCCGGAACGAAGCGGGTATGGGCTTGGAGGCGGCACTTGCAATGGCAGAAGATGTAGTGAAACAGGCACATGACGCATTGGATAACAGGGATTAAAGGAAGTGTTGTGATATGAAGAAAGTGGGAATTTTGCCCAATATTGAGAAAGACAAAGACTGGTCTGTAACAAAACGTTTGGCAGAATACCTTAAACAGCATGGGTGCACTGTACTGTTGCCGGAAAGTGCCGCATCACAGTGTACATTTCCAGCTATGCTGGAACAGGAAGAGTGCTTGTTTCAGAAAGCCGACTTTATCATCTGTTTAGGCGGAGACGGTACGATTTTGGGTGTAGGCAGAAAAAGTGCGCCTTATGGCACCCCTATTTTAGGGATTAATTTGGGACATTTGGGCTTTTTGACTGCTGTGGAGAAGAATGAAGCAGAAGTTGCCATTAATAAAGTGCTTTCCGGAGAATATAAATTGGAAAAAAGAATGCTTTTAACAGCGCATGTCGTAGGTGAGGAGACAGATCAGCTGATTGCATTAAATGATATTTGTGTGACACGTGGCGCAGAAAGCAGGCTGTTAGAATTTCGTATCATGATCAATGGAGATTATGTGGATACGGTACGGGCAGATGGCATTATTATCTGTACGCCTACCGGTTCCACTGCGTATAATTTAGCGGCAGGCGGACCTGTCATTAAAGCAGATGCGCAAATTATTGCGATCACACCTATTTGTGCCCATACTTTAACCAGTCGTCCCATTGTGATTTCAGCGGAGGACGAAGTAGAGGTAGAGGTAACACCAAAGGGAGAAACCATCTATAGTATTACGGCAGATGGACAGGAATCGAAAGACCTGCAAGGCGTGCATTCGTTCCGCATTGGAAAGTCTGCATACTTCGCGACAATTATTAAAACATCGCAGCAAAGTTTTTATGATGTACTGCGGCACAAACTAAGCAGATAAGTTGGGTAAAGGAGGCTTGAAAGCGAATGAAAATTGCCAGACATGCAAAAATTTTGGAGTTGATTGAGAAGTATGATATCGAAACGCAGGACGAATTGGCACAAAAACTGCGTGAGGAAGGCTTTATGGTAACACAGGCGACTGTTTCCAGAGATATTCGGGAAATGAAATTGACAAAAATTGCAACGGAAAAAGGCCGTCAAAAATATTCTGCAATTTCCGGTAACGATACGGAAGTGGCTGAACGCTTGACCCGTGTATTTAAGGAAGCGGTAGTAAAGATCGACTTTGCCCAAAATATTATTGTCATCAAAACCATGGAAGGTATGGGTATGGCAGTTGGTGTAGCATTAGATAATATGCAGAATATGGAAATTCTAGGCACCATTGCGGGGGATGATACAGTTTTCTGTGTGGTACGTACCCATAATCAGGCCGCGGCATTGATTGAAAAACTGTATCGCATTATCCATAACGCATAATTGTCAGAAACGAGGTGTGGCGAATATGTTGGAACGCTTACACATTAAAAATGCAGCGCTGATTGCTTCCTGTGAGATGGAGTTCTCCCGAGGATTACATATTTTGACCGGGGAAACAGGCGCCGGTAAGTCTATGCTGATAGATTCCTTAAACTTTGTATTGGGCGGACGGACTGGAAAAGAATTTATCCGAAGGGGAGAAAAAATGGTTTCTGTAGAAGCTGTTTTTTCCTATAAAAGTGCTGCGCTTTCTTCTCTTTTAGCAGAAGATGGAATTGAAGAGGAAGAAGATGGTACACTTTTGCTCAGCCGTACCCTGAATGATGCGGGAAAGTCCGTTAGCCGAGTCAATGGTTCCGTAGTAACGATCAGTATGCTTCGGGAAATCGGCAGCTTTCTGGTAGATATCCATGGACAGCATGAACATCAGTCTTTGCTTCACCCCGCAAAACATATCCAGCTTTTGGATCGTTTTTGCGGAGAAGCACTGGAAAATACATTAGTTCAATACCAAGAAAATTTCCGCCAATTCCGTCGCTGCGAAAAGGAACTGTCAGAATTACTAGCTCATGCAGATAGTGCGGAACAGAGATTGGATTATCTGCGGTTTCAAGAGAAGGAAATTGCAGAAGCTGATTTGAAAAATGGGGAAGAAGAAGAACTTCTTGCCAAAAAGAAAATATTAGCCAATGCAGAGCGTTTGATTCGGCTGTCAGAAAAGGCTACTGCAGTCCTGTATGATGGCGTGCAGGAAGTACCTTCAGCCTATGATCAGCTGGGGGCTGGCATGAATGTGTTAGAAGAAATTGCCCAGATTGATGAAACAGCGGCTTCTTTTGCCCAAAAGGCTGGAGAAGCCTATGAATTATTGGACGACTGTATCCGAGCTTTTCGTCATTATGCAGATAACCTGGAAGCGGATGAAGAAGGTCTGGAAATGGTAGAGGAACGCCTGCAGCTGATTTATCGACTGAAAAAGAAGTATGGCGGTTCTGTAGAAAATGTGTTATCCCATTTGCAAGAAGTACAAGATGAAATTGCGCATTTGAGCGATAGCACTTCCTATGCGGCGAAGCTGGAAAAAGAAAAAGCAGCTTATTTTAAACAAATAGAAGCTTATGGGAATCAGCTTACTAAAATTCGGCAGGAAAAAGCCCGCTGGATTGAGGGAGAGATTGAAAAGCATCTGCGGGATATGGAAATGAAAAATGCTCGTTTTGCCGTTTCTATTTTATCTGATCAGCCATGGACAAGCAGTGGTCGGGATAAAGTGGAATTTCTTATTTCTGCCAACGCAGGTGAAGATTTAAAACCTCTGGCGAAGATTGCTTCCGGCGGTGAAATGAGCCGCGTGATGTTAGCTTTGAAAACGGTGTTATCCGATGCAGATGAGATTGATACCTTTATTTTTGATGAGATAGATACAGGTGTAAGTGGTAAGACTGCTCGCAAAGTGGCGGAAAAAATGGCATTGATCAGCCAGAAAAAACAAATCCTTTGTATTACCCATTTGCCACAGATAGCAGCTATGGCAGATCATCCATTTTTTATTGAGAAAGAAACCGAGGATGGAAAAACTACTACCCATGTAACAGCTCTTTCCAAAGATGCCGCCATTGGAGAAGTGGCGCGTTTGATGGGCGGCAGCCAAGTTACGGAATTGACCATGGCAGCTGCTGCGGAATTGGTAGATTCCTCTGAAAAATTTAAAGAAACATTGGAATAAAAAAACCTGTCTGTAATTTTACAGACAGGCTTTTTTATTCTGTTTTATAAGGCGTAATATCTTGTGCAACGCGTAATTCTGTTTGAATGCCATTTTCTGCAATGGTTGTTTGCTTTGATGCCAACCATTGGGAATAATGAAGCAGTTCTTCTTTGCTTTGCTTATCCAGCATGCCATAACACTGTTTTAGTTCTTGGAACTGCATGCTTTCGTCTTCCATCTGCGGATAGCGGATATTGGTTACGCAGAGCAAATAATCTAAAGAAACATGAAAAATAGCGGCGATTTTTTTCAAATCTTTAATAGAAGGTTCATTTCTTCCAGATTCATAGTTAGCAATAGCGGTATAACCATAGTTCAGCATTTTTGCCAGCTGCACTTGTGTTAAATGATTTTCTTTTCGTAAAGCCTTCAGGCGATCTTTGAATTCCATGGAAAACCTCCGTTTACAGAATATGTGATGTAAAAAGAAGATACGGACCATCAGACCATAGGGCAAATTCTATAATTGTGGTTTATTATATCCAATTTTTCACGTAAAATAAAGTCTTTTCTACAAAATGAAAAATGAAATAACTGGAATGTCACAAAATGGGAAAAAGATTATAACATACTAAAATAATAGGAATTATATTGACATATCATATTGTTTTATGTTACCATTTTATCAATAAATTATATAATATAAGTATGAATTAAAAAGGAGCGTATTTTTATGAAAACGAAGATATATTTAGACCATGCTGCTACTACGCCGGTTAGACCAGAAGTACTAGAAGAAATTTTACCTTATTTTACAGAGTATTATGGAAACGCATCTGGGATTTATGGCGTTGCAAAGGAATCGAAGAAAGCATTAGAGCATGCGAGAGAACAAGTTGCCCATGCGATTGGCGCAAGGAAAGATGAAATTATCTTTACCGCAGGTGGATCAGAAAGTGATAATATGGCTTTGCGTGGTGTAGCAGAAGCGTTGGCAGAAAAAGGAAAGCATATTATTACAACACAGATTGAGCATCATGCTATTTTACACACCTGCGCTTATTTGGAAAAGA
>CALWKY010000084.1 GCA_944381395.1 uncultured Lachnospiraceae bacterium
AATTGGAGATAGATAAAATCCCTCAATGGATACTTGCATTAGACCCAGAGGACGCAACCTTTCTAAAGAACTTTGTTTTGAAATCAGGTTCACTGAAAGAAATTGCACGTTTGTACGAAGTTTCTTATCCGACAGTCCGACTTAGATTGGATAAACTCATTCAAAAAATCGAATTGAGCGACCAAAAGGAGGAAGAGCCGTTTTCAACATTTATCAAAGGGTTAGCAGTTGATTCACGAATTGATTTGGAAACTGCGAAGATTATTATCGAAAAATATAAGCAGGAAAAGGAGAAAAAATCATGAATACAGTTATGACATTGATTATCGCATTCGTTGTTATTGTACTTCACGTTTGGCTGTGTCACAGAAGCCCTAAATTTTGGTATTTAGGAGGTATCATCCCCCTTTTGTGGATTGGTGTGTTGGTATTTTTGTTTTTCAATGGCAAAATCAATTTTGGAGAAGATTGGAAAATAATTATTTTCCCGACACTTATCTTTTTTCTGTTTTGGATTCAAGGACATCAAGCAGCCAAGAAAAAGGAAATTGAAAAAATGAAAGCAAAGGATATGTAAGCACATAAAAGGAGAATTGACTATGAGAGCATTGATTATTTTAGTTATAACGTTTGCTATATTGGCAACGCAATTTTATTGGGGCGTACGAAAAAAGAAACTTTTAGGAGCAATTATTCCTCTTGTCATGACTGCGCTATTTATTACAATAAGTTTTTTGGAAAAAACAGCCGAGTACGCTATCACTGGAATTATTAGTGTAGTAGCCATTATTATTGTGTGGTTCATAGGATATTTTAAATCCGCAAAATATGAAAAATCTGAAATTGATAAAATGAAGGCAAAAGATATTCAATAAATAGCAAGGAACAGCAACCTAAAGTGCTGCCGCCCTTGCTATTTCTCATCTCTGCGCGAAGGTTTGCATTTTCTTATAAAATGGGGAAAACCACATTTCACAATCACTCATTTGAATAATAGATACAATATCCGGCTCTTTGCGGTGCTTCCCATGCTGGAATATTCCTTTTTAGACGACTACTCGATTTTCAAGGTGCTGTCCGCCGATGAACTGTCCTAAAGCTGCACCGGAAGATCCGCCCGTCTTGTATATCCAAGAGATAGGAAATCTGTCCGAAAATGCTCTATTTCCACATTCTCGGAAATGTGATAGAATGAAAATGTCAAGGAAATAAACATGAATTTAAGGGGATGACACGGTATGAAGAAAAGTGTTTTATTATTGTCGACTCTTGTTCCTGTAGTAGTTGGATATTTAGTTAATGTCTTGATTATGGTTCCCGTAATTGGTATGGCAAGTTTTTACCTGCTTCCCCTTGTCACAACAGTTTTTTGGCTTTATATGGGCAAACAGTATGCACGCAGGTGGAAAGCAGTTCCCGCAGTACTGATTGCTCATACAGTAGGGTTTTGTTCGCTGTTGGTCTTCCTTTGGCAGTTCCTGCTTGAAACAGATGAAACAAGAAATCTGACATTAGCAGTTTTTTCACAAATGTTTTCTGCTTCAACACCACTGTATTTATTTGGTGGGATTGCAAGATTTTTTGAAAGCCAGCCGAATTATGCAGGTAGAGCAGCCATAGTTGCGATGCAAGTTATAGCCCTTGTCTACATGATGATTGTTTTTTGTATTGGGATTTATATGGAAAAAAGAAAGAAACTTTGAACATGATATGATGTTGATAAAACGTATTTCTATTTAACATACCAATACTTAACTTTTTGGGCAGATAAGGAGGCAAGCAAAGAACTTATCCATACAAAAACGGCTGAAAGACCTGCGTGTGGAGTATAGGCTGGTGTTGGAGCAGCTTGCGGAGCAGACCCACCCCTCCAAGTCTGTGCTGGGCAGTTATGAAGCGGAGGACTCTAAAGATACCAGCCGCTATGCCATGATCCGGCTTGCGAGGTTTTACGGTGTGACCGCCGATTATCTGCGGGAGAAAGTCGGAAACAAAAAATCATCCAAACGCCGACCTTGCAGACCTGCGTTTGGGTGATGAGCTGATTGCACTATTGAAAAGCGGGCAGGTGGACAATTCCATCTTATGTGAGCTGGTGACCCACCTGGACTTTCCCCCGGTTCATGGCTGACCTTGCAATCTTTGTGAACGGCGTGGCAGCAAAGCAGGTGCAGGGCGCAAACGCCATTGTGGACGCTGTAAGCGCAACGATTCGGAAACAGCACAATCCCGGCTTGACCGACCCGCAGTTAAGACAGCTTATCCGCCGTACATATTGACGATGGCAGTTTTTGCCGATGTGGTACAGCGGGATATAGATGGCATAGCTTATGGTCTGCGGGAAGCTGACAGGGACGGTTTTTTTCAGCGTCCCGGAGGACAATTCGCTGAAAGAACTGCTGCAAGCCGTTGAAGAAACTGCTGGAGGGGACAGCGGTCCGGAGCAGTCGGTTCCGCGTTTATCTGCAAACGGCTCAAGCTGAATTATGGGAAACTGTCAGAGGAAGAAAGTGGCTGAAACGGATTGCGCAGAAGTCAGACTTGCTGAAAAATCCGAACCCACAGCGGGGAAGAAAGCAAGAGGGCAATCATTTGAAAGTTATAAGGAGAGATATGTTATGGAACATAGGGTAAAGGTTACAGTTTTAGATAAAAAGTTATTCCCTGAATTACAAGCGCAGTATTGTGCTGTGCCGGACAGCGGTAAATGTCCCTGCTATAATGTAGGCGATGAATTTATGTTTTATCGAAATGATGAACGAGATGATTATTGGCATATGGGAGCAGGAACACTGATAAAAAGCGGGAAACTAGATGAAGGTGTATTACTTTCTCCTGGCACAATGCATTGTGGGACGGATGGGGTTCCTTTCTGCTCAGAAGCATGGGACGCAATTAGCAGATATATTTATTCCGCGCTTCAGGGCGGAGCAATTATGCATGGATGGACAAATGATGATAAAGTGATGATTGCCTGTTGTAATGATGGTACCAGACCAGTTATTTTTAAAATTGAACGGATAGATATGGATGACTGATACATACCGGCTTGTTGGGAAAAAGCAAAGCCAGCCGAGCCAGTCAACGGTCAAGATGAAGGGCGCATTTCATGCAGCGCCGCTGCTAAAGGGGAATCAAGATAGGACGGCACTAAAACGGCTGTCCCGCAATTTTTCCAGGAATGTAACCACAACTTCGAGACAGTTTGTCCGCAGTTTGCGGCGTAGAATGAGGGACAGCGCGCATTACATACTGCGCTTTGTTTCGCAAAGCCGTGTGCCGAATGGGACGCTGTACCTTTTTTGTTATCCAGTCCTCCGGCTTACACCCAATGCCTGCGCGATTTGTTCCTGGCTATCATTGGCATGAATCTGTGTGTTTTTCATTTTTGTACCAATCTCTATGGTTCTGCCGCCTTTTCTGCTTCTATTTATAAGCGGGATGGGTTTTTGTCTATCCCATGTCTTTAGCAGGGATGGTTTTTGGCGTCAAAATTCTTTTCCATGGGTAAAATCAGAAGATTATGGTTTGAAAATAAATTTTTCGGTTTTGGGATAGAGCTGTGGAAAGCATTTTGCTGTCTTTGGAGGAAAAGAAATTTCTGTATGATTTCATTTCTTTTGACGCATACTTTTTCCAGAAACCAATTTGGAAAGAGGGCATGTACATGATTGAACAGGATACCGTCCGGCTGTTGCGGGAATGTGATGCGGGCATTGAGATGGGCATTGATGCCATCAAAGAAGTGGAAGATGCGGTGCATAGCCAGGAGCTGCGCCAGATGCTGGTGCGGTGCAAAGGAGAGCACGCAAAACTGCAAAAAGAAATCCAAGGGCTTCTGGCACGTTATCAGGATGACGGGAAAGCCCCCAATCTCATTGCCAAAGGGATGTCGTGGATAAAAACCAACGTTATGCTGGCGATGGATGAATCAGATGAGACCATTGTGGATTTAATGACAGATGGCTGCAACATGGGCGTAAAGTCTTTACAGAAATATTTAAACCAATACACTGCGGCAGATGAAGTGTCCAAAAATATTGCAAAACGTTTGATTCATTTGGAGGCAAAACTGGCAGAAGATATGCGCCGGTATTTGTAAGGGCTATGTGGGCATGAAAAAACCACCGGAAACCATTCCGGTGGTTTTTTCATTTTTATGGGTTCCATACGCAAAAGCCTATGTTCAAATACCCAGCAAAGGTAACCCACAACAGATAGGGAATTAAAGATAGCCCTGCTTTTCTGGAAATGCGGAAAAAAGAAATGATGGTGGCAATGAGCACAACCCACAACAGAATTAAACAAATCAGTGCCAGGTCACAGCGGTCAAAACGGAAGAACAGCAGCGGCCAGAGGAAATTGAGTAAGAGCTGGAAGCCATACAAATCCCAGGCACGGTCACGCTGGGCATCTTCCGCATCAGCGGCGAGCATAAAATAAGAAGCAAGCCCCATCATGACATAAAGAATGGTCCAAACCACTGGAAATACCCAGCCGGGAGGAGAAAGGGGAGGCTGGTTCAAAGCGGCAAAGGTTTCCATAGTGTTTTGGGTCAGCAGAGCGGAGAACGCACCTACCATGAGAGGCAGTGCCAATGTAAAAAAGAGATTTTTCCAAGATGATTGCATTATGACACCTCTTTTTCAAAATAAAGCATTTGGAAAACAAGAAAATGACACACGAATATCCTATGTTTTTTTCTTTGTCCCATGCTTTTTTTGATCAAATGGGACAAAGTGAAAACAAAAAGCATAAAACCTATCCAAATTGGAAAAAATCGGATGGAAAACAAATATAAGGGAGCGAGAAACATGAAAAAGATACAGTGGGCAGTGGGGTTAGTGTGCGGCTTTCTCAATGGCTTATTTGGCAGTGGCGGCGGCACGGCTTTGGTACCGGCGATGGAAAAATTTTTGAAGCTGGAGGAACATCGGGCGCATGCCACGGCATTGAGTGTGATTGTGCCCATGAGTGTGCTTTCCTTGGGCATTTATTTGATGAAAGCGTCGGTGCCGCTGGATACAGCCCTTTGTGCCATTGCCGGAGGGATTCCCGGCGGTATCGTAGGCGCAAAAGTACTGGCACGAACCAAAGGACGTCTGCTTCATTTGATTTTTGGCTTGATGATGCTTTTGGCGGCGGGAAGGATGTGGCTGAGATGATGATTGTCATAGCGGGGTTTTTTGCCGGAATCATCAGCGGCATGGGCATTGGCGGCGGTGCCATTTTGATTCCTGTACTGCTTTGGAGCGGTGAGCTGACCCAGCAGCAGGCTCAAGGCGTAAACTTATTGTATTTTTTGCCTACGGCACTGATGGCATTGCGGGTACATCACAAAGAGGGCAATCTGGCGCTGGATGTGTCCAAAAAGCTTATCCTGCCCGGGCTCATTGGCGCGCTATGCGGTGCGCTTTTGGCAGTGTGGTTAAAGGGAGAACTGCTGCGCAAACTCTTTGGCGGGTTTTTATTTCTCATGGGATTGCGGGAAATCCATCTTTACCACACCATGAAACAGGAAGAAAAACAGAGCGGAAGTAAAACTTAAGAAAACGGGAAAACCTCTTTTTATCGTTGCCAGCAGACGGGAAAAAAGGTATAATCAAAGCAAATCCACACAAAAGAGAGGGGGACAGACAGATGCGGCTGGCAAAGACACTTTATATTACACAAAGCGTACAAGATCTGGGCACGGTAATTTATGCCCTGCGGCGTAATATTCCCGTATTTCGCCTGTGGTGTATCTGTCTGGAAAATGGTCGCCTTTCGGTACAAAGTTCCAGATCCCTGTGTTTACGGGGAAAAGACCCGCTGGTTTTGGGTTTTGGCATGGGACAGGCAGAGACGGTAGAAGGTCTGGTTGCATTTGTAGAAGCACAGGCGGCTGCCGGTGCAGACTGGAGTCTGTACCAAAGGGATACGGCAGAGAAACTCTTTTGCGGCATAGAAGCCGGGAAGGAGGCATAGCCCATGGAGATATTACTGCAAGGTCTGGGTGCGCTATTCTTTGTGGTGCGGCTGCTCCTTTTTCTGGTATTGATTGTTTTGGCATTGGTTTTGGTACTGCTTTTGGCAGCGCTTATCAGTCCCATTCACTATCAGGCTTTAGCGGAACAAGGAGAAAAATGGACTGGAAGCGCCCTGGTGCGCTGGCTGTTTGTACGGGCAGAGGTAACCTATGACGGGGATGAACCGGTGGTACAGGTGAAGCTTTTCGGAAAATCTTTCTCAGAAGCCAAACAAAAACGTGCAAAGAAAAGAAAGCCCAAACGGCACTCCCAGACAGAAAAAAAACAGGCAAAAACACCGGCATCTCCTGTCGTACAGCCGGAAGAAACGACCCTGGTTTCCGCGGAGAAACCAGTAGAAATCAAAAAAACAGAACAAAAACCATCGGCAGCGGCGGAAACGGACATACAAGAAAAAGAAATCCGTCTGCAGCCGCCGGCGGAGGAGATCATACGGGAGAAACCAGAAGAAACCGCGCAGGAAAGTTCTCGTCCTTCCAAAATCCGGCGGGTAGCGCTGGAAGAAATCCAAGAAAAAGAGCCGGAACAGGAAAGTGAGATTTCTCCCGCGTTTTTTACAGGAGAAAACGAAGAGCAGAAAGAAAATATTCTTTGGCAGGCGATCCGCAAAGAAAATCTAAAAGAACTGCTGCAAGCGGTTTTCCGTTTGTTGAGACGGATCTTTCGCACGGTACGCCCCAATGACTTGCGGCTGCGCTGTACCGTAGGAACGGGAGATCCCGCCATGACCGGCTGGGTATTGGCGGCGGCGGGTATGGCAAAAGCAAAATTTGGCGAGCATTTACAGGTAAAGGGGGATTTTTCCCAGGCGACACTTGCAGATGTATTCTTTCAAGTAAAAGGTAAAATCTGTATGATGACACTGGCTTGGGCGGGCATTGCTTTTGTTTTGACCAAACCTGTACGGCATATATGGATCACCCTGTGGAAAGCATGGAAAAGAAAGGAGTAGTTTGGATATGGGTAAGGAGTTTCAGGAGTCTTTAGACACCTTATTTGCAAAAGTAGATGATTTGGTTTCTACCAAAACGGTGGTAGGAGATGCCATTCAAATCGGGGATTTGACACTGCTGCCGTTGATTGATGTTTCGGTAGGTGTTGGCTTGGGTGTTGGCGATGAAAACCGCCAGAAAAACGGCGCTGCCGGCGGTATGGGCGCAAAAATTATGCCTACGGCTGTACTGGCTATCCAAAACGGCAGTGTACAGATGATTAATATTAAAAATCAGGATGCGGTCAGCAAGCTGATCGATATGGCACCGGGTGTGGTGAATAAACTGAATTTTTCCTCTATTTTTTCTCATGACAAAAAAGAAGCACCAGAGGAAACGGTAAAGTTTGAAGAGGAAACCATTGTTTCCGAAGATTGATATGCCCTCTGCCCGCAGGAAAAAGCTGTGATTGAGAGGGGGCCAAAAAGGAGCGCTCGGATTTGAAAACGACAACAACTCTGTTAAAATTTTATGATAAAGATACTTTGAAAAACATTGCGGCAGTGCTTTCCCTGAAACCGAAAAAAATCGTGTATCTATATGATAAAGGCATGACAGATCTCAGTGGATTTCGTTCTTTAGGCAAATGTTTTCAGCGGAATCTGCCGGGCTTGAAAATAGATATCTACGCAGTGGATATTCTGTCCGTGGGTGAAATCTCCCGCACTGCCATCCGCATTATAGAAAAAGAAGGAGTCGATGGCTGTTCCATGGAACTGACCGGCGGCAGTGAGCTGATGATGGTGGCTGGTTATAAAGCGGCTGCGGCCATGGGGATTCCCCTGCTGTATACGGATTTGGTGGGACATCGGATTTTGGATTTGTCCAATGACCAGGAAGTCTGTCCTGTCAGTATTTTAACGTTGGAAGACTTTCTGGACGCCAAGGGCGCATGCCTCATGGGAGAAAGCCATCAGGCGCCGGAAGTGGAACGGTATGACGCCATTTTGAAGATGGCAAAGTTTTTGTTCCGCCATCTTTCAGAGTGGAAGACCACCTGTAGCTTTTTACAGGTAGTGGCAGCGTCTCAGCCGCCTCAGGAAAGGCGGATCAACAGCAAAGAAACGGTGACCATGAAAAATGGCAAGAAAGTGTCAGTGGACGGCAGAATTCTGCGGGAGTTTGAGAAAAATGGCTTTATCACCGGGCTGGTGTTTGCAGACGGACGGGTGCGGTTCAGCTTTTGTTCTTTGGAGGAGAAAGGCTACTGTATCAATTATGGCGTATGGCTGGAGCTGTATGTGTATGTAGCGGCGGCAAAAAGCGGTGCATTTGCCGATGTCAAGCTGGGAACCATGATCGACTGGGACGCATATGATGGGGTAGCCATTGCAGGCAATGAAATTGATGTGATTCTTATGGAAAACTCCTTGCCAATCTTTATTTCCTGTAAACTGCGGGATGCAGATACTGCTGCCATCAATGAATTACTGGTGGCAAAGAAACGGCTGGGCGGCTGGTTCTCCAAAGGCGTCATCGTTACATTCAGCATGGAAAAACGAGAGAATACAGGTACATATAAACGGGCAAAAGAACTGGGTCTGGAATTACTGGACGCGGAAGATATTCTGGCGGAAGATTTTGCGGATCGCCTGGTGGAAGCCATCCAGGGTCATGATTTGGTAAGCCTGAAGTGGAAAAGTGTTTGATTTTTGAGAGAGAAAGCGGATGCTTTGGGCATCCGCTTTTTCGTAAAAACAGCCCCATAGAAAAGAAGAAAAACTATGGAAAAAAATTACCGCAATACCTCAAGCAAGGATGTATTGACGGCATGAAAATTATTTTATGAGCAGGAGTATGATCATGCAGCAGGAGAAGAAATTGCGGAGGATAGCAAGATTTCCAAAAGTTCTTTCTGCCGTTATTTTTCCGGAAAAAATATGTTTTTTGGAATGTTATGCACTCTGCTTGATGATAAGTATGAAGAGCTGATGGATGAGGTTCCGCAGGAAATGGACATCTTTGAGAAACTGATGTACCTGAATCGGAAACTGTTTCGCATGATTGAGGATACGGTACTCATCGAATGGGCGACAACGCTGTGCTCCTCTTAGCTGACCACAACGGGTAATCGTTCCTGAATGGATCAGAAGCGGATTTATTTTCAGCTGCCGCATAAAGAATCATTCAGGAAGGATAGGCATGGGGCGTGATCTGCAATGATATTACACCGAAAAAATTCTTGAAAGCATATATCCTTTGTGAGCGCGCGTTTATTGATAACTGGTGTTTATGCAATGGGGAATAATCCTTGACACAGTATAGCCGGGAACAGATGCTTATGTTCTGAAACGGATTTCGCACTGCATCCGCGCAGAAAACAGAGCAAAGCGCGTAAATAATTTTTGGAACATGGTTTCGAATAAAATTTCGTATAGACTATTGTCTGCTAAAAATTGCTGATATAATAAGTTTTTTTAGTGAACATCGTATGAATTTTCGTCCATACGGTGTTCTGTGTTTTCTTTCAAAAAAAGTTGTGGTAAAATATAAAAATATGCTTAAAACCAAAAGAAAAAAGAAAAGGGGATGATAGTATGGCACAAATTATTATCATGGCTACGATTGTAGTCTATCTGGTAGCAATGCTCTATATTGGAATCCGTTGCTCCAAATCGAATGAAAGTGTAGATGATTTCTATTTAGGCGGCAGAAAGCTGGGACCTTTCGTAACGGCAATGTCTGCGGAAGCCAGCGATATGAGCAGTTATCTCTTGATGGGTCTGCCCGGTCTGGCATATTTATCCGGTCTGGCGGATGTAGGCTGGACAGTCATTGGTCTTGCGATTGGTACTTATTTGAACTGGTTATGGGTGGCAAAAAGACTGCGCTGTTATACCCAGGCAACAGGCTCTTTTACCATTCCGCAGTTTTTCTCCGATCGTTTTGGGGATGACAAACGGATTCTTTCCACCATTGCGGCTGTGGTCATTGTGGTTTTCTTCGTTCCTTATACCGCGTCTGGTTTCTCTGCCTGCGGTAAATTGTTTAGTACCCTCTTTGGCATGGATTATGTAGTCGCAATGATTCTGTCCGCCATCGTGATTGTAGGATATACCGCTACCGGCGGTTTTTTGGCAGCCAGCACCACAGACTTTATCCAGAGTATTATCATGACCGTTGCACTGCTGTTTGTATTGGGATTTGCCATTGTGGAGGCTGGCGGTTGGGGCGCTGTAATGGAGAATGCCAAAGAACTGCCCGGCTATATTTCCATGACTGCCAGCTACGCAGTAGAAAGCGGTACAGCAACACCTTATGGCGCATTGACCATTTTCTCCACTTTGGCTTGGGGTCTTGGCTATTTTGGTATGCCCCATATTCTGCTGCGGTTTATGGCCATTGAGGATGAAAATAAGTTAAAAGTATCTCGTCGTGTGGCATCCGCGTGGGTTGTCATTGCCATGGGTGTTGCGGTAATGATTGGTATTTCCGGCAGAGCCCTTAGTGATGCGGGTATTCTGGAAATGCTGGCTGGTTCTGATACAGAGACCATTATCATTCGCATTTCTGATTACATGAGCGGTTTTGGCGCATTTTTCGCACTGATGGCAGGTTTGGTTATGTCCGGTATTTTGGCAAGCGCCATGTCTACAGCAGACAGCCAGCTTTTGGCAGCATCCTCCAGCGTGTCCCAGAATATTTTGCAGGAGGCACTGCACCTGAAGCTTTCCGAAAAATCCAGCATGTTCTATGCCCGCCTGACCGTTGTGGTCATTTCTATTTTAGGGATTATCATTGCCCGTGACCCCAACAGCTCTGTGTTTGGTATTGTTTCTTTTGCTTGGGCGGGATTTGGCGCTTCTTTCGGTCCTTTGGTACTGTTCGCCCTGTTCTGGAAGCGTACTAACTTTGCCGGCGCTTTAGCCGGTATGATCAGCGGCGGCGTGATGATCTTTGTATGGAAGTATTTGATTAAGCCCATCGGCGGTGTTTGGGGCATTTATGAATTGCTGCCTGCGTTCTTGGTAAGCTGTGTGATGATCTATGTTGTGAGTAAGGCAACTGCAGCGCCTTCCAAGGAAATTGTAGATAAATTTGAAGAAGTAGACGCGATGATGGCGAAAAAATAAGTATGGTTTTCCTTTGCTCAAAATTTGTCTTTGTTCCCTTTGCGGGCAAAATCTTCTTATGCTCCGGCTCTCTTTCCAGACCGGAGCAATTTTTATGGGCTTTTCTTGACAGAGTGTTGAAAAAAGATTATACTATATAAAAGTTAGTTAAAACTAACTAAAGAAACTGAAATAAGCATCGTTCCGCAAATAGAACATAAAGCAAATCAAACGGACCCCATGGAGATTGAAAGGAGTGAGATAGATGGCAACGGCATTGATTGTCATTGGATTGGTATTGATCTGCGTGCTGGCCTGCCGCAGTTATATGAGAAAGCTGCGCTATGGCTGCTGCGGCGGAGATACGCAAGAGGTGCGGATCAAAGTATCAGACCGCAATGAGGAACACTATCCTTATCATATCACATTTTCGGTGGAGGATATGCACTGCAAAAATTGCGCCCAGCGGATAGAAAGCCGGCTGCAGGAATTGGATGGCGTTTGGGCTACCGCCCATTTGGCAGAAAAAACCGTATGGGTGCGTATGAAAAAGGAATATGACGCAGAGACATTGGCGCAGCAGATCCGCCGCGCTGGGTATCATCCCGTGGCGCAGCAGAA
>CALWKY010000085.1 GCA_944381395.1 uncultured Lachnospiraceae bacterium
CATCCAAAGCGACTGGCTTCCCCATTGCGCTGGTAAGCGCCATGTTGGCAAGCGGTTTGACGCTGGATGAGATTCCTTGCGGCAAGTGCGGTACTTTGGACAAGTATGTACCTTCCGGGGACTATGTAGTCATTAAGTTTGCCAGATGGGCATTTGAAAAGTTCAAGGGTGTGGAAGATAAACTGGGTACGCAGATGCGTGCTGTCGGCGAAGTCATGAGTATTGGTAAGACCTATAAGGAAGCTTTCCAGAAAGCCATCCGTTCTCTGGAAAAAGGCAGATACGGACTGGGCCATGCCAAAGACTTTGGAGAAAAGAGCCTGGACGAGTTGATGCAGATGCTTACCTATCCTACCAGCGAAAGACAGTTCATTATGTATGAAGCAATCCGGAAGGGTGCGGATTTGCATACTTTGTTCCAGATGACAAAGATTAAGATGTATTTCCTGGAACAGATGAAGGAACTGGTAGAGGAAGAAGAAGCCCTGAAACAGTATCATGGCAGTGTGCCTCCCGCGGAGGTATTGAAACAGGCCAAACTGGATGGCTTCTCTGATAAATACCTTTCTGAAGTGCTGGATGTAACAGAAGATGAGATCCGTAACGCCAGAAAGAATGCCGGCATTGTGGAAGCCTGGGAAGGCATTCATGTAAGCGGTACAGAGAATGCGGCTTACTATTACAGCACTTACCACTGCAAAGATGAAAGCCCCTGCAATACTGACCGCCAGAAAGTGATGATTCTGGGCGGTGGTCCTAACCGTATCGGTCAGGGGATTGAGTTTGACTACTGCTGCGTACATGCTGCGTTGGCACTGAAAGAGCTGGGCTTTGAGACCATTATTGTAAACTGCAACCCGGAAACCGTTTCCACAGATTATGATACCTCTGATAAACTGTACTTCGAGCCTTTAACTTTGGAAGATGTACTGAGCATTTATGAAAAAGAAAAGCCCATTGGTGTTATTGCGCAGTTTGGCGGACAGACTCCTTTGAACCTGGCGGCGGATCTGAAAAAGAATGGTGTCAATATTCTGGGTACTTCTCCGGAAACCATCGATCTGGCAGAGGATAGAGACCTGTTCCGTGCCATGATGGAAAAACTGGAAATCCCTATGCCTGAAAGCGGTATGGCTGTTAATACAGAAGAAGCATTGGCTATTGCGGAGCGTATTGGCTATCCTGTCATGGTACGTCCTTCTTACGTATTGGGCGGCAGAGGCATGGAAGTGGTATATGACAGCGAAGCACTGGCGTTTTATATGGCACAGGCTGTTGGCGTAACGCCTGACCGCCCCATTTTGATTGACCGTTTCCTGCATCACGCAACAGAGTGCGAAGCGGATGCCATCAGCGACGGCAGTCAGGTATTCGTACCTTCTGTCATGGAACACATTGAATTGGCAGGCGTACACTCCGGTGACTCCGCTTGTGTGATTCCCCCTAAGAGCCTGACAGCGGAGCAGATTGCTACCATTAAGGAATACACCAAAAAGATTGCCTGCGAAATGAACGTAGTAGGTTTGATGAATATGCAGTACGCCATCGAGGACGGCAAGGTGTTTGTACTGGAGGCAAACCCCAGAGCAAGCCGTACCGTTCCGCTGGTATCTAAGGTCTGCAATATTAAGATGGTACGTCTGGCAGTGGATATTATGATGATGCCTTATACCGGCAGAAAGTCCCCTGTACCGGATTTGAAGGAAAAGAAATTTGCCCACTATGGTGTAAAAGAAGCGGTATTCCCTTTCAATATGTTCCAGGAAGTAGACCCTGTTCTGGGACCGGAAATGCGTTCCACTGGCGAGGTACTGGGACTGTCACCTGACTTTGGGGAAGCTTATTTGAAGGCACAGGAAGCAACCCAGACCAAACTGCCGGAAAGCGGCACCGTTCTGATCTCTGTCAGCGACCGGGATAAAGATGAAGTAATAGAGCTGGCAAAGAAATTTGCGGCAGATGGCTTCAGCCTGATGGCAACGGAAGGTACTTGGGCAAAGATCACCCAGGCGGGCATTGCGGCAGAAAAAGTATTGAAACTGAAAGAGGGCAGACCTAATATCATTGACCATATCACCAATGGTAAGATTCAGCTGATCGTCAATACACCTGTCGGCAAGAAAGGTGCTACCGATGACAGCTATATCCGTAAGTCTGCCATTAAGTATAAAGTGCCTTATATCACCACCATGGCAGCGGCATTGGCTACTGCGGAAGGTATCGCGGAGGCAAAGGCAAAGCATCAGGAAGTGATTAAGTCTTTACAGGATTACCACAAGGAAATCACGGAAATGGATTGATAGATCCACAAGATAAACAGCAGGGAGTTTTGCTCCCTGCTGTTTTTATCGGAATGAGAAAGGGAATTTTTTCTATCAAAAAGGAAAAAATGAAAAGAAGTTACCATGCAAAGCAGGGGGATATTGATATGCAGATCGTAATTGTTGGCGCAGGCAAGGTGGGACATACCGTTGCTGCCCAGCTGACACAGGAAGGTCACAGCATTACTATTATTGAGAAAAATTCAGACACTTTAAACGCGGTGCTTTCTGACATTGACGTAGCAGGATTTTGGGGCAGCGGTGTCAATGGGGATATTTTGAAAGAAGCGAATGTGGGAAAAGCGGATTTATTCATTGCCTTAACCGGTAATGACGAGCAAAACCTGTTGAGCTGCCTGATTGCAAAACGAATGGGCGCGAAGAATACCGTTGCCCGTGTCAGAGAACCGCATTTTGGCAAGGTGCTGCCCACAATTGCGGGCACAATGGGTCTTTCTTTATCCATCAACCCGGAAAAAGAAGCGGCGCTGGAAGCGGCACGTATTTTGGAATTGCCGTTGGCAAAGAAAGTGGAGACGTTTGCCGGCGGCCGTGTAGAGATGATTGACTATGATGTGGATGAAACCAGTCCTATCTGCGGACAGTCCATTAAAAGCGTGTTTCGCGGTACCCGTGCGGCACTGGTTTGCGCAGTAGAAAGAAATGGGCAGGTGATTATCCCTGCCGGTGATTTTTCTTTTCAGGCGGGGGATGTGATGAGCATTGTAGCACCAGCGGGAAAGCTGAGTGATTTTTTTCCGGGAGGCTGGCTTTAAACGGCAAAAGCGGAAAATCCGGAAGGTTATCGTCAGCGGCGGCGGAAAGACTGGTTATTATCTGGCAAAGCAGTTGCTGGCACAGCAGATTCGTGTGTTAATCATCGAGCAGAACCCTGCCGTGTCCCATACATTGGCGGAAATGCTGCCGGAAGCGGAAATCGTGATCGGTGACGGTACCAGCCAGTCTGTTTTGCTGGAAAACGGCATTGAGCAGGCGGATGCTTTTTGCTGCTTAACCGGCATTGATGAGGAGAATATTCTGACCAGTCTGTACTGCAAACATATCTCCAAAACCATAAAAACCGTTACGAAAATTAACCGTACGGAGCTGGTTCCCGTTGTGAAGCCCTTGGGTATTGGCAGTGTGGTTTCCCCTAAACTCATTGCGGCGGATCGTGTAGTCAGTTATGTGCGTGCGGTACAAAATGGTGTAGGCAGCGGTGTATTAACCATGTACCGCATTGTGGATAATCAGGCAGAGGCCATCGAGTTCCAGGTAAGCCAAAATTCCAAACTGGTAGATGTGCAGATCAAAGATCTGCTGCTGCGTTCCGATGTGATTTTGGCTTGTATCAACCGCAGAGGTCGGATCATTTCTCCCCGTGGCAACGATACCCTGAAAGTGGGAGATACTGTCATTGTAGTTACTACATATAACGGATTCGATGTGTTAGATGATATTATCAGAGGATAATGTAAGATGAATAAACGTATGATTCTTTATATCATTGGTGTAGTATTGGTAGCAGAGGCTGCGCTGATGCTGCTGCCTGCTGGTGTAGCGTTGATTTATGCAGAAGAGAGGGCATTGCGCGCTTTTTTGGCTTCTGCCGGGGTTTTAGCGGTCATCGGCGGTCTTTTGACACGTATTCGCCATAAGAAAAAAACCATTTACTCCAAAGAAGGATTTGTAGCTGTGGCGCTGTGCTGGATTGCCCTTAGTTTGGGCGGATCACTGCCTTTTATGCTTAGTGGGGATATTCCGTCTTTTATTGATGCCTTTTTTGAGACAGTTTCTGGCTTTACCACAACGGGCGCCAGCATCCTTTCCGATGTGGAAGCCTTAAGCCATGCTTCTTTGTTTTGGCGCAGCTTTACCCATTGGGTTGGCGGTATGGGAGTATTAATCTTTGTTATGGCAGCACTGCCCTTGGCAAGCGGCGGCGGAAATATCCATCTGATGCGGGCAGAGAGCCCGGGTTACGATGTATCGAAACTGGTTCCTTCTTCCCGCGGCACGGCATTTCGGCTGTATGCCATCTACTTTTTTATGACTGTACTGATGGTTATTTGTTTGCTGATTTGTGGAAACCCATTGTTTGACTCCCTGACGCTTTCTTTTGGCGCGGCGGGCACAGGCGGATTTGCCATTAAAAATGATTCCATTGCCAGCTATAGCGCTGCTACGCAGGATATAATTACCATTTTTATGACAGCATTTGGCATTAACTTCAGCTGTTACTATTTATTGCGTTCCGGCAAGATCGGCGAGTTTTTCCGGAATGAAGAGGTCCGCCTTTATTTAATTATTTTGGTTGTTTCTACAGGTTTCATCGTGCTTCAGATTGCGCCGGATTGTGTTTCTTTGGAACAGGCGTTGCGCACAGCTGCATTCCAGACCTCCAGTGTCATGACCACTACCGGTTATTCCACGGTAGATTTTAACCAATGGCCGGAATTAAGCCGTATGATCATGCTCCTCATTATGTGTATTGGCGCATGCGTGGGCAGTACAGGCGGCGGTATTAAGGTGGCCCGTGTTGCCATTTTAGTAAAGGCGGGTTTACGCCAGGTAAAGTATACCCTTTCGCCGAACCGGGTGGAGTCTGTGCGGTTTAATGGAAAGGCGGTTAGCAGTGAAACGGTAACGGGCATTTTAACATACTTTGCGTTGTATATGCTGGTATTTGTCATTTCCATTTTATTGCTGGCATTGGATGATGCGGGAGATACCGTAAGCAATCTCTCTGGTGTCATTGCCACCTTAAATAACATTGGTCCTGGTTTGGAAAAAGTAGGTGCAGTGGGTAATTACGGTTCTTATCATTTCTTTTCTAAATAAGTGTTTATTTTTGATATGTTAGCAGGCAGGTTGGAATTGCTGCCGATTTTCGCACTGTTCTTCCGCAGAACGTGGGAAAGCAGATAAAGAATAAAAAACGGTATCCCATTTTCGGGATACCGTTTTTTATTCTGCATGCTTTTTGTTTAAAACACCATTTAACATTTCCTGCAAATACTGCTGGGGTACTGCGCCGGAAATGCCTTTTACAGGTTTGCCGGCAGAAAAAATGGCCAGTGTGGGTACACTTTGGATACCATAGCGTTCTGCTAATTCCATAGATTCATCAATATCTACTTTTGCTACCTGCACTTTTCCCGCATTGGCTGCCTCAAATTTTTCCAATACAGGTGTCATCATTTTACAAGGACCACACCATGTAGCGAAAAAATCCACCAGTACCGGTGTCTCAATGGAAGAAAGGGTTTCATCAAAATTTTTTGCGTTTAAATGTAACATGTTTGATACCTCCTTACAATTTTAGTTTATGCCTATAGAAGTTGATTTAGCTTAGCACAAAGCAAAGAAAAAGTCAAAACAGATTTTTCGGAAAAAGACGTATAATTCCTGATTTTTTCGGACAACCTGTTTGTGAGGTTCCTTGCTTTTTCTGTCTACCCCCCTTTTGGCAGAAGAAAGCATTCCCTCATTTCCTTTCCTTCTTCCCCTGAAAAAAGGACACTGCCTGCCGCAGAAAAACGGTTGCAATGTCCTTTTGTTTTATTTCTGAGAAAATTGAGATAAATCTGCCACTTCTGGTTTGTAGGACTGCCCCAGCGCAATCTGACACAGATGGGAAAAATCATCCGTCATGGCAGAAACATAAAATGTCCGTCTGCCTGTTGTTTCCCGTACGGCAAGGGCGTTGTGCGCTTTCAGATAATCCTTTGCCTTTTGCGCAGTGGCAAGGGCGGGATCTACCAGTGTGACGCCGTCCCCCATGACTCGGCTGATGGGTTTTGCCAAAAGGGGAAAGTGGGTGCAGCCCAAAATCAGGGTGTCCACGCCGGCAGCTTGGATCTCTTTCAAATATATCTTTGCGGCTTCTTCCACTGCCGGATTATCTACCCAGCCAGCTTCTGCCATGGATACAAAAAGAGGGCAGCCCTGGGCGGTTACGGTGATACGTTCATCCAGCTGCGCCAGTTTTCGCACATAAGCACCGGAGCGAACCGTGCCTTCTGTAGCGATTAGACCTACACGGTGATTTTTCGTTGTCTTTTGCGCTTCTTCTGCGCCGGAAGCAATAACGCCGAATATAGGCACGTCATACTTCTCATTGAGATACGGCAGGCTGGCAGCCGTTGCAGTATTACAAGCAATGAGAATGGTTTTTACATCGTGATGGATGAGAAAACGGGTGATTTCTTCACTAAATATACGCACCGTTTCCTGTGGTTTTGTGCCATAGGGGAGTCTGGCGGTATCCCCAAAATAAATAATATCTTCCTGGGGCATCAGGGAAATTACTTGTTTGACTACCGTTAAACCGCCCACGCCGGAATCAAAAATGCCAATGGGTCTATTATCCATGGTATGCCTTCTTTCTTTCGTTTTTTTCTTAGCCGCGGATACCGTTATCCCGCTCCAAAGCCAGTGTAATAAGAGTATCTACCAATTCTCCCAAAGAGACACCGGCAGCTTCCCACAGTTTCGGATACATACTGATATTGGTAAAACCGGGCATGGTGTTCAGTTCATTAAAAATGACTTTATGGTCTTTTTCCCGCAGGAAGAAATCCACACGGGCTAAACCGCTGCAATCCACTGCACGGAATACTTTGGCGGCAATGCGGCGCATTTCTTCCACACTTGCTTCATCCAGATTTGCGGGGATTACGGTGCGGGAGTCAGGGTTATTGTACTTTGCGTCATAATCATAAAACTCACCGGCAGAAAGAACTTCGCCAATCCCGCTGACATGAATGGTTTCGTTGCCTAAAACGGCACTTTCAAACTCTCTGCCAATAATTGCTTCTTCCGCAATGATCTTGCGGTCATAGCGGGCGGCTAAGCGCAGGGCTTTTTCCAGACTTTCTCTGTCGCAGGCTTTGGTAATACCAACAGAGGAACCGGCACAGGAAGGTTTAATGAAACAAGGATAGCCCAGTTTTTTCTCGATCTGCGCTGTCACTTTATTCATCTTTTCCAGATCGGAAGAGAAGAAATACAGATATTTTGCCTGGGGAATCCGTGCTGCTTTTGCAATGATTTTGGTGTAAACTTTATCCATGCAGACAGCGCTTGCCAATACGCCGGCGCCGACATAGGGAATCTGCGCCAGTTCACAAAGCCCCTGTACGGTGCCGTCTTCGCCCCATGCGCCATGAAGCACAGGAAATACCACATCTGCCGGCAATGCCTTTACTTTATCCCCCACAATTTTCAAAATGGATTTTTGGCTGGCATCGGGGCTCAATACAGCGGGTGTGGCATATTTTTCCCAGTCGCCGCCTTTGATGTGTTCTGCGGGACCGGTATAGAGCATCCATTCTCCTTTTTTGGTGATGCCGATGGGCAATATAAAATACTTTTCCGGATCCATGGCGGAGATAATGGTATAAGCAGATTTACGGGATACCTCATGCTCTGAGGACTGTCCGCCGAATAAAACCGCTACGGTCTTTTTTTGCATGGAAAAACCCCTTCTTTCCTTCGAGGATTTCATTCATTTTTTAGAAACTTACTCCTTATTATATGCAATTTTTATGGTGGTGACAATGTTTATTTCCAGAAAGAAGAGAAAGTTACTTCTTTTTGAACGTTGCGGTGCATAAACTTGACACAGACAGAAAGTGAGGCAGGCGCGATGGAGAAAAGAAAGGAAAGCAGCTGGAAAAAAAGAAGTTTATTATGGGGAATGCTGTGCCTATTTCTGTGTGGCATTTTCTGGAATCAGAAAGAAGAGATACTGCTGGCGGAAGGATTACCAGGACAAGCCGGCACAGTTTCTCTGGCGCAGACAAAAGAAAAAGCACAGGCGTTATTGCAGGAAGTAACGTTTCAGGAAAAAGAAGGCCGGGTTACAGAACCTACGGAGCTGATGGCAGATTTTGCTTCTTTGCGTCAGAATTATTACACCATAGACAGCAGGACAACTCTTTTTTCCGATGATATTGACCCGGCAACGGCTTTGGCACAAGATTTTTCTTTGGATGAAACTGTAGATGGACCGCAGATTTTAATTTTTCATACCCATAGCCATGAAGGCTTTGTAGACAGTGATATGTCAAAAGGCATTGAAGAAGGCATCTGGGGTGTGGGTGAACGATTAAAAGAAATTTTGGAAGAAAAGTATGGTATAGAGGTACTCCATGATACCGGACGATATGATGTGGTGGATGGGAAAAACCAGATTACCGGCGCTTATGAACGGATGGAACCGGCGATCCGCAAGATATTGGAGGAAAATCCCTCCATACAGGTCTGTATTGATCTGCATCGTGACGGGGTGGGAGAAAATACCCATTTAGTAACAGAAATCGATGGAAAACAGTGTGCAAAGATCATGTTTTTTAATGGGATGTGCAGACTGAATACCTCCAGCGGGGTGCAGGATATTGCCGGGTTGGAAAATCCTTATTTGAAAGATAATCTGGCTTTCAGCCTGCAATTACAAACAACGGCAGAGCAGTTTGAGGGCTTTACCCGGAAAATTTACTTAAATGCGTATCGCTTCAGCCTGCATATGCTGCCCCGTTCCACATTGATTGAAGTAGGCGCCCAGACCAATACCAAGGAAGAAGCGCTCAATGCCATGGAACCTTTGGCGAAAGTTTTGGCACAGGTACTGGGCAAAGCTTAACCAAGGAAAAGAAACAGGATATTTTTAGGATTATAATTGCTTTTTTATGGGGGATTTGATAGAATGGGGGAGTAAATTGTATATTCAGCGTGTTTTATTTGCAAAAGCCGTAAGAAAGGGGCAGAAAAGAACCTATGGAAAAGCTGGACGAAACATATTTGATCTTCGATTTGGACGGTACGCTGACCGATTCCGCAGAAGGTGTCATTCATACAGCACAGTTTATGATGAAAAAAATGGGGATGGAACCTTGGAGTGATGAGGATTTGCGCTTTATGGTAGGACCCCCTTTGATGAATACATTCCGCAATGATTTTGGCATGAATGAACAGGAAGCGCAAAAAGCCCTGGTTATTTTCCGCTCTCAGTATTTTAATGTGGGTGCTATGGAAAATAAGGTATATGATGGGATTGTACCCATGCTGCAGGCATTGAAAAGAAAGGGAAAATGTCTGGCAGTCGCTACTTCTAAAAACGAAGCTGCGGCGCAGAAAATTTTGAAGCATTTTGGGCTGGATATTTATTTTGATGTCATTGGCGGTGATACGGAAGAAAATGACCGCAATTGCAAGGCGAAAGTATTGGCGCATGTCATTGATCAGCTGCGCATTAAGCCGAAGGAAGCAGTCATGATTGGCGACCGTCATCATGATGTGGAAGGCGCCCACCAGATTGGCATGCCTTGTGTAGCTGTAGGCTGGGGTTATGGCACACCGGAAGAATTTTTGGAGTGCGGCGCGGATTTTATAGCAAAAACACCCGCTGACTTGGCGGGGCTGTTTTAAGAGTTCATAAAAAACGGTTTTCACTTTCAGAAAAGTGAGGACCGTTTTTGTACATATTGGCAGAATGATTTGTTTGGAACAAACAGATCTTTCTTAGATTTTTACAAAGGAGTGGCTGGGAAATGAAAGTACAGACAACTTGCGGAACCATATTGGGAAAAGCCACAGAGGGTGGATTTGCATTTTTGAATATTCCTTACGCAGAGCCTCCTGTGGGAGAACGGAGATTTTTACCGCCGCTTTATCCGCATCAAAAATGGGATGATGTATTGGATTGTACCGCATATGGCTGTGCGGCGCCTCAACTGAGTTACGAAGTAGATGTGATGGAGTCTCTGGAAAAGGAAAAAAGCGAGGACTGCTTGAATCTGAATGTTTTTACGCCCCAAGCGGATGAGAAAAAGCGCCCGGTTCTGGTTTGGATTCACGGCGGCGCCTTTCAGCGCGGCGCGGCGATGGACTTTTTCGCGCCGAAAACTTATCTGGAAAAAGATGTGGTATGCGTATCTGTCAATTTTCGCCTGGGGGTATTGGGATTTTTTGATGTGAGCGAATATTTGGGAGAAGCATATCGCCGTTCTGCCAATAACGGACTGCTGGATGTGGTTGCGGCACTGGAATGGATCCGGGATAATATAGCGGCATTTGGCGGTAACCCGGAAAATGTTACCATTATGGGACAATCTTCCGGTGCGAAAATGTGCTCTACCTTACCGCTGATGCGTCTGGCAAAGGGCTTATTCCAAAAGGCAATCATTACCAGCGGCGGCGTACAATGCACCAGAGACCGTCAGACAGCATGGGCAATGACCCGCAGATTTATGAAAGCTGCGGGGCTTACAAAAGAAACCGCGGGAAAGCTTTTAACCATGCCTTGGGAGGAAATTACTGCGTTGCAGAAACCAGTCATGGGCGGATTAAATAACCATGCCTGTGGTCCTGTTTTTACGGAAGAGGATTTTGCAGAGAAAAATATGTATGATATCCTGCGCAATTCAGAAGCGATGCCCATCCGGGTTATGCTGGGCACTAACCGGGATGAAATGCGCCTGTATACTTCCGCCTTTGGGTTTGACCGCATGGACCGAAAGATGAGTGATACCTTGTTTGGGGATAACAGTCCGCTGGTATTTGCGGATTATGAACGGCAGATGGATGGAGAATATACGGAGCAGAAGACAGCCGCTTTTATGACCCAGTATATCTATTATCATGGGGCATACCGCCTGGCACAGGAGATGAGCAAGGCTGGCAGTACTGTTTATTTCTTCCGCAATGACTTTGACCGTCAGCCCGATGGTGCATGCCATGCTTCAGAGGTACAGTTCTTTATGCGTTTTTATGACGAAAAGGCACAAAAGGATGCGGGCTATTATGCGCTGGCGGATACCTGCACCGATGCCATTGCCCATTTCTTATGGGAAGGCGTGCCTGCCAGCGAGCATATGCCCCAATGGTCTCCTTTTACGGAAGAGAACCCTGCTATGATGCACTTAAATGAGGTTTGCACCATGGGAGAGGCGCCGGTCCCCAATGTTTCAAAGGATTTTCCTGATGAGATTTTCCGGCTGCGGGAATAAAAAAGAGTTTTAGCATTCAAGGCTTTTTCATAAGAAAACAAAAACAGCTGAAATCTTGATCAATGGTAAGGATTTCGGCTGTTTTTTATCTGCGTCGTTTTCTTTTGGGGGAAATCGCTGCATTCCTCTTGAAAGAGCAAAAATTTTTTCAAGGGATGCGGTTTTTTTGGCTGTTTTTCTATCCGCACTGCCGCATCTTTCTTCTGGCTGAATTTTTGATGATGGGATCTATTTTTTATTTATAAAGAAGCCTGCTTTCCGCATCCGTAAAGACAAAAAACCAACATAAACCATCCGGCAATTTTTTGTCTTTTACAAGCGGGTGTTAATAGCTTTCTGGCTGAAAAATGGATAACTCAAAAATGAATAAAGCGCATTTTCAATAGCAGGCAACTGCCATTCTAAGTGATTCGCGCGGCAAGGAGGCACACCGTTTGCCATTCAGCCGTCAGATTGCTTTTGGGTAATATTATATATTCTAATTTTGTCTAAATTGGACAAACTTCAGCAAAAGGATAAATGGCAGTGGTTTTCCTAAGATTCTGCGTATTTTATTTTCTATATTTTTGTGCTATAATACTTTTCATTGCGTTTCTATTACGGAAAATGAACGGTACAAAAGACGGGAAAACGAATTTTTGGAAACGAAAGAATTTTTATCAGAGAATGTACGAGAGAAAGGAAGAAAGAAAACATGTTGAACTTTGCACAAATGAAATGGATGAATATTC
>CALWKY010000086.1 GCA_944381395.1 uncultured Lachnospiraceae bacterium
TTTCCCTAACCAAAGCATATCATAAAAGTTATGGCAAGAAAACAAAAAAATTTCGAAAATCTTTGACGATTTCCGAAATATGTCAAAGGATTCATAGCTTTCAAACAATGGAAAAGCAGTTTTTGTCCCTCTTGCGGGAAGTGTGGTTTTGGGGTATAGTTTATGTAGGAACACAAGGAAGAATCCATATGTTTTTGACAGTTCCTGAAACAGTATTGCCGCACGTTATGGATTCTTTGAAAAAGGGGGCGTGTTTATGGTGATTTGTATTGGAAGAGAATTTGGTAGCGGCGGTCATGAAATAGGACTGCGTTTAGCGGAACGTCTGGGGTTCGAACTATATGACCAGGCTTTTATTGATGAGGCGGCAGCCAAAAGCGGTATTGACAAGGAAGAATTGAAAAAGGCAGATGAGAGAACAAAAAGCTGGTGGATTTTTTCTGCTCGATATGATACGCCGGATACAAGATTTCGTGGATTACCTACCAATGAAATTTTGTTTAAGATGCAAAGTGAAAAGATTTTAGAACTGGCACAAAAAGGAAGCTGTATTTTTGTAGGTCGCTGCGCAGATGATGTCTTAGAACGGGCTGATATTCCCAGAATGAGTGTTTTTGTATCGGCACCTTTTGCAAAGCGGGTAGAACGGAAAATGAAAATTACCGGTGAGCCGGAAAAGACAATCAATGCCCGTATTTTGCGGATGGATAAAGAAAGAAAAACATACTATAATTTTTATACTGGAAGAGAGTGGGGCAAACCGGAAAATTATGATTTCTGCATCAATAGTTCCATACTAGGCATTGAAAAAAGCGCAGAGCTTTTAGCAGAGATTTATGAAAGTTTCTTTCAAAAGAAATAAAGAAGTTTTCCTCTAAAAATAAGGAGCGTGTGATGGAAATCACCGCTCTTTGTTGTGTCCAGCCAAAGCGATCTCTATCCCTCAAATCTTGGCTTTGTTTTCCGCGGTTAAAAAACGAAATTTTTTTTGAAAAAATGAAGAAAAAATATAAAATCCTTCGTTAAGATAGAGGAAAACAGAGAAAGGGGGTGAGCACCATTTGAGGAAAGAACAGGAATTAGAACGAATGATGGATCTTTATCAGAATTTGATTTTTTCCATTTGCCTGCAAAAAACCGGGGACTATTTTATCGCAGAAGATGTGACACAGGAAACTTTCCTGGCGGCATACCGCGCGCTGGATCGGTTCGACGGTACCTATGAAAAAGCCTGGTTATGCCGTATTGCGCTGAATAAATGTATTGACTGGGCAAGAAAAATATCCAGACAAAAGGAAACAGGATCAGAGGAAGAGGAAGACAAAGCAGACAGTTACTCCTTGGAGGGAGAAGTTATGAGCCGTGAGGCAGTAGATGAGATCCGCAAACGGTGCGAGCAATTAAAGAGCCCCTACCGAGAAGTAGCATTGGCTTATTTCTTAGAAGAACGTACGCCAAAGGAGATTGCCCAAATGCAGCAGAAAAATCTCCATACGGTACAAACGCAAATAGATAGAGCCAGAAAAATGCTGCGGAAATATTACCGAAAGGAGGACGGTGTATGCAGTCAGTAGAAAAAATGACACAAGAAGAACTGCAAGAACTGGAAGTGCTTATTGCGCAAATAGAACAGAGGCCTTTGCAGGCACCGCCCAAAGGCATGAAGGAATGGGTTCTGCAAGAGGCTAGGACATCAGACAAACAGCGCCGGGAAAAGAAAAAGAGACAAGTCTTTTGGTGCAGATTCCAAATTTGCACGGCGATGGCAGCTAGTCTGGCAATGCTGATTTTTACAGCTGGCATGAAAGAAGAAAATTATTTCTCCCAGAAAAATGCTTGGGAACAATCACATTTTCAGAGAAAACAAGTACAGCTGTGGGAGAAAATAGATGATCTTTCGGAACGGATTATGGGAAAACTAACCTGGGAGGTAACGGAATATGACAAACAATGGTAATAACAGAAGAAGCAGCTTTTTTACATTATGTTTTTCACTCATACCTGGTGCGGGTGAGATGTATTTTGGATTATACCATCAAGGCTTAAGTCTGATGGGGTGGGTATGTGCATTGTTTGCACTGAGCAGTATTACGCAGATAGGTGAGTTAATCTGCTTTTTCCCTGTCATTTGGCTGTTTAGTTTCTTTCATGTGCATAACCTCAGACGCATGAGTGTAGAAGAATTTGCAAAGGTAGAAGATAAATGGTTGTTCCCTTCTGATTGGGTGAATTTTATGGATGGACAGAAAACAAAAAAATATGTAGCTGTTGGCTTATTGGTCATCGGCGGCTTGATGCTGTGGGATGTATTGCTGCAGTTTATTGGATTGTACTTTGACAATATGTGGTGGTTCCGTGGCATTTCTACCAGACTGATTCTGGGTATTTTGATACTGGCAATCGGTATTCATATGCTGGTAAAAGTAGGAAAGAATAAAGAAGATGAGGAAGAGGAAGACGACGAAGAGGAAGAAGACGACGAGGATGCCGCTGAAGATGAAATTGTAGAAAAATGACAGATAAAATCAGGCGCTGTTGGAGGAGAAGGTTTTCAAAAACCGTTGACACGATTTATAAAAACCTTTATAATGGATTCGAAAATGATATAAATGTCAATTATTGGTTACTTTATGGATAAGAAGGAGACAAAAATCATGGTTCGTATCTTTACTGACAGCACCTGTGATCTGCCGATGCAGCGCAGAGAAGAACTGGGTATTGTGGTAGTACCGTTAACCATTCATTTCACAGACAAGACTTACACAGAGGGTGTAGATCTGACAAGTGTTGAATTTTTCAATCAGTTAAAAGAAACTAAGGAAATCCCGAAAACAGCACAGCCTTCTCCTGCGTTATTTGCGGATGCGTTCCGTAAAAGTTTGGACGCTGGCGAGGACATTGTGGGAATGTTCATTAGCCCGAAGTTAAGCGGCACCATGCAGTCTGCGATGATTGCCAGAGAAGAGTTCGAGCAGAAGGACCGTATCCATCTGATTGACTCTGAAAATGTTACCGTCGGCTTAGGTCTTTTGGTGGAAATTGCGGTAGCAATGGCGCAGGAAGGAAAGACTGCGGAAGAAATTACAGAAAAAATTGAGGAATTGAAGAAAAAACTGCGGGTATATGTGGCAGTGGATACGCTGGAATATCTGAAAAAAGGCGGCAGAATTTCCTCTACAGCAGCGGTATTTGGCACAATGCTGAATATTCATCCCCTGCTGAAGGTAGAAGAAGGCGTAGTCAGTGCCATTGGAAAGGCAAGAGGAAAGAAGGCACTTACGGAAGGACTGCGGGATCTGGCGGCGCAGGATGACATTGATTACAGCTATCCTATGATTTTTGCCCATGGAGATGCGGAAGATACCTGCGCAAAGTGTATGGCGTGCTGCGGTGAAATGACAGCGAAAGCTTCCCAAGTCATGGAAGGGGAAATAGGCGCGGTTGTTGGTACGCACACCGGTCCTGGTACTATGGTTCTGGCATACATTAGAAAATAATAGTATCCATATGAAAAAAAGAGGTTTCCTTTTGGGGCTTCTTCATAAGACAAAACACAAACAGCTGAAATCCTTACTATGACAAGAATTTCAGCTGTTTTTTTATCTATATTGTTTTTTTGAAGACAGCCGCCGCAATTCTCCTTAAGAAATTAAAAGAAAGAAAAATAATGTTTTCTTAAGGGGGATTGCTTTAGGAAATCTCTTTTTTGATGTCTTATTCTACAGGACGGCGGATGTCTACATAAGTACGAATGATTTTCGTAATATCTTCCAGAGAAATACGAGAGCTGTTGAATACCAGATCGTAGTTTTCTGCACGCCCCCATTTTTTGCCGGTAAAATAGTTGTAGTAGTTGGCACGGCGTTTATCTGTTTTGACAACGGTTGCTTCTGCATCTTTTTCCGGCAGACCATATGTTTCTACCGCGCGTTTTACACGATCTTCCAATTCAGCATGAACGAATATGTTAATGCAGTTGGGATTATCGTGCAGCACATATTCGGCACAACGACCAACGATAACGCAGGGACCTTCTGCGGCTACGTCCTTAATAACCTGAGACTGGAACAGGAAGATTTTTTCATTCAGAGGCAGACCATAGTTCTGGCTGCCGGGTGTCAGGCTGGTCAGAGAAAGCAACAGATTTCCCAGAGAAGTAGATTCTGCATCACGGAAACATTCCTTGGAAAGACCGGTCTGCTCTGCTGCACGGTTGATTAGTTCGTTGTCATAAAATGGTACGCCCATCTGCTTTGCCAGCATCTCGCCGATGAGGCGTCCGCCGCTGCCATACTGTCTGCTGATGGTGATTACAGTGTTATTTTTCATACAATCACTCCTTTGTTCAAGCGGGAAAAGATTCCCTTATCATTATTATTATAAAACCAATCGAAAAAAAGTGCAACAAAAAGGAATTTCCGTCCCTTTTCAAAATAAGCGGTAATAGCAAAAAATCCATCGGTTTCGCCAAACATAAAACATTGTCTTCTAGGCAAACAGGGCTGTCATTCAGAAATGGGGGATAATCATGCTGATACATGTAAGTATATGCGGGGGATGGCAGCAGCAGATATTATGTAATAAAAAATTTTATACCAAAATGTAAGATCTGAGTTCAAAAGTTGTGTATATAAGTGAAAGGAGAAATAGGAAAGTGCGGTGAAAACTGATGGATGATATTCAGATCGTCCAGTTATACTGGGATAGAGACGAGCGGACCATCCATGCTACATCTGACAAATACGGAAACTACTGTACCTCGATTGCCAAAAACATACTAGGCAATCAGGAAGATGCCGAAGAATGTGTCAACGATACATACATGAGCGCATGGAACGCCATGCCGCCACACAGACCCAATATTCTGTCTACATTCCTGGGGAAGATTACAAGAAACTTGTCATTAAACCGATACAAACAGAATGCTGCCAACAAACGGGGCGGCAGGGAAGTTCCAGTTGTTCTTGATGAAATCACAGAGTTAGTATCTGATACAGACAGTGTGGAGCAGGCAGTTGACCGCAAGGAACTTATAAAGTCTATTGACGCTTTTTTGGATAGGCTTCCAACTGATAAGAGGAGTATTTTTATCTGCCGATACTGGTATTTTGACAGTGTATCCAATATTGCGTCCCGGTTTGGAATGACAGAGAACCATGTGTCTGTGACACTGAATCGCCTTCGACGAAAATTACATAACTATCTTGCAGAAAGGGGATTTGACCTATGAAAAAAGAAGAATTTTGCGAAGTCCTCGGTGACATTAACGAGAACTATGTGAAAGAGGTCAGAGCTGTTCATAAAGCAAAGAAACCAGGTTGGATGAAGTGGGGAGCTATGGCAGCCTGCTTATGTTTGCTTGTTGCCGGTGGAGTAGTGTTTACATCGAACAGTGGAAATGTTACGCCTGATCCTGACCTTGTACAGATTCCTAGTCCGATTATTACGGTTACATCTGTTGAGGAAATGGAAAATTATCTTGATTTTGATGTTCCTGTTCTGGATAAGGAAGTTGAGTCTTATACTATTCTGATTGAGGACAGTTATCCCACAATGGGACAGATAGATTATGCAGATGGTTCAGAATTTCGTATACAATATGGAAGTGGAGATATTAGCGGTATTCACGGCGGTACACTAGAGAAAAGCGAAAATGTTGACGGGGTAAAAGTCGAGTATTATAAATACGAAACTATTACCTATGCGGTTTGGGAACAAAACGGATTTACTTTCAGCTATGTATACACCAATAGCGAAAACATAGATGTGGCGAGCATCATTCAGCAATTTGAGTAAATTATTTTGTTATGCTGCGACTTAATACTTTTTACAATTTCTTTTTCCATAAACAGAATGGAACAACATCCATTACGAAACCGAAAGAGAAAACCTGTGCGGAACTGACCGCCGGGATGGAGGAAAACAAGAAGAAATACAGCAGAAGAAAAAATTTTAATAAGCTGCCGGAATTCCTGTCAAATGAATAGATGGTTCAATTTTCCTTGAAATCACTACCTTCCTGGAAAAAGGAAGAATTTCCGTCCCTTTTGTTTTTTCATAAGGAAACAGCCTTTTCATCGGAAAAACTTTACTTTTTTCAAAAACATGATATGATAAAAAAAGGTAGCGCAGAAAATCGTCTGCGTCCATTGTGTAAGAACAAGTTATGGTAAGGAGTAGTGGCATTTATGGGCGAATCTTTAAGCGGCTTGAAAAGAAGCCATTTATGCGGTAATGTGACAGAAGCTCTGATCGGCAGTGAAGTAACGGTCATGGGTTGGGTGCAGCGCCGTAGAGACTTAGGTCAATTGATCTTTATTGCTTTAAGAGATAAAACAGGTCTGGTGCAGATCGTAGTGGACGGAAATACTGCACCGGAAGATATTTTCAAAAAGGCGGAAACCATCCGCAGTGAATATGTACTGGCTGTACGGGGTGAAGTTTGCGCCAGAACGGCAGAAAATATTAACCCCAGCATGAAAACAGGTAAAATTGAAATCGTGGTTAAGGAACTGCGGATTCTTTCCGAGTCTGAAACACCTCCCTTCCAGATTGAGGATAATATTACCGTAAAGGATGACTTGAGACTGAAATATCGGTATTTGGATCTGCGCCGTCCCTGCCAGTTGAAGAATCTGGTGCTGCGTCATCAGGTAGTACAGGTAATCCGTAATTTCCTTTCCGATGAGGGTTTTATGGAAATTGAAACCCCTGTATTGGGCAAGAGCACACCGGAAGGCGCAAGAGACTATCTGGTGCCCAGCCGTGTGCATCCCGGTAAGTTCTACGGTTTGCCCCAGTCCCCTCAGTTGTACAAACAACTGTTGATGGTTTCCGGTATGGACCGTTACTACCAGATTGCAAAGTGCTTCCGCGATGAAGACTTACGTGCAGATAGACAGCCGGAGTTTACCCAGGTGGATATGGAGCTGTCCTTTGTAGATGAAGAAATCATCCAGGATATCAATGAGCGTATGATGCAGAAGGTATTCCATGACCTGCTGGGTGTGGATATTCAGCTGCCTCTGCCCCGCATGACTTACGCGGAAGCAATGGAACGCTATGGTTCCGATAAGCCTGACGTACGTTTTGGCATGGAGTTAAAGAATATTTCTTCTATTGTAGAAGGTAGTGACTTTGTGGTATTTCAGAGCGCACTGGATAACGGTGGTTCTGTTCGTGCTATCAATGCCAATGGCTGTGGTCATTTCCCCAGAAAGAAGATTGATGCGCTGGTAGAATTTGTAAAAACTTACCGTGCAAAAGGTCTGGCATGGATTGTAGTCAATGAAGATGGCACCCTTAAGAGCCAGATTGCAAAATTCTTTACAGAAGAAAAGATGCAGGAAATCGTGGATGCCATGGAAGGTAAGCCCGGTGACTTGATTCTCATTTGTGCTGATCAGAAGAACCAGGTCGTTTTTGACTCTCTGGGCGCGCTACGTTTGGAACTTTCCAGACAGCTGGGTCTGACCAAGCCGGATGATTTCGCATTTCTGTGGATCACTGAGTTCCCTATGCTGGAATGGGATGAGGAGGAAAACCGCTATGTAGCAGTACACCATCCTTTTACCGCGCCTATGGATGAAGACCTGCCTTTACTGGAAACAGATCCTGGTAAAGTACGCGCAAAGGCATATGATATGGTACTCAATGGCTACGAACTGGGCGGCGGTTCTATCCGTATCCATAGAAATGATATTCAAAAGAAAATGTTCCAGCTGCTGGGCTTCAGTGATGAAGATGCCCAGGCGCGTTTCGGCTTCCTGTTGGATGCTTTTAAATACGGCGTACCTCCGCATGGTGGTCTGGCATTTGGTCTGGATCGTATTATCATGCTCATGAGCGGCGCAAGCAGCATCCGTGACGTCATGGCTTTCCCTAAGGTAAAGGACGCATCCTGCCCTATGACGGATGCCCCTGGCGCAGTAGACCAGAAACAATTGGACGAGCTGGCAATTTCTATCAACGAAGCCGTTGTAAAGGCAGCGGAAGAAACGGAAGCATAAGAGACAATCAAAACGGATCGGTTCCGATCCGTTTTTTGATACCTGCTGTAAAGGGAGGAACTGAAGATGATTTCTGTATCCATAGGAGAAGAACTGAAGGCACGCTGTCCACAGGCGGCATTGGGGTGCATGCAGTGTAAAGTGAAAACTGCGCCTTCTGATGAAGCGTTATTGGAAAAAATACATGCAAAAATAGAAGAACTGGCACAAATTGAATTATCTCAGGCAAACAAACGGGAGAAAATTCAGGCAACCAGGAAAGGATATAAGGCTCTTGGCAAGGATCCTAACCGCTACCGCAACTCTGCAGAAGCAATGAGCAGACGTATTTCCAAAGAGCGGGGATTATACTATATCAATAATGTGGTAGATGCCAATAACCTGCTTTCTATTACCAGCGGCTACTCTATGGGCACCTATGATGTAAAAGGCATTGTGGGAGATGTTACTTGGGAGCGGGCACCGGAAGGCACTGCTTACCAGGGAATTGGAAAAGATGTGCTGAACCTGGAATATCTGCCGGTACTATTTGATGCAGAAGGGGCATTTGGCAATCCTACCAGTGACAGCACCCGTACCATGGTACAGGATGGCTGCGAAGAAGTGCTTCTGGTTTATTATGCCTTTGATGGAGCAGCGGATTTACCGGCACTTTTGGAGGAAGCAAAAACACTGTTTGCGGCACACTGCGGCGGCAGCGATTTCGAGATAAAGATTTTAGCAGATTAAAAAAAGAGGGAGAGATACCCTCTTTTTTTTATGTGTAAAATTTAGGGACAAAAATGAATTATCTTTTTGGGGAATGGTTTTTGTCCGCTTGAGAAATATAACCAAAAACAAACGATAATAGACTGCCTTAATGATGAAAGTAGCAGTTTGTTTCTCTGGTTTTGCGGAGCCTTTGGTTTACTATGAAACATTCAGCCCTGCATTTACTTATGCAGTATATGCCCAGTTTGGCGGCGCAGCTGCAACCAATCTTTGCCGCATAAAGAAAATCGGTCATTGGGTAACTCCGTTCTTAGGAGTACGATTCTTCTGCTAATGCACGAATATATCCAGCAGCTGGTATATGCTGATTGCCATTGCGGTATCCATGGTTTTTTTCTTTCGATTTTATTCCACTTCTAAAACGAGACCAGTTGCAACTTCACCAATGGGAATTTCCTGATGGATTGCGGCCTTTGCCTGGAAAGATACGCAATGACAGGGAAGAAGTACTTTGATCTGTTGTTCTTTTAGATAAGCAATGGTCTTTTCCAGCCGTTCGTCCACATCAAAAAGGTGGAATCCACCAATAATGCCGGCAATACGGTCCGTACCGCAGACCCGTTTTGCCTGCTCCACAATATTGCAGATACCGCTGTGGGAGCATCCTGTAATAATAAATAACCCTTCTTTCGTGCGATATGCCAAAGCGGTATCATCCAGCATATAGTCAGGTCCGGAGGGTGTTTCGCCGAAAGCACGGCGAGGTTCGAAATCACATACGGAAGGAATTTCTCCCAGATAGAAAAGATGCTCCGTCAACTGAATGGGTGCACGATCCAAGCACAACTCAAATTTCTGCATGCAGTCCATCAAAGATACGGGATTGCCCACATTGACGCCGTTTACTTCCCGCTGTACAAAAATGCCGGGATGTGCCACTAACGGGATTTTTTTCTGTGTCTGGGGCAGATACTTTAAACCGCCGGTATGGTCATGATGCCCATGGGAAAATAACAGCATATCAATGGCAGATAAGGGAATGCCCATTTTCTTTGCGTTTTGGATGTAAACATCGGAATAACCTGTATCAAACAGGAATTTTTTACCATCCGCTTCCAGATAAAAGGAAAGGGCAGGTTCCGCTAAATAATATTGGTCGATATAGGTGCTGTTTTCTACTAAGACAGTTAATTTCATAAGATTTCTCCTTTCAATAACTTTACTTGACAGTGCCCCATACAGATGCTACAATCAGCACAGGATTTTGTACACAAAATATTTTATTCAGTATAACAGTATTTTTGTGGAAAAGGAAGTCTCAATGAGAAAAAAGGAGTATTAAAAATGGGAAGGATTAAACAAAAAGGGCTATCATCCGGCCAGATTGTAATGGGAAGTTTCTGCCTGATGATTTTAACCGGAACTTTTCTGTTGATGCTGCCGTTTGCTACTAGTGACGGAAAGGGCGCAAGTTTTTTGGATGCGCTTTTTACGGCTACTTCTGCCAGCTGTGTAACGGGGCTGATTGTACAGAATACCGCTACTTATTGGAGCTGGTTTGGTCAATTCGTTATTATTGCCTTGATACAGGTAGGCGGTATGGGTGTTGTTACCATGGCGTTTGTGCTGTTTGTGGCTTCTGGCAGAAAAATTGGATTGAAGACACGATTTGTCATGCAGGATTCCATTGCCGCACCGCAAGTGGGCGGTATTATCCGTATGATAGACTGGATTTTAAAGGTAACCATTGCCATTGAATTGATTGCAGCGGTACTTTTAGCAGTTTCTTTTTATCCGGAGTATGGTTTATTGAAAAGTATCTGGATGGGTATTTTCCATTCCATTTCCGCATTTTGTAATGCAGGATTTGATATTTTGGGTGATACTACACCTTATATTTCAGTAGTGGATTATGCTTCCCACTTGCCCATCAATTTAATTTTAACATTTTTAATTATTATTGGCGGTATTGGTTTCTTTGTTTGGGAAGACATATACCGCTGCGGTCTCCATTTTAGACGATATAAACTCCATACGAAGCTGGCATTGCAAACCACTTTCGCATTATTGCTGATAGGATTTTTATTCTTCTTTTTCTTGGAGTTTTCCAGAGATGGCGTATGGGATCTGTCTTTGAAGGATCAAATTATTGCGAGCTGGTTCCAAGCGGTTTCTCCTCGCACCGCAGGCTTTAATACCGTAGATTTAACAAAATTGGCGGAACCTACAGTGCTGTTTACCGTTTTATTGATGCTGATAGGCGGCTCTCCTGGATCTACTGCCGGTGGTATGAAAACAACCACATTGGCAGAATTGATATTATGTACCAAATCTGTATTGCGTGGAGAAGCCAGCGTGCGTTGCTTTGGACGTACCATTCCTCAACGGATTTTGCGTAATGCGGTAAGCATTACTACGTTATACATAACGCTTTGTATTGGGGCGGCAATGGCTATTTCTGTTTTGGAGCAGGTTCCTATTTTAACGGCTCTATATGAAACAGCTTCCGCTGTAGGTACAGTCGGTCTGACATTAGGCATTACCCCTCAATTGGGTACGGTTTCCCGCTTGATATTGATTTTCCTGATGTATTTTGGCAGAGTTGGCGGATTAACACTGATTTATGTTTTGGCTGGAAGCCAGGCAGAAGATGTGGCAATCTTTCCAAAAGAAGAAATTACCATTGGCTAAGGTTAAAGGAGGAAACATAAACGATGAAATCAGTTCTTTTGATTGGTTTAGGCAGATTTGGCAGACATATTGCCATGAAGTTAAATGAAATGAATTACGAAGTATTGGCGGTGGATGTACAGGAAGAAGAAGTCAATGACATTCTGCCGTATGTAACAACAGCATTGATTGGTGACAGTACCAATGAAAAGTTCATTGCTTCTTTAGGCGTACGCAATTTTGATGTATGTATTGTGGCCATTGGGGATGATTTCTTAAGTACGTTGGAAACCACCTCTTTATTAAAAGAAAATGGTGCGAAATTCGTCGTGGCAAGAGCCAGCCGGGATACCCACGCGAAGTTTTTGCGCAGAAATGGTGCCGATGATGTGGTATATCCGGAAAAGCAGATGGCAATCTGGACAGCAGTACGTTATGGTGTAGAACGGGTATTGGACTATGTAGAATTAAACCGGGAATATTCCATGTTTGAAACAGAACTGCCGCACAGCTGGGTAGGAAAAAACTTAATCGAATTACAGGTGCGTCAAAAATATAAAATCAATGTCATTGCAATCAAACATATGGGCGAATGGGAACCTACTCCTGATCCGAACCATAAGTTTGAACCTGGAGAGACAATCTTAATCATGGGCAACCAGAAAAATATCGTAAAGTTTTTACAATTGGATTAATGCAGCAAAAAGAGACCGCAGAGTTTATTTCTGCGGTCTTTTTAAAAGAGTTATAGATTCAAAAAAAACGCCGAAGTAAAAACTTCGACGTCATCGGGGTGACGCGATTCGAACGCGCGACCTCTAAGTCCCGAACCTAGCGCTCTACCAAACTGAGCCACACCCCGGCTGTATACTGAAAACAATACTATTTTGCCTTTTTTTTCTCGAATTGTCAAGAGAAAGATGAGATTTTAGAAAACTTCTTTTCGTTTTCTAAACTGTGACAGGGGTAAAATTTAGGATTATTTCCAGTGAAATAAAGGAGAAAGCATATACTATTGAAAAAATGATTCGTTGTATTCGTACTGTTAATTACAATGTGTGTGCCTTGTTACGCACAGCAATGGCAAAATACCACAGCAAATTTGGTAGGGATCCAAGTGGATCAGGATTATTTTTATTTGCAAGGGTATTTAATAGAAGATCACTATTATTTTAAATTACAGGATGTTTCCTACATTATGAATTCTTCTCAAAAGCCGTTTATGGTACAGTGGCAGGAGGCAGATAGAAGCATTCACTTATACTCCGGTCATAATGCTTCCGCAGTACAGCCGCAGCTGGCGTCTCAGGAACAAAATTTGCAGGCTGTAAAATCAGATAGGAATGTATTTTTTAATGCTTCTGCTATAACCATGGATGCTTATAATATTGCAGGATATACTTATTTCCAGTTGCAGGATCTAGCACGGGTAATGGACTTTCAAGTAAATTGAGATAATGAGAAAAAAGAGATTTCCATTATAACGGAAATTGGCAGTCAGCCCATTTCACCCCAAGCGTATCAAAAAATGCTGGGAAGGGGAATGGACGTAGACTGGTCTAAAACAAAGACAGGCAGGGAAACCTATCAGGAGCAAATGGTGGAAGATTTTGTGCAGGCAGGCATTTCCCATGTGCGTATCCGTATTTCTGATGATGCAACGGAAGAACTATTTGCCTCTTTAGATCAGCAGATTTCTGACTGCATTACCCATGGGCTGATTCCTATCATTGCCTATCAAGCAGATGATTTTCAGAATCATCCCAATGAAAAAAATCTGCAGAAAGTAATGGATTGGTGGTCAACGGTTGCAGAACGTTATCAAGATGTTTCCTATTTGCTCAGTTTTGATTTGCTGATCGAGGCAACAGATGAATTAAACCAAAACTCTGATGCACTCAATGAACTTTACGAAAGGGTGACCCATGAAATTCGTAAAACAAATCCGGAACGTATCATAATCATTTCACCGCGCATGCGCTCCGATGCTGCATATCTCAGTGAATTAAAAATTCCTACAGAGCATAACCAATATCTCATGGCGGAATGGCATTTTTATGCGGCTGGTCCCAGTAAAACCAACGCGAAAAAGTTATGGACAACGGGAACAGAAACAGAAAAACGCTTGATTTTAGAAAAAATTAAATTGGCGTTGGCTTGGCAGGAACAAACGGGAATCCCTACCTGGGTAGGCGCTTGGATGCCGGGAAATTATAATGATGGCAATGATTATACCATTGCGGAACAGGCGGCATTTGCGGATTTTATGACCAGGAGCCTGGAAGCAGCTGGTATTCCTTATGCGGTAAACTCTGATACGAAATTTTATCATCGCCAGACCCTTTCCTGGTATGAGGAAATGATTCCTTTACGGGAAGAAATCTATGGAGAGGAAATGGGTATTTAATCGGGAATACAGTGCTTTCAGATGGAGTCAAAGCGTTTATAAAGAAAATAAAAAGAGGGATGTTGTCTTTGAGAAAACATCCCTCTTTTTAGATTGTCTGATTTTACTTTTGTACAGACTCTTTCTTACGATAGATCCAGAAGAAGAAATCTTTACACAATGCTCCTAAAGGAACGGCAAAGAGCATGCCTACAAAGCCGAACAGCCCGCCGAACACAGCAAGAGAGATTAAAACCATGACAGGATGCAGTTCTACACTTTTGCCCACAATACGGGGTACAAAGAAAATGCTGTCAACTTGCTGCAATATGATCACAATAATGGCGGCATAAAGTGCCTTGATCGGCGCCCCGCTTAAAAATCCCATCAATACAGATAGTATGAATGCCATAATGGCACCAAAGTAGGGGATTAGATTGGAAAAACCGGAGATGATACCGATGGGCACCGCATAAGGAATTCCAATTAGATGGAAAGAGACAGAAATCAGAAAAGCCATAATAATGGCATCCAACATCTGTCCGCCTAAATATCCGGTAAATACGGTATAGATCTCATTGGAAAGGGAGGTGATGACACCAGTAATACGTTGACCGAAAAATACAGAAGATGCCTTTTTCCAAAATGCCAATAATCTGTCTTTTTCCATCAGGAAGTAAAAAGAGATCGTCAAGGCGATGACCAGATCCAGCAGCGTTCCGCCAGCTTTGGGCAGTGCTGCGGCAAAAGCTGTAATGGCATGCTGAATCCATACCTGGATGGTATCTGACCACTGTGCCAGCTGACCTTCCAATTCCTGCAAAACCCCCAGTTCTGCCAGCTTTACATTCAGGTAGACAAAAAGATCGGAAATATCCGTCATAAGCAGGCTGAATTGATCAGATAGACTTTGTGTATCCATAGAGCCTGCCTTTGCTGTCGTAACCGTTGCGATTAGGGCAATTATCAGCAGACCTATGAGATAAACGGCTAATGTTCCCGGCTTACGGGAAGGATATGTTTCCTCTTTCTTTTTGGGAATCACCTTACGAATCTGTCTTTCCCAAAAGTCCACAGGGCGATTGAGCAGCATGGAAATAAAAATTGCCAAAAACAAAGGCGTTAAGGTAGCGCAGACGGTACCTAAAATAGACAGTACGCTGCTGAGTAAAACGGGAAATTTATAAAGCAATAAACCGGCAAGAAAAATCATCACTGCCGTTAATGCTACATGAAATCCAATGATGAGATAGTTTTTATTCCAGGGGATTTTCATGACAGCCCTCCTTTTTCTATTTATGGGTTATTCATGGATGGCAGCTAACATGGCGCAGAGAAATTGATAGCTGCGAATGGTAGAAGAAATGGAAAGACGCTCTTTGGGTGTGTGTACATCCCGCATATCTGGACCAAAGGCAATAATATCTAAGCCGGGCATCTTTTCTGCAAAAAGTCCGCACTCCAATCCAGCATGAATGGCTTGCACAATGGGTTTTTTGCCAAACATTGACTGGAAGGTTTCTTCTGCTAAATGCAAAAGCTTAGAAGAAGGGTTATAGTTCCAGCCGGGATATTCGCCGCCAAAAGAAAGGGTGGCGCCACATAATCTGGCAATGGTTTCCATTTTTTCCTGAATCAGGATTTTCCGGGAAAATACGGAGCTGCGCACGGCGCTTTCGAAAATAATCGTACCGTGATCTTCTTTGACCACACCTAAGTTGGTAGAACTTTCTACCAGCCCGGGCAAATCCAGACACATACTTTGCACGCCATATGGCATCAATAAAAGGATATCTGCAATTCTTTGGGTAGTGATACGGCTGTATGTTTGTGCCGGCAAAGGACAGTCTTCCAGAGTAATGCGCAAATTGGTATCACAGTTGGCATATTCCTGCTGGAGGGTCGCTTCCAAAGCGGCAACTAATGTTTCTGCCCGTATGGCATCGGAGGCATCTACCACCAAAGTGGCTGTGGCGTCTCTGCAAATAGCATTGTCCATCTGTCCGCCGCCAATGGCAGAAAGCTTGAAAGAAGAAATTTCTTTGCATAAGTTACTGCACACTCTGCCCATAAGGATATCGGCATTTGCTCTTTGCAAATGGATTTCCGAGCCGGAATGTCCGCCAAAAAGACCGAAAATACGCAGCTGCTTTGCTGCAGCATGAGAAGGAATTGCTTCTTGCTCTATGGGAAGGGAAATATGCACCCGTCTGCCGCCGCAGCAGCCTGCCAGAAGCACGCCTTCTTCTTCTGTATCCATGTTAATGAGATACTTTGCTGTTAGACAGGAAGTATCCAAATTTTGTGCGCCGGTCATACCCACTTCTTCATCTACGGTAAAAACAGCTTCAATGGCTGGATGAGGCAGATCATCTTCTGCCAAAACGGCTAACATCATTGCCACAGCAATGCCGTCATCTGCGCCCAGTGTGGTACCCTTGGCATGGAGCCAATCATTTTCTGTTTCCAATTCTATGGGGTCTTGTAAAAAATCATGGGAGATATCCCATTCTTTTTCACAGACCATATCCATATGTCCTTGCAGCATGACCGTAGGAGCATCTTCGTATCCTGCGGAAGCAGGCTTTTTTACAATTACATTATGAAATGCATCTTGCTGATACCAGAATCCTTTCTCTTTTGCAAAGGCAACAATATAGTCGCTGATTGCTTTTTCATTACCGCTGCCACGGGGGATTTTTTCAATTTCCTGGAAAAAAGAAAAAACGCTGGCAGCATCGCTGTTGCGATGGATAGACATAGTATATGCACTCCTTTCAGGATTTCTTTTATCAATTAGGTTAAGTTTATGATAAGTTCAGATGGCACATCTGTCAATGGCAAGAAGTTTGACATTTTTCGTAAGAAATGAAAAAAAGAAAAAAGAATTTTTCCCAATATGTTCCTCTCATAATTCAGAAATGCTGACAAATACTATCCCTGCAACACAAAATCAAAGATTGCAAGGAGGAACAAAACTATGAACAATTCTAAGACCAGCAATAAAGTAAGCGTACCTGAAGCAAGAGCAGCTATGGATCAGTTTAAGTATGAAGTAGCAAACGAAATCGGTGTACCTCTGAAGAAGGGTTACAACGGCGATCTGACTTCCGCACAGAACGGCTACGTTGGCGGCTATATGGTTAAGAAGATGATCGAAGCACAGGAAAAACAGATGGCAGGTAAGACTCAGGGCTAAGACTGAAAGTGCATCACCTGTAACGGGAAATGACCCGTGAACAACATGTTCAGGAGGTAAAAAAGAGCAGATCTTTTTTGCCTCTTGTTTTTTTAACCGGTAATTTTATCAGAGATGGTTTGCGGCGCCTCTTCATTGACAAAAAAGCGGGAAAGTAATATGATTAGCACAGAACGAGGAGGTGAGCGGCAGATGAAAACAACTCAGGCAAAGTTAAAAACAACGAAAAAAAGAGAAGATATCCTGCGTATTTTGCAGGAAGCGGGAAAGCCGCTCAGCGCCGAAGAAATTTATGAAAAAAGAACGGTGGAAATGAATATTTCTACCGTTTATCGTGCTTTGCATTTACTGGTGGATCATGGGGTGTTAGAAAAAACGGTTTATCAAGATGGAAAGGCATACTTTGGCATACCTAGACAAAAACACAGCCACCATCTGATTTGCACCCGGTGCCATGCCCAAGTAGATATTGATATTTGTCCCTTAAAAGGATTGGAGCAGGATTTGCAAAAGGCAACCGGGTTTACCATAACCGGACATAGTTTGGAATTTTCCGGCATTTGTCCTGCTTGTGCGGGCGGAGAAAAAACGGAGGAAAAAGAATGAGAGCACAGGTAACGGAAAAACATGGAAAGCTTCTTTCTGTACGGATGGTACGGCAGGAAGCCTGCGGAAACTGTCACGCCTGCTTTGCCGGCAGACAAAAAGAAGAAATGACACTGGAAGCGGAAGACCGTTGTGGTGCCCAAGTAGGAGACTGGGTAGAATTAACATTAGCAGAACATGCTTTTTTCTCTGCGGTGGTGCTGGTTTATTTGATCCCCTTAGTGGCATTTATGGCTGGTTTGTTTTTGGGATATACGGCTGCGCCTCTTGTGGGACTGCCCAGAGATATTACAGCTTTAGCTGCGGCGGTTGTGGCAATGGCGGTTACATATTTTTATTTGAAAAAGACTTCCAATGCGGAACAGGAAAACAAGTATCGTCCCATTGCGGTGAAAATTGTGCCGGATGGTATTTGTGAACATCAGCAAAAATAAAAAACAGCATGGAGATTTTCTCTATGCTGTTTCTTTCTTGATAGAAATATTTCAAAATAGGTAATGGAAAAATTACGGCGGCAGAATTCCCGTCTAACATGCACAAATTTTTTCTTGTCCCATAATAAAGAAAGGGAAAGGAGGAATTGGCATGGGGGAGCGGGTGTTATATTATAATCAGCAGGGAAAAGGATGTGCCGCTTCCATTCTTCTGGCAGCAAGGGATTATTATGGCATTGCTGTGGATGAAAAACTGGAACAGGCAGGAAAGGCAGTATGCCCAGGGTTTGGCGTGGGCTGTTTTTGCAGTGCGTTTGTAGCGTGCATCATGGTGATGGGGCTGGTATTACCGGAAACAGAAGTACCCCAGGCACGGCTGCAATTTCTCATGCAAATGCAGGAAAAGTGGGGAAGCCTAAATTGCGGTATCATTTCCGCCCAGGCTTCCGATTGTAATGAAGTATTAGTGTCTGCCGCGGAAGCATTAGAAGCAGTTTTAGCAGACAGATGTGAATGTTAAAAAGTGGGTACAGATAGCAATCTTCCCTGGAAAACAAAATTTTTTCGTTTGATTTCTTAAGGAAAATTGCGGCTGTTTTTAGAAAACAATACCGTAAAAAAAGAAACAGCTGGATCTTTACGATGGTAAGGATTTCAGCTGTTTTTGCTTTTTACGAAGAAGCCGCAAATGGAATCTGCGCTTATATCTTATTCGGAAGGCTCTGCTGCTTCTAGGGTAGGTTCCGTTTCCACAGGGGCTGCCGGAGTGCTTTCCACAGCAGTACAGGGAGTTTGTTCCCTCGTTTGCAGCCGTTGCAGTTCCGCTTTTGCTTGTTTCAGCTCATTTTCTAAACGGTGGATCTGCGCATAGTGCATCGCGTTGAGACGGCTGACTTCATCACTGCGTTCCTGTAATAATTTTTTTAAAGAATCCATTTCGCTTTGTATTTGAAGAGAAATATCAGCTTTGGGCGCGAATGAAACAGTTGCGGGTTCTACGGGACGTGTCATCATAACAGGGGCTTGCAAGGGCAGTAATAGATCTCCTGTCCGGCTATCTGCAAAAACTTCGCCTGTTTGTCCGTTTTCTTTTAGATAGGGGATTTTTATGGTAGAAGCAGGCAGGGAAAAACAAGACTCCGCAGGCTGGAAGGTCATGCCGCCGTCTAAGGAGCTCAGCCGGAAGGCACGGGACTGATTTTTCCAGTAGAGACTGACCCGCCCATTTTCAGGAAAGAGCAGGCAGTGTTCCATGCCGCTTTCTTCCCGTACGATTTTAGTAGGACAGGTATTGTCATTATTTTTACAACAGTAGTGCAGCTGATTGGAAAAGAGCCCTCTTACCAAGCAAAGCGCATGAATACAGTCTGTTTCACTGAATACAGATAAGTCGCCAAAAGGACCGGGTGCAGTTAGAATGGTTTTTAAACTGCCCAAAGTAAAAGGAGACAGTAATACTTCCCGGGCACAAAGGATATTTTTTGCCGTGCGGTAATATAGTATAAGATGGCTGGCTCCCAATGTATGGGCAAAAAACGGAACACTGCCCATAGGCAACAAGCGGTCTAATAGAATTGGTTTTTGCCAGGCGTCCGTCCTTTTTTGCCAATAATACAGCTGATCAATGCCATTTTGTGCTGAAACGGTATAAAACAAATGGAAAACGTCGCCTTCCATTTTGCCATAGAGTGCAGAGACAGAAGAAAGTCTTCCGCCTTCTGCCAAAGAAATTTCCATAAATCCCCCATTGTTTTGGCGAAATAAGGTTAAGGAGCCATTTTCCCGCAGACAGGTAATCAAAATTTCTCCTTGATAAAAGGTGGCATGATAAGTCAGTACATCTTCCGCCAAGGGTGCGGAAAATTGTCCTGCGTGACGGAATAACAGCTTTTTCCCATTTAATAAAAACAAGTAGCTTTCTTGGTTCTGCTTTAAAAGATATTGGAATTTTGGATTCTGCATGAAAAAGTATTCCTCATTTTCTTTTTTGCCACCATATATATGTAAAAATTGGATGATCTATACCTGGCCATTATTTCCATCAGAAAAATTATGGGGGATCAGTGGCAAAAAAATCAAATTTGTGATATGATAACTGCAATCGATCCGTTTTTGTAAATAAAGAAGGGAAGAAAAATTAGATATGACAAAGAAAGAAAAAATGGCGCAGATTCTGACGCTATTAGAAAGGGAATATGGTCAGACGAAGTGTTATTTAAACCATGAGACCCCCTGGCAGCTTTTGATTGCAACCATGCTTTCTGCCCAGTGTACAGATGACCGGGTCAATATGGTTACCAAAGATTTATTTCAAAAATATACATCGGTACAGGCGTTTGCCGAAGCCAATCAGCAGGAACTGGAACAGGATATTCATTCTACGGGATTTTACCACAATAAAGCAAAGAATATCATTGCCTGCTGCAGAAAATTATTGGAAGATTATGGCGGAGAAGTGCCTGCCGATATTGATCAATTGACACAGCTGCCTGGAGTAGGACGTAAGACCGCCAATGTGGTATTGGGTCATTGCTTTGACATTCCCGGCGTGGTGGTGGATACCCATGTAAAACGGCTGAGCAATTTATTAGGGTTAACAGCGCAAAGTGATCCGGTGAAAATTGAGTTTGATTTAATGAAAATCGCACCGAAAGAAAGATGGATCAGCATCAATACTTTATTGATCGCCCATGGCAGAAAAGTTTGCATTGCCAGAAGACCGCAGTGTCAGCAGTGTGTGCTTTTTTCCCTTTGCAGCGGCGGGAAAAAACAGATGCGGCAGAAAAAGGCTGTATCGAAAAAGGAGGTTAAAAAATGAAAGGATTACGAAAAAAGATTGCAGTTTTGCTTTGCACGGCAGTTACATTAGGAACTGCTGCATGTAATCAGGCGGAAAGTGCAGCAGAAGTGCTGCAGAAAGCCCAGGAAACCATGTCTGGCGTAACCAGTATGGCAGCGCAGACTACATTGGTGCAGGATATGACATACGCAGGAGAAGAATTTCAGTCTGAAACATCGATTGAAAGTGTTATGATCAAAGATCCTTTGACCATGCATGTATCCATGTCCATGGATGATGGTACGGGATTACAGGAAATGGATCTGTATGCGGAACAAGTAGACGGAAAAAATGTTGTTTATATGCAAGTAGGCGGTACTTGGTATGCGCAGAGCGCAACCATTGATGATGTGGAAAACTACAATGCGGAAAACAGCTTGAATTTCTATCTGGAAAATTTATCAGAGCCTGTAGTTTCCGGTACAGAGAAAATAAATGACGTAGATTGTGTTTTGATAGAAGGCGCCTTAACAGGAGAAGCTATGCAGGAAGCGGCAAAGGATTTGCAAATGACCGATGCCATCAGTGAAGAGGCTATGCAGACGATTTATGATGAGATTGGCAGTCTGCCCATGCGTATTTGGATTGATGCGGATGGATATGTGAGACAGTATGAGGTGGACTTGACCAGCATGATGCAGAAGCTGATTGAAACCATGATGAGTTTGCTTTCCGTAGAAATCAATGAAGGAGATTTTGTAGCCCATAGTGTATTGGTTACCGCGGTTTGCAGTCAGTTCAACGAAGTAGAAACCATTGATATTCCTGACGAAGCAAGAAGCACACAGGTCATCGAAGTACCTGCAGCGACGGAATAAAAAATGGAAAGAAATCTCTCTTAAAAATCAGTTTTTTGATTGCTTAAGGAATTTGAAACGGCTGTCTTTACAAGAAAATAATACCGGTAAATAAGAAATAGCTGAAATCTTTCCCATCATAAGGATTTCAGCTATTTTTGCTTTCTTAGGAAGAGACATCTCTCGTCTCTTTTTTAATGATTTTTAACGAGGCTTTTTACGAACGGAGTAACCGAAAGTACCCAGTTCTTCTCCCAATGCGTAGTAAGTGCCATGGCTGTAGCAGATGGGTTCCGCATCTTCCAGATGGAATTTACCTGTTTCATCCAGATAGGTGTCATCTACGGAAACGCCCACCACTTCTGCTAAGAACATATCATGGCTGCCCAAAGGAAGTACTTGTGTTACCTTACATTCGATATTGACAGGGCACTGGTCAATGATGGGGGCAGATACTTTTTGTCCCTTGACCGGAGTCAGACCCATTGCCTCAAATTTATTGATGTCTCTGCCGCTTTTTACGCCGCAGGTATCGCAGGCAGCAGTCAAAGACTTGGGTACCAGATTGATGACAAATTCTCCTGTTTTTGAAATGATTTCATGGGAGTAGCGGCTTTTACGCAGAGAAATATAAGTCATGGCAGGATCGGAATTGATGGTGCCGGTCCATGCTACGGTGGTGATATTGCCTTTTTCCTCACTGCCGCAGGATACCATAACAACAGGCACGGGATAGAGTACAGTGCCGGGTTTCCGGGTTTGTTTTGCCATAGAGAAAAACCTCCTTATCATATTTCAGATGGATTTTTTCTTTCTATCATAGCCTGTGGGGGAAATTTTGTAAAGACATCCGCCGTACAAAAAAGTTTTTGACGGAAAAGAGAATCCGGGTTTTTGGAAAGATTTTTCCATTGGAATTGATTTTGTCTGGACTTTCGGGTAAAATGAAACTGGAATAGGGTGTTTACCCATGAATCAATGAAAATCGTACAGCTATTTTTAGTTCAAAGAAGAGAGGTAGAGTACAATGAAGATGTTTATTGACACAGCGAATGTGGATGAAATCAGAGAAGCCAACGAACTGGGCGTGATTTGCGGCGTTACCACCAATCCTTCCCTGATCGCAAAAGAAGGCAGAGATTTTAAGGAAGTTGTAAAGGAAATCACTACCATCGTGGATGGTCCCATCAGCGCAGAAGTTATCAGCCTGGATCATGACGGCATGGTAGCAGAAGCAGAAGAACTGGTAAAGATCCATAAGAACATTGTGATCAAGATTCCTATGACACTGGAAGGTTTAAAGGCAGTGAAGATCCTCTCTTCCAAGGGCATTAAGACCAATGTAACTTTGATCTTTTCCGCAGCGCAGGCACTGATGGCCGCAAGAGCAGGCGCTACTTATGTATCTCCTTTCCTGGGCAGAGTAGATGATATTGGTTCCGTTGGCATGACCCTCATTGAGGATATTGTGGAAATTTTCCAGATGCACGGTATTCAGACCGAAATTATTGCTGCATCTATCCGCAATCCTCTCCATGTTATTGATGCTGCGAAGGCTGGCTGCGATATCGCTACCATCCCTTACAAAGTATTGATCCAGATGAGCAAACACCCTCTGACCGATAACGGCATTGAGCGTTTCCTGAAGGATTGGGAGAGCGTACCGAAGAACTGATTTTTTTCGAAAACCGGAAAAATAATTTGAACAAACAGGAGAGAATGCATTATGACAAATGTAGATAAACTGACAGTCAATACCCTGCGTTTTTTGGCAGTGGAAGCCATTCAGAAAGCAAAAAGCGGTCACCCTGGTCTGCCTATGGGTGCCGCTCCCATTGCTTACACTGTTTGGAAAGAAATGAAGATGAATCCTGCTGATCCCAAGTGGGAAGACAGAGACCGTTTTGTACTTTCCGCTGGTCATGGTTCCGCACTGCTGTATTCTTTGCTCCATGTATTTGGATTTGGCGTATCAAAGGAAGATCTGGAAAACTTCCGTCAGCTGGATTCTAAGACACCCGGTCATCCTGAGTATGGACATACCGTTGGAGTAGAAGTAACTACCGGACCTTTGGGTCAGGGCATTGCTAACGCAGTGGGCATGGCACTGGCTGAAACAAGACTGGCGGCAAAGTTTAACACACCGGAGCATAAAGTAGTAGACCACTACACTTATGTACTGTGCGGTGACGGCTGCTTACAGGAAGGTGTTTCCGGAGAGGCTTCTTCTCTGGCAGGCACTTTAGGATTAGAAAAACTGATTCTGTTATATGACAGAAACCAGATCACCATTGAAGGCAGCACTGATTTGGCATTCTCTGAAAATGTAATGAAGCGCTATGAAGCTTACGGCTGGCACACTTGTGAAGTCGCTGACGGCAATGATATGGATGCCATCGCAGCAGCTATTGCGGAAGCAAAGGCAAGCCACAAGCCTACTTTGATTCAAGTGAACACCCAGATCGGTTTTGGTTCTCCCAACAAGCAGGGCAAGGCTTCTGCTCATGGTGAGCCTTTGGGTGATGAGGAAATTAAGCTGACCAAGGAAAACTTGGGCTGGCCTTATACAGAAAGTTTCTTTGTTCCGGAAGAAGTAAAGGCAAACATTGCAGCATTGAATGCAGAAAATGCGAAGAAAGAAGCTGCATGGAAGAATATGATGGCAGACTATGCTGCAAAGTATCCTGAACTGGCGAAGGAATATGAAGCATGGATGCACAACGAAATGACCGTTGATCTGCTGGAAGATGAAGACTTTTGGAAAGATGAGGGCAATCTGGCAACCCGCGCCACCTCTGAAAAGGTACTGCAGAAAGTTGCAAAGGCTGTTCCTAACCTGATGGGCGGCAGTGCGGACTTGGCACCTTCCAATAAGTCTGTGATGAAGGAAAGAGAATATTATTCTCCGGAAAACCGCAACGGTTCCAATATGCACTTTGGCATTCGTGAGTTTGCCATGACAGCCATTGCCAACGGCATGGCAGTCCATGGCGGTTTAAGACCTTATATTGCCGGATTCTTTGTATTCAGCGATTATATGAAGGCTGGTCTGCGCATGGAAGCATTGATGGGGCTGCCGGTTATCAGTATTTTGACCCACGACAGCATCGGTGTTGGCGAAGATGGTCCTACTCATCAGCCCATCGAGCATCTGGCAATGCTGAGAAGCCTGCCCAACTATACGGTATTCCGCCCTTGTGACACCAGAGAAACGGCAGCGGGCTGGTATGCAGCACTGACCCAGCCTCATACACCTACCGCATTGATCCTTTCCAGACAGAACCTGCCCGCTTTGGAAGGTACTGGAAAAGGCGCGCTGAAGGGCGCTTATATTCTGCGGGACTGCGAAGGCACTCCGGATGTGCTGCTGATGGCAAGCGGCTCTGAAGTAGAGCTGATTTATAAGGCGTATGATGTACTGGCAGAAAAAGGTATTCGTGCAAGAGTCATCTCCATGCCTTCCTTTGAACTGTTTGAAGCACAGTCTGCAGCATACAAGGAAAGCGTATTGCCTAAGACAGTACGTGCAAGACTGGCTGTGGAAGCCGCATCCGACTTCGGCTGGCACAAGTACGTTGGCTTAGACGGTGATGTACTTTGCATGGAAGGCTTCGGCGCATCTGCGCCGGCAGGCAAGTTGTTTGAAAAGTACGGCTTTACCGTAGAAAATGTAGTTGCCAAAGCAGAAGCTCTGGTAAAGTAAACAAAATATAGCAGCGCCTGCGATTTATTCGCAGGTGCTTTTTATCAAAAGGAGAAATGGATGTATGCGGGCTTTTATTGCCATTGAATTAGACCCAGCTGTCAAGGAATATTTGTTTGCGCAGGCAAGTACGATAGCCGCTGCTTGCCGCAGGGGAAACGTGACACCCCAGGAGAATCTGCATTTAACCTTACATTTTTTGGGAGAAATTACACCCGATGATGTGGAAGATGCGGTACAGGCTATGTGGGAATGCGCCATTCGCAATCGCCCTTTTTCTCTGACCTTGGATCGGCTGGGACATTTTGACCGGGGCAGAGATGCAGTAATTTGGGCTGGTGTGAAGAAAGAAAAATATCTGGATCGGCTTTATGAGACATTGGAGCGCAGCTTACAAAAGAATGGTTTTGCCCGGGAGAAGAAAACACTGACGCCCCATATTACTCTCATGCGGCAGGCGGAAAGTACACGCCCCTTTTCCCAAATACTTTCTAAAATACCGCTGGAGGCACAAACGATACCAGTAACCTCCATTACTTTCATGGAAAGCATCCGCAGGGGTCCCAAGTTGATTTACCGTCCCATTACAAAAATAGAACTGGGAAATAGCAAAAATAAACAATAATTCATTGATTTCATTTTAATAAAGAATTTTGTTCACTAAAAACGCCAAAAAGGAAGAAAAATCTTATTTGGCGTTACTTTTTTGCTTTTTTCTATTGCTTTTTTTGAAAGAAGCGGATAAAATGCAATCATTACGGTAATTCATTGGCAAGAGAGCATATTATCCAGAGGAGGAACACCATGAAAAAAGGTATTATTACAGTTTTGGGCAAGGATCAGGTAGGCATCATTGCCAAAGTTTGTACACTGCTGTTACAGTATAACGTAAATGTATTGGATATTTCCCAGACCGTATTGGATGGTTATTTCCATATGATTATGGTGGTAGATCTGACCAATCAGACAGAAAATACCAACCTGCACACTGCACTGAATGAACTGGGCGAAACATTAGGACTGGAAATGCGGTTGCAGTTAGCTGAAATTTTTGATGCAATGCATCACATTTAAGGAAAGGAGGTCCTATTTGCATGATTACCAGAAATGAGATCATGGAAACCAATCGCATGATCAAAGAAGCAAATCTGGATGTCCGTACCATTACCATGGGCATCAGTCTGTTAGACTGCGCAGATGCGGATGTAGACAAATTTAATGAAAATATTTATCGTAAGATTACGACCTATGCGAAAGATTTGGTAAAGGTTGGCGATGAACTGGCGGAAGAATATGGTATTCCCGTTGTAAATAAGCGTATTTCTGTTACACCCATTGCCATTGCGGCAGCAGGCTGCCAGACAGATTCTTATGTGAGCATTGCCCAGACACTGGATCGTGCGGCGAAAGATGTGGGGGTAAACTTCATTGGCGGTTTTTCCGCACTGGTGCACAAAGGCATGACACCTTCCGACAAAATCCTCATTGATTCTATTCCCGAAGCACTGGCAGTGACAGAGCGTGTTTGCGCTTCTGTCAATGTAGGTACTTCCCGCAACGGTCTGAACATGGATGCGGTGAAGAAAATGGGCGAGATTATTCGCCAGACCGCAGAAGCAAGCAAAGATAACGGCTGTATCGGCTGCGCGAAACTGGTGGTTTTCTGCAATGCGGTAGAGGACAACCCCTTTATGGCAGGCGCATTTCACGGCGTGGGCGAAGGCGACGCTGCCATCAATGTCGGCGTCAGCGGTCCCGGTGTAGTAAAGAAAGCACTGGAAGAAGTACGTGGCGCGGATTTTGAAACCCTTTGCGAGACAGTGAAGCGGACTGCTTTCAAAATTACCCGTGTTGGTCAGCTGGTTGCGCAGGCAGCCGCAAAAGAACTGGGGGTTCCTTTTGGCATCATTGACCTGTCTTTGGCTCCTACTCCCGCAGTAGGTGACTCTATTGCTGAGATTTTCCAGGAAATGGGGCTGGAAGAACCTGGTGCGCCTGGTACCACCGCGGCATTGGCGATGCTCAATGACAACGTAAAGAAAGGCGGCGTTATGGCGTCTTCTTATGTAGGCGGTTTAAGCGGTGCGTTTATTCCTGTCAGCGAGGACCATGGAATGATCGAAGCTGTAGAGAAAGGTGCTTTGACGCTGGAAAAACTGGAAGCTATGACTTGTGTCTGCTCTGTAGGTTTGGATATGATTGCGGTACCTGGTGATACTTCTGCCGCAACCCTGTCCGGTATCATTGCCGATGAGGCTGCCATTGGTATGATTAACAGCAAGACAACAGCTGTCCGTATCATTCCTGTCATTGGCAAGCAGATAGGGGATGATGTGGAATTTGGCGGTCTGTTGGGGCATGCCCCCATTATGCCGGTAAACGGTTACAGCTGTGAGAAGTTCATTGCCCGTGGCGGCAGAATTCCTGCACCTATTCACAGCTTTAAAAACTAAATTCTTACTATTATATTGATATTGCAATATATGCCGTCTGCACCATGGAAGTTTCTGTGGTGTGGACGGCATCTTTGTTTGACGGAAAAGTGAGGCGATGATATAATGTAAGCATATGATTTGCCTTAAAACATACTTTGGGGCGGAGTTTTGGAAACATATCTTGGTATCTTGTTTTCTGGAAACGTTTGACTAAAGGAGGCGTTTTTCACATGACTTATGAAGAAGTGCTGCAGGCTGCTAAGGGACAAATGGGTCCTTACTGCAAGCAATGTCCTGTCTGCAATGGGCTGGCTTGTAAAAACACGATGCCCGGTCCCGGCGCCAAGGGGTTAGGCAGCGGTTTTATCCGTAACTACGCAAAATGGCAGGAAGTTTTTGTGAATATGGATACCATTTGCGAAAACCGTCCCGTAGACACTGCCTTTCATTTGTTTGACAGAACTTTTGATCTGCCTATTTTTGCAGCACCCATTGGCGCTATGAAACTGCATTATGGTGATAAATATTCCGATCTGGAGTACAATGAAATTTTAGTAAGGGCTTGTGCGGAAAATGGTATTGCTGCATTTACCGGGGATGGTACAGACAGTACTGTTTTTAAAGCAGCTTGTCAGGCAGTGGAAAAAGCCGGCGGCATGGGTGTGCCTACGGTAAAGCCTTGGAATATAGAATTGGTGAAAGAAAAAATTGATTTGGCAAAAGCAGCCGGCGCCATGATGATTGCCATGGACGTAGATGCAGCTGGTTTGCCTTTCTTGCAGAACTTAACTCCTCCTGCTGGCAGCAAGACTGTGGAGGAATTAAAAGAAATCATTTCTTACGCAGGCATTCCTTTCATCCTCAAAGGAATCATGACTGTAAAGGGTGCGAAAAAAGCATTGGAAGCTGGCGCTTCCGCCATTGTAGTTTCTAACCACGGTGGCCGTGTACAGGATCAGTGCCCGGCAACGGCAGAAGTACTGCCGGAAATCGCCGCGGCAGTGGGCGGCAAGATAACTATTTTAGCAGATGGCGGCATTCGTTCCGGTGTGGATGTATTTAAGGCATTGGCATTGGGCGCAGACGGTGTACTTATTGGCAGACCTTTCGTAACCATGGTTTATGGCGGTGCAGAAGAAGGCGTTGCCGCGTATGTGAAGAAGCTGGGTACAGAGCTGAAAGATACCATGGCAATGTGCGGGGTACATTCTTTGGCGGAGATCAACGGCGACTGTGTCAGAAAGATGTAAAACGTTTGAAAAACGGGCGGGCATCCTTGCAACAGGGTGCTGCCCTGTTTTTTATGTACGAAAATTTGTGCAAAAAATAGAATTTTTTTCGCAGAAAAAACAGGTTTTGCTTTTCTCTTTGTAAAATAGCATTTTTTGTTATGCAATTTGTTTAAAATACATGCAGAGAAACCGCAAAAAATTCATGAATAATTTAAGAAATTTCTTAAAAAAAAACAGAAAAAGCCCTTGCAATCCAAGGAAAATTCCGATATAATAGCTGTTGTTGTGACATAGAGTGTTGATCCGGGAGGTTGCTGAAACCTGAAGAATCAAAGGTTTCAGGTTTTTCCGGGGAGCGATGTCCAGTTCAAGAAACCGGGCGACAAGGTCACTGTACTGAATATTAGGGAGATGCTGCCCTTCGACAAGGCAGTTTTTGTGTCCGAACGTTGCCGGACACACCCGGATAAGTTGTGCAGTCACCACTTGTCGTACTGAAACATTATTAGTGCGAAAAGGAGGGGACTTTTTTTATGGCTAACCAGAAAATCAGAATCAGTCTCAAGTCTTACGATCACAAGTTGATCGACCAGTCCGCGGCTCAGATCATTGAGACCGCAAAGAAAACCGGTGCACAGATCAGTGGACCGATCCCGCTTCCTACTAAGAAGGAAGTTGTTACTATCATCAGAGCCGTTCACAAGTACAAAGATTCCAGAGAACAGTTCGAAATGAGAACCCACAAGAGACTGATTGATATTCTCAATTCCAACGCTAAGACCGCAGACGCGCTGAGCCGTTTGGATCTGCCCGCTGGTGTGGATATCACCTTGAAGGTTATGAAGTAAGGAAAAAAGTCAAAACAACAAAACAAATTCGGTTTTAATATAAGATACACGTTAGAATGACTGACAACTCTTATATGAAACCAGAATGATCTCCTCAACATGAGGCGATCCGCTGTGGAAAAATTTAGGAGGTGCGACAGCATGAAAAAGGCGATTATCGCTAAGAAGATCGGTATGACTCAGGTGTTTACCGAAAATGGTACACTGGTACCGGTAACCGTTCTTGAAGCAGGTCCTTGCGTAGTAATCCAGAAAAAGACAATGGAAAATGATGGATACGAAGCAATCCAGGTCGGCTTCATGGACGCAAAAGCAAAACAGGTAACAAAACCCGAACAGGGTCACTTCGCAAAAGCAGGTGTTGCTGCGAAGAAGGTTGTAAAGGAATTCAGACTGGAAGATGCAAGTGCTTACGAAGTAGGCGCTGAAATCAAGGCTGATGTATTTGCAGCTGGTGAAAAGGTTGACGCAAGCGGTGTTTCCAAAGGTAAAGGTTTCCAGAGCACCATCAAGAGATACAACGCGCAGAGAGGTCCTATGGGCCATGGTTCCAAGTCTCACAGAGTAACCGGTTCTATGGGTACTTCCGCTACTCCCAGCCGTGTTAAGAAGGGCAAGAGAATGCCTGGTCACATGGGCAGTGTGAAAGTAACTATCCAGAATCTGGAAATCGTTCGTGCAGATGCAGAAAAGAATCTGCTTCTGATTAAGGGCGCTGTACCCGGTCCCAAGGGTGCTGTTCTGGTTATCAAAAACAGCGTAAAGGCTTGATAAACTTTACGAAAGGAGGAAACTAACATGGCAAATGTTGCAGTATTCAACATGAATGGCGAACAGGTAGGTTCCATCGAACTGAATGACGCTATTTTCGGTATAGAAGCAAATGAACACGTAATGCACCTGGCAGTTGTTCAGTATCTGGCTAACCAGAGACAGGGCACTCAGAGTGCAAAGACCCGCTCCGAAGTACGCGGCGGCGGCAGAAAGCCTTTCAGACAGAAAGGTACTGGCAGAGCAAGACAGGGTTCCATCCGTTCTCCTCAGTGGGTTGGCGGCGGCGTAGTATTCGCTCCCAAGCCCAGAGATTATTCCTTCAAGCTGAACAAGAAGGTAAAGAGACTGGCTCTGCAGTCTGCGCTGTCTACTAAGGTAGCAGAAGGCAAGATCATCGTAATGGATGAACTGACAATGGCAGAAGCAAAGACCAAGGCTATGGTTCAGGTACTGGCTAACATCAAGTGCGGCAAGGCTTTGATCGTAACCGACGGCGACAATCAGAATGTAGTGCTTTCCGCAAGAAACATTCCTGATGTAAAGACCGCTTCTGTAAACACCATCAATGTATATGACCTGCTGAAGTACAACACTTTGGTTGTTACGAAGGATGCAGTAGCAAAGATTGAGGAGGTATACGCATAATGGCTGATCTGAAATATTATGACGTAATCGTCCGTCCCGTAATTACAGAGCAGAGCATGGCTGTTCTGGACGAAAAGAAATATACCTTTATCGTTCGCCCTCAGGCAACTAAGGCGCAGGTAAAGGAAGCTGTTGAAAAGATGTTTGACGGTGCAAAGGTTGCTTCCGTAAATACCATGAACTACAGCGGCAAGCCTAAAAGAAGAGGCATGATCTACGGCAAGACTGCGAAATACAAGAAGGCAGTTGTAAAGCTGGCTGCTGACAGCAAAGACATCGAAATCTTCCAGGGTATGTAATCCGAAAGAAGAAATAAACTTTTTGAAAACGAGAAACACGCGGCAACGCGTAGACTGATAAGTAAATCGAAAGGAGTGCGAAAAAGATGGCAATCAAGAGATATAAGCCTTATACACCATCCAGAAGACACATGACTGTGTCCGCATTTGATGAAATCACAAAGTCTGCTCCTGAAAAATCTTTGGTGGTACACCTGAAGAAGAATTCCGGCAGAAACAACCAGGGTAAGATCACTGTTCGCCACAAAGGCGGCGGCGCAGCGATCAAGTATAGACTGGTTGACTTTAAGAGAAATAAAGATGGTATTCCCGCAACTGTTAAAGCGGTAGAATACGATCCCAACAGAACCGCTAACATCGCACTGATTGTTTATGCTGACGGTACCAAGAGCTACATTCTGGCTCCTGTAGGGCTGAAGGTTGGCGACAAGGTTATGAACGGTCCTGAAGCCGAAGTAAAAGTTGGTAATGCACTGCCTATGAGCATGATCCCTGTTGGCGCAAACATCCACAATATCGAAATGAAGCCTGGTAAGGGCGCACAGCTGGTTCGTGCCGCTGGCAACGTAGCTCAGCTGATGGCTAAGGAAGGCAAGTATGCAACCGTTAAGCTGCCCTCCGGTGAAATGAGACTGCTGCCTATCGAATGCAGAGCAACCATTGGTCAGGTTGGTAACCTGGATCATGAACTGGTTCACATTGGTAAAGCCGGCAGAACCCGTCACATGGGCATCAGACCTACTGTAAGAGGTTCCGTAATGAACCCCAACGATCACCCTCATGGTGGTGGTGAAGGTAGAGCACCCATCGGTCGTCCTTCTCCTATGACTCCTTGGGGCAAGCCTGCAATGGGTTATAAGACAAGAAATAAACATAAAGCTTCCAATAAGATGATCATCCGTCGTAGAAACGGCTAATTCATCTGATTGTTATCGATAAGTGCCTCGGGCACGAAGAACTGAAGGAGGATTTAACATGAGCAGATCACTCAAAAAAGGTCCTTTCGCTGATGATCATCTGCTGAAGAAGATCGACGCTATGAACGCAGCTGGCGAAAAGACAGTTATTAAAACATGGTCTCGCCGTTCTACTATCTACCCCGATATGATCGGTCACACCATCGCAGTTTATGACGGCAGAAGACATGTGCCTGTATATATTACCGAAGATATGGTTGGACACAAGCTGGGCGAGTTCGCTTTGACCAGAACTTACAGAGGCCACGGTAAGGACGCAGAAAAGAAATCTAGAGTACGCTGATAAATTTTGACTGAAAGGAGGTTTCATTCTCATGGCAAAGGGACATAGAAGCCAGGTAAAGAAAGAAAGAAACATTGCAACACAAGAAAAGAGACCCCACGCAACTGCAAAATATGTCGGCATCCCCGCTTCCAAGGCAAAGATCGTTCTGGATCAGATTAAGGGCAAGGATGTTGTAACCGCAGCAGCGTTGTTGACTTATTCCCCCAGAGTTGCTTCCGATATTATTGCGAAGGTTCTGAAAAGTGCAGTAGCAAACGCAGAAAATAACATGGGTATGGACAAGAGCAAGCTTTTCGTTGAGGAGGTCGTAGCTGACCAGGGTCCTACAATGAAGAGAGTACGCCCCAGAGCACAGGGCAGAGCTTACCGGATCCTGAAGAGATCCTGCCATATTTCCATCGTTCTGAACGAGAGATAAGGAGGTAAAACATGGGACAGAAAGTAAATCCGCATGGATTAAGAGTTGGCATCATCAAAGATTGGGATGCTAAATGGTATGCTGAAAAGGATTTTGCTAATTATCTGGTAGAAGACGTTAAGATCAGAAAGTTCCTGAAGAAGAAACTGTATGCTTCCGGCATCTCCAGAATTGCAATTGAAAGAACTACTGATAGAGTAAAGATTATCGTTTCTACAGCTAAGCCCGGTATCGTAATCGGTAAGAACGGTCAGGCGATCGAAGAGCTGAAGAAAGAAGTGCAGAAGATGAGCAGCCAGAGGGTTGACATCTCCATCAACGAAATTAAGAGACCTGAGCTGGATGCACAGCTGGTAGCTGAAAACATTGCGCAGCAGCTGGAAAACCGTGTAACTTTCCGTCGTGCAATGAAGCAGGCTATGAGCAGAACCATGAAGTTTGGCGCAAAGGGTATCAAAACAACTGTTGGCGGCCGTCTGGGCGGTGCTGATATCGCTCGTGCAGAAAGCTACCACGAAGGTACGATTCCCCTTCAGACACTGCGCGCTGACATCGACTATGGTTTCGCAGAAGCAGATACCACTTACGGCAAGCTTGGCGTAAAGGTATGGATCTACAAGGGTGAGGTACTTCCTGTAAAAGCAGCAAAAAAGGAAGGAGGCGCTAAATAATCATGTTAATGCCTAAAAGAGTAAAGTATCGTAAGCAGCAGAGAGGCTCCATGAAGGGCAGAGCACACAGAGGTAACAAGGTAACCTACGGTGAATTCGGTATCATGGCTATGGAACCCTGCTGGATCAAGTCCAACCAGATCGAAGCAGCTCGTGTTGCTATGACAAGATATATTAAGCGTGGCGGTAATGTTTGGATCAAGATTTTCCCCGACAAGCCCGTTTCCGCAAAGCCTATCGGTACTCGTATGGGTTCTGGTAAAGGCGCTACAGAATACTGGGTTGCAGTTGTAAAACCCGGCAGAGTTATGTTTGAAATCGGCGGCGTAGCTGAGGAAACCGCAAGAGAAGCATTGAGACTTGCAATCCACAAGCTGCCCATTAAGTGTAAGATCGTTTCCAAGGCAGAAGCGGCAGAAATGGCAGGTGATCAGCAGTGAAGACAAAAGGTTTTGTAAACGAATTAAAGGGTAAATCTGCAGATGAATTACAGAAGGATCTGGTTTCTGCAAAGAAGGAACTGTTTAACCTGAGATTCCAGAATGCGACCAACCAGCTGGACAACACCGCTAGAATCAATGAGGTTCGCAAGAATATCGCGAGAATCCAGACTATCATCACACAGAAACAGAGAACAGCTGAGTAATTCTGAATTGAAAGGAGGCACACCTCGTGGAAGAAAGAAATCTTCGTAAGACCAGAGTGGGCAGAGTAATCAGCGATAAGATGGACAAAACCATCGTAGTAGCTGTAGAAGATAAAGTAAAACATCCCCTGTATGGCAAGATTGTCAACAGAACCTATAAGCTGAAGGCACATGACGAAAACAACGAATGTGGCATTGGCGACCGTGTGAAAGTAATGGAAACCAGACCGTTGTCTAAGGACAAGAGATGGAGACTGGTATCCATCATCGAAAAGGCAAAATAATCCTTTTTGGAGAGGAGGAAAAAGTATGGTTCAACAGGAAACCAGATTGAAAGTAGCAGACAATTCAGGCGCAAAAGAACTTCTTTGCATCAGAGTTCTCGGTGGTTCTACCAGAAGATATGCAGGAGTTGGCGATATTATCGTAGCTGCGGTTAAAGATGCAACACCCGGTGGCGTTGTGAAAAAAGGCGACGTTGTGAAGGCAGTAGTTGTAAGAACCGTTCATCCCGTAGGCAGAGCTGACGGCAGCTATATCAAGTTCGACGAAAACGCAGCGGTTATCATCAGAGATGACAAGAACCCTAGAGGTACTCGTATCTTTGGACCCGTAGCAAGAGAGCTCAGAGAGAAACAGTTCATGAAGATTCTTTCTCTGGCACCGGAAGTATTATAATAGGAGGGTGCAGGAATGGCTAATATGAAATTAAAGACTGGCGACAAGGTAGTCGTAATCAGTGGTAAGGATAAGGGCAAGGAAGGCAAGATCCTGAAGACTGACAGAAAGAACAACAAAGTCATTGTAGAAGGCATTAACATGGTAAGCAAGCACACAAAGCCCAGTGCTGCAAACCAGAATGGCGGCATTGTAAAGAAGGAAGCAGCTATTGACGCATCCAACGTAATGTACCTGCACAATGGCAAAGCTACCCGTCTTGGCTGCATGATCAAAGACGGCAAAAAGGTTAGAGTAGCGAAAAAGACAGGCGAAGTAATCGACTAATTTCGTCTGGAAAGGAGGAAACAATGAGCAGATTAAAAGAGTTTTATGAAGCAGAAGTCGTTCCCAAGATGACTGAAAAGTTTTCATATAAGAATAAAATGGCTGTACCGAAGCTGGAAAAGATTGTCATCAACATGGGTGTTGGTGAAGCAAAAGAAAATGCAAAGGTATTGGATGGTGCTGTGAAGGATCTGGCTACTATCTCTGGTCAGAAACCTCAGATCACAAAGGCTAAAAAATCCATCGCAAACTTCAAACTGCGTGAAGGCGTTAAGATCGGCTGCAAGGTTACCCTGAGAGGTGACAGAATGTACGAATTCGCTGACAGACTGATCAACATCGCTCTGCCTCGTGTACGTGACTTCCGCGGCGTAAAAGCAAACAGCTTTGACGGCAGAGGCAATTACACCATGGGTATCAAAGAACAGCTGATTTTCCCTGAAATCGAATACGATAAAGTAGACAAGATCAGAGGTATGGATATCGTTTTCGTTACCACTGCTAACACCGATGAAGAAGGCAGAGAACTGCTCAGACTGTTCGGTATGCCTTTTGAAAAGTAAGAGGAGGGAGAAAAATGGCTAAAAAATCTATGATCGTAAAACAGGGGAGAAAGCCGAAATTCTCCACCAGAGCTTATACTCGTTGCAGAGTATGCGGCAGACCTCACGCTGTTTTGAGAAAATATGGAATTTGTCGTATTTGCTTCCGTGAATTGGCTTACAAGGGCCAGATTCCCGGTGTAAAGAAGGCAAGCTGGTAATAAAGAAAGGAGGAATTTGAAATGTCAATGAGCGACCCTATTGCAGATATGCTGACCAGAATCAGAAATGGCAATACTGCAAAACACGATACAGTAGATGTTCCTTCTTCCAAGATGAAGAAAGCAATTGCGGATATTTTGGTAGCAGAAGGCTATGTAAAAGGCTATGAAGTAATCGAAGATGGCATCAAGACCACCCTTCGCATCAGCCTGAAGTATGGTGCTGACAAGAATACAAAGGTTATCACCGGTTTAAAGAGAATTTCTAAGCCCGGTCTGAGAGTTTTCGCAGGCAAGGAAGAACTGCCTAAAGTTTTGGGTGGTCTGGGCACCGCAATCATCTCCACCAGCCGTGGTCTGATGACAGATAAACAAGCAAGAAAAGAAGGTATTGGCGGCGAAGTAATCGCTTTCATTTGGTAAGACTCGTAGAAACGATAGATATATAGGAGGTGCAGAACATGTCCCGAATCGGAAAGCAGCCCATCACCATCCCCGCTGGCGTTGAGGTAAAGATCGGCGAAGGCAATTTGGTGACTGTAAAGGGTCCTAAGGGTACCCTGGAAAGAAAGTTATCCGCAGACATGAACATCGCAATGGAAAACGGTGTAATCACCGTTAGCAGACCTAGTGATCTGAAGAAGTTCAGAGCACTGCACGGTCTGACAAGAACCCTGATCAATAACATGATCATCGGCGTTACCAATGGCTATGAAAAAGTACTGGAAATCAATGGTGTTGGTTACAGAGCTGCAAAAAGCGGCAAGAAACTGACCCTGACCCTGGGTTATTCCCATCCAGTTGAAATGGAAGATCCCGACGGTATCACCACTGAGGTAGAAGGTACCAACAAGATCACCGTTAAGGGTATCGATAAAGAAAAGGTTGGACAATTTGCAGCGGAAATCAGAACCAAGCGTCCTCCTGAACCCTACAAAGGCAAGGGTATTAAGTATGCGGATGAGCATATCAGAAGAAAAGTTGGTAAGACCGGTAAGAAGTAATTTTGCGGCTTAAGCAAAAGGGACTTATATCGGAAAGTGACCTGAAGAAACGGAGTGAAATTCAATGATTAATAAGCCTTCTCGTGCACTGGCTCGTCAGAAGAGACATCAGCGCATTCGCAATCGCGTAAAAGGTACTGCAGCATGCCCTAGACTGGCAGTTTTTAGATCTAACAAGCATATGTATGCACAGGTTATCGATGATGCAGCAGGCAACACCATCGTTGCAGCTTCCACCATGGAATCCGAAATCGCAAGCAAGGTAGAATTCACCAATACGATTGAAGCAGCGCAGGCTGTTGGTGAAGCCATTGCAAAGAAAGCTCTGGATAAGGGCATTACAGAAGTTGTATTCGATCGCGGCGGTTTCGTATACCACGGAAAAGTGCAGGCTTTGGCTGATGCAGCAAGAGAAGCCGGTTTACAATTCTAAGGCAAGGAGGAAGAGAAGTTGAAAAGAATCGATCCAAGCACATTAGATCTGCAAGATAAAGTAGTAGCCATTAACCGCGTATCTAAGACGGTTAAAGGTGGTCGTACCATGAGATTCGCAGCACTGGTTGTTGTTGGTGACGGCAACGGTCATGTAGGCTGTGGTATGGGTAAAGCAGCTGAAGTTCCCGAAGCAATCCGCAAGGGCAAAGAAGATGCTATGAAGAACATCGTGAAAATTTCCAGAAACGAAGTAGACAGCATCTATCACGAAATTACCGGCACATTCGGCAGCGCAAGCGTACTGTTGATGCCCGCTGCAGAAGGTACCGGCATCATCGCTGGTGGTCCTGCGCGTGCAGCACTGGAACTGGCTGGTATCCGCAACATCAGAGCAAAGTCCATGGGCTCCAACAACAAGCGTAATGTTGTAAGCGCAACCATCGCTGGTCTGGCTCAGTGCACGACCCCCGAAGCAGTTGCAAAGCTGCGTGGCGTAACTGTTGAAGAACTCATGGGTTAAGGAGGAAATGACAGTGGCTGAGATTAAAATCACTTTAGTGAAATCTACAATCGGTGCAATTCCGAAACATAAGAAAACAGTACAGGCTTTGGGTCTGAACAAGACCAACAGCACAGTAATTCAGCAGGACAATGCGGCTATCAGAGGTATGATCCAGCAGGTAAGCCACCTTGTTAAAGTTGAAGAAATTTGATTTGAGGAGGTGCCGAAATGAACTTAACTGAGTTAAGACCCGCAGAGGGCTCCAGAGAAAAGAACTGGAGAAAAGGCAGAGGTCATGGATCCGGAAACGGCAAGACTGCAGGCAGAGGTCACAAAGGTCAGGGCCAGCGTTCTGGTTCCGGCGGAAAGTGCGGCTTTGAAGGTGGTCAGATGCCTCTGTACAGAAGACTTCCTAAGAGAGGCTTCACATGCAGAAACAGCAAGGAAATTGTTGCAATTAATGTTTCTATGCTGAATGTATTTGAAAACGATACCGTAGTAGATATCGATGCTTTGAAATCCGTTGGTTTGGTTAGCAACCCCAGAGACGGCGTGAAGATCCTGGGTGAGGGCGAACTGGAAAAGAAGCTTACAATTAAAGTAAACCAGTACAGCAAGGTTGCACTGGAGAAAATTGAAGCAGCCGGCGGAAAAGCAGAGGTGATCTAATTGTTTAAGGTTTTCGCTAATTCATGGAAAGTAAAGGAAATAAGGGAGAAACTACTTTATACCTTAATGATCTTTGCTATCTTAAGACTGGGCACTCTGATCGCACTGCCCGGTATTGATGCGGTAGGTATGAAGGCAGCCAGAGACGCTTATTCCATCGGTACACTCTATAGTGTTATCGCCGGAGGTGCCAACTCCAGCTGGTCCATTTTTGCCATGGGTATCGGTCCTTATATCAATGCGAGCATCATCATGCAGCTGCTTACCATTGCTATCCCGAAGTTAGAGCAGTTGTCTAAGGAAGGTCCCGAAGGCAGAAAGAAGCTGGATTCCTATAGCAGATATTTGACTGTAGTTCTGGCGACAATCCAAGGCTTGGGTTTGACCTATACCTACAGAGACATGTTCTTGGCAAACAATTATTTTATCTACCTGGTGTCCGTTGTATCTTTGGTTGCTGGCTCTACATTCGTTATGTGGCTAGCAGAACAGATTACTGCAAAGGGTGTTGGTAACGGTTCTTCTATGGTAATTTTCATTAACATCGTTTCCAACTTACCCAGCGGCATTATGACACTGGCAAATGTTGTTATGACCGATGGTGCCATTGGTGCAGCAAAGGTTGCGGCAATTTTACTGATCCTTGTCGTTGTTCTGGTATTTATCGTACTGGTTAACCAAGGTGAAAGAAGACTGCCGGTACAGTATTCCGGTAAAATGGTTGGCAGAAAGCAGGCTGGCAGCAGAAGCTCTAATTTACCCATTAAGGTAAACACATCTGGCGTAATTTCCATTATCTTTGCGCTGAGCTTGTTGCAGTTCCCTGCACAGATTGCAAACTTCATTCCGAACCGCGGAGAAACATTCACCAAGATTTTGGAATATTTGGATATGACACATCCCGTTGGTGCAGTGCTGTATGTATTGTTGATTATCTTCTTCACATACTTCTACACTTCTATCGTAATCAATCCCAACGAGATTGCCATGAATATGAAGAAAAACGGCGGCTTTATCCCCGGCATTCGTCCCGGTCAGCCTACCAGCGCTTATATTACCAGAGTAGTAAGTCGTATTACTTTGGTAGGTGCAATCTGCTACGCAGTATTAGCAATGGTACCCATTGTATTGCAGTGGATTTTCGATATTAACGTTGGTTTTGGCGGCACAACGCTGATCATCGTAGTTGGTGTTGCGTTGGATATTGTAAAAGCTTTGGAAAGCCAGCTGGTAATGCGTCACTACAAAGGTTTTTTGACTGAATAATGCCTGACGCGGCGGGAAATGCAACGCATTTCCTGTCGGTCGGGATTTTCCTAAAAATCTGAAAGAAGGAGGCAGAAGAAATGAAACTGGTATTGATCGGTGCCCCTGCTGCCGGAAAAGGTACACAGGCAGCAAGATTGGTAGAACACTATGGTATCGCACACATCTCTACAGGAGATATGCTGCGGGAAGAAGTGGCCAAAGGAACCGAATTGGGGTTGCAGGCAAAAGAAATTATGGCTGCAGGCGGTCTGGTATCCGATGAACTGATCATCGCGATTGTAAAGGAAAGAATCCAGAAAGATGACTGCAAGAATGGTTTTATTTTGGATGGTTTCCCTCGTACAGTAGTGCAGGCAGAGAAACTGGACGAAATGGTTTCTCTGGACAAGGTAGTATATATCAATGCACCGGATGCAGTGATGTTGGAACGTTTGACAGCACGTCAAATTTGCCCTAACTGCGGTGCAAGTTACAATAAAATTTTCCTTCCCCCTAAGAAAGCCGGTATCTGCGATCAGTGCGGTACAGCTCTGACGCAGAGAAAGGACGACACAGAAGAGGCAGGATTGAAGCGACTGCGCACTTTCCACGAACAAAGTGAACCTTTGGTTGATTTTTACACCAAAAAAGGTATACTATTTGAAGTGGATGGTACTGCTGCTATTGATGCAATCACCCAGGAAATTATCAAAGGACTGGATGCATAATGGCAGTTACAATAAAAACACCCGAGCAAATCGGAAAAATGCGTGCGGCAGGCGCAATTTTGGCTGAGACGGAGCGTTTGATTCGTGAACAGATCCGTCCTGGCATTACCACACAAGAACTGGACGATTTGGCGGAAAAATATATCCGCAGTCGTGGCGCCATTCCTTCATTTAAAGGTTATGGTGGATTTCCGGCTTCACTTTGCATTTCTGTCAATGAAGAAATTGTTCATGGTTTTCCCGGAAAAAGAAAACTGCTCAGCGGTGATATTGTCAGCGTGGACATGGGCTGCTATATCGATGGTTTCCATGCGGATATGGCTAGAACATATGGCGTTGGTGACGTGAGCCCGGAAGCAGAAAAATTGATTCGGGTAACCAAAGAAAGCTTCTTTGAAGGTTTACGCTTTGCAAAGGCAGGTTGCCATCTGCATCAGATTGGTGATGCTATTGAAAAGTATGTAAAGGAAAATGGTTTCAGTGTGGTCAGAGATTATGTAGGTCATGGAATCGGTAGAGCACTGCATGAAGATCCTTCGGTCTATAACTATAAAGTACCGGGCAGAGGGATTGAGCTGGTGGCTGGAATGGCCCTTGCCATTGAGCCAATGGTTACTGCCGGTGACTGGCATGTCAGACTGTTGAAAAACGGTTGGACTGCTGTAACGAAAGACGGTAGTCTTTCGGCACACTACGAAAATACGGTAATTATTACCGATGGTGCGCCGGAACTGACAACGCTGCCCAAAGCAGACTAATGCGAGGTGACAGCCAATGGATTGGAAAGTCGGGCAAGTGGTTTTTTCTAAAAGCGGACACGACAAAGGAGATGCTCTAGTCATCGTGTCATTGGATGGACAGTATGTCTGGGTGGCTGACGGCAAAAGACGGAAGCTTGCAAAGCCCAAGAAAAAAAAGTGCATTCATCTACAGCCCACGGGTCATGTAGAAACAACGCTGACGGAAAAACTGGAAAACGGAAGCTATCTGCTGGATGCAGAGATTGCTCAGGTTTTGAAAGCATATCGTAAATAACATGCAACCATGCATAAGGAGGTTCTCTGCTTGTCTAAAGACGATGTAATTGAAGTAGAAGGAACAGTAGTAGAAAAGTTGCCTAACGCCATGTTTCAGGTAGAACTGGAAAACGGTCACCAGATTTTGGCGCATATCTCCGGTAAACTGCGTATGAATTTTATCCGTATTTTGCCTGGTGATAAGGTACTTGTGGAAATGTCTCCTTACGATCTGAGTAAAGGTCGGATTATCTGGAGAGCAAAATAAAGAAAGGAGTCATCACAATGAAGGTTAGACCCTCTGTAAAGCCCATGTGCGAAAAGTGCAAGATCATTAAGAGAAAAGGCCGCGTCATGGTCATTTGTGAAAATCCCAAGCATAAACAAAAACAAGGCTGATATATTTTTTATGGCGAACGGGAAGGCAAGCACCTTCCAATGTCTGAAGAATAAATCCGTCAAGGTGTTAAAAGGAGTATACAGTTAATAGCAGGGGCAGCACTCAGGCTGACGGTCTGTTCTCCCTGTTTGTAATACCCGAAGAACACAGAAGGAACGAAAGCGTTCGTTCCTGCAATAGATAATAACTCATTACCGAATATTTACAGGAGGTGCAAGATATCAATGGCACGTATTGCTGGTGTAGACTTACCTAGAGAAAAGCGCGTTGAGATCGGTTTGACATATGTTTATGGTATTGGCCATGCAAGCTCCCTGAGAATCCTGAAGGAAGCTGGCGTAAACCCTGATACCAGAGTAAGAGACCTGACTGACGACGAAGTTGCTAAGATCCGTGAAGTAATCGACAGATCTCAGACCGTAGAAGGTGACCTGAGAAGAGAAATCGCTCTGAACATCAAGCGTCTGATGGAAATCGGCTGCTACAGAGGCATCCGCCACAGAAAAGGCCTGCCCGTAAGAGGTCAGAAGACCAAGACAAACGCAAGAACCAGAAAGGGTCCCAGAAAGACCGTTGCTAATAAGAAGAAGTAATTTCGTTCGGAGGAGGTTTGAATAATGGCTAAAAAGACTGTGAAAAAGACAAATACTCGCAGACGCCGTGATAAAAGAAAAGTAGAACGTGGTCAGGCTCATATCCAGTCCACTTTTAATAACACTATCGTAACCATTACCGATGCAGTAGGCAACGCCCTCAGCTGGGCAAGTGCTGGTCAGCTGGGCTTCAAGGGTTCTAAGAAGTCCACTCCTTATGCTGCACAGATGGCTGCTGATACTGCTGCTAAGAACGCTAGCGACTATGGTCTGAAGACTGTAGAAGTATTCGTAAAGGGTCCCGGCAGCGGTAGAGAAGCTGCAATCCGTGCGCTGCAGGCTGCAGGTTTGGACGTTACTCTTATCAGAGACGTAACTCCTGTACCTCACAACGGCTGCAGACCGCCTAAGCGTAGAAGAGTATAAGGATAGGAGGGAAAAGTTACAATGGCTAGAGATAGAGTTCCGGTATTGAAAAGATGCAGATCCCTGAATCTGGATCCCATTTATCTGGGTATTGACAAGAAGTCTAAAAAGCAGAACCCCAGAGCAAATAAGAAAATGAGTGAATACGGCCTGCAGATGAGAGAAAAGCAGAAAGCAAAATTCATCTATGGCGTGCTGGAAAAACAGTTCAGAGGCTACTATGCACAGGCTGTTAAGATCGCAAAGAAGGAAGGCATCCCTGGTGAAAACTTACTGATGCTGCTGGAAATGCGTCTGGATAACGTAATGTTCCGCCTGGGCTACGGCAGAACCAGAAAAGAAGCTAGACAGATCGTTCGCCATAAGCACGTTATGGTAAATGGTAAGGCTGTAGACATCCCTTCTTACCAAGTTAAGGTTGGCGATGTTGTAGAAGTAAAGGAAAAGTACAAGGATATCCAGAGATATAAGGATGTACTGGCTGTTACCGATGGTCGTGTAGTTCCTGAATGGTTGAGCGCTGATGCAGATAAGCTGAGCGGTACCGTATTGGCAAAGCCCACCAGAGCACAGATCGATGTACCTGTTGAGGAAACACTGATTGTCGAACTGTATTCCAAATAATGACAGTTGTAAAGTCCATTATGCAGCTGCGGGAGTGTGCCTTCCGCAGCAATCTATCATATATAAGGGAGGTTTGGCTGAGTGTTTGAATTTGAGAAACCTCGCATCGAAATTGCTGAGATGTCACCGGATGGAACGTATGGCAAGTTTGTGGTGGAACCTCTGGAAAGAGGCTATGGTACCACATTGGGCAACTCTTTGAGAAGAATTTTGCTGTCTTCTTTGCCTGGCGCAGCTGTCAGCAACGTTAAAATTGACGGTGTGCTGCATGAGTTCAGTGTAATCCCCGGCGTAAAGGAAGATGTTACAGAAATCATCCTGAACCTGAAGGGTCTGGCAATTAAAAATACCAGCGAAAGCAATGAACCCAAGATCGCTTACATTGATGTGGAAGGCGATGGAGAAGTAAAGGCTTCCGATATCAAAGCTGATAGCGATATCGAAATCCTCAACCCCAATCACCACATTGCAACATTAAGCGGCGGCCCCGGAACCAAACTTTACATGGAGATCACCATTCAGAAAGGCCGTGGCTATGTTGGCGCGGATAAGAATAAGAAAGATGATCAGCCCATCGGTATGCTTCCCGTGGACAGTATCTTTACCCCTGTCAGCAGAGTGAATTTCCTTGTAGAAAACACCCGTGTCGGCCAGATCACTGACTACGACAAGCTGTCTTTGGAAGTTTGGACCAATGGTACCATTGCGCCCGACGATGCAGTCAGCTACGGTGCTAAAATCTTAAATGAACACCTGAATCTATTTATTGATTTGTCTGATAATGCGAAGAACACAGAGATTATGGTAGAAAAAGAAGAAGGCAAGAAGGAAAAAGTGCTGGAAATGAGCATTGAAGAACTGGATCTGTCCGTTCGTTCCTATAACTGCCTGAAGCGCGCCGGCATCAATACTGTGGAAGACTTGGCAAACAAGACAGAAGAAGAAATGATGAAGGTAAGAAACCTGGGACGTAAGTCTCTGGAAGAAGTATTAAATAAAATGGCAGAACTGGGACTTTCTCTGAAACCCAGCGAAGACTGATCCATTTTGTTTTGTTAACCATTATTTACTGCGGGAAAACGGCGGCACGTAAGACCGAAGATGCGGTGCAGCCGGGCAATATTTCCGCAGGCAGCTTAAGGAGGATACGAAAATGCATGCATCCGGTTACAGAAAGCTGGGCAGAGAATCTGCACAGAGAAAAGCATTACTGAGAAACCAGGTTACCAATCTGTTATACCATGGCAAGATCAAAACAACAGAAACCAGAGCAAAAGAAGTTAGAAGAATCGCTGAAAAACTGATTACTCTGGCTGTAAAGGAAAAGGATAACTTCGAGGAAGTAGAAGTTACCGCAAAGGTTGCTAAGAAAGACGCAAAGGGCAACCGCGTTAAGGAAGTTGTAAACGGCAAGAAGGTAACTGTTTATGACGAAGTAAAGAAGACTGTAAAGAAGGATAAGCCTTCCAGACTGGCTGCAAGAAGACAGATGCTGGCTGTCCTGTACCCCGTAACTGAAGTTCCTGCTGATGGCAAGAAGATGAGAAAGAACAGCAAGAAGGTTGATATGGCCGCTAAGATGTTCGACGAAATCGCGCCTAAGTACGCAGGTCGTAACGGCGGTTACACCAGAATCGTAAAGCTGGGCGCTCGTAAGGGTGACGGCGCAATGGAAGTTATCATCGAATTGGTATAATTCCAAATAAAAACATCGGAGTCATTTGACTCCGATGTTCTTTTTTTTGCAATAAAAAAGACACGGCAAATTATGTAATCGTCCGTGTCTTTTTCCCTCTTTTTGATTATTCAGCTACAATTGCACCGGTAGGGCATTCGCCTTCACAAGCGCCGCAATCTACGCAAGCTTCTGCGTTTACTGCATACAGACCGTCATCGGTGGGTTCAATAGCGCCTACAGGGCAAACTGCTGCACAAGAACCGCAGCCTACGCATTCAGGACCAATCTTATGTGCCATAACCAATACACCTCCTTAAAATTTAAAACCAAAATTCCAATATCATTTTATCGCAAGTGAATGAAATATGCAAGTCAATTTCCTCCATTGGAAAAAAATCACGAACTTTGAAAAAGAAATACGATTTTTGTAAACTATGGCTATTGATATTAGATTTATTTTTCCATAAGGGCAGCCTGGGGCAGGTTTTGCGCCAATAAATCATCAATATGTGACTGATACAGCGCAGTATCTGCTTTGATTTCTTCCAGTTCAGCCGAAGAAATAGGACGGATATACCGTGCCGGTACACCATACGCTACAGAGCCGTCAGGCACTACCATACCTTGTTTGACCAAAGCGCCAGCACCAATGAGACAATGCTTTCCGATAACTGCTTTATTTTGCACAATGGCACCCATGCCAATCATGGTATCATCTCCCACCGTGCAGTCATGGAGAATGGCACCGTGCCCAATGGTAACCCGGTTCCCAATTTGTACGGGAAGCCCTTCATCACTGTGGATAGAAACATTTTCTTGTACGTTGGTTTCTTCTCCAATATGGATCTCTCCCAGTTCTGCACGCACCACAGCCCCAGGGTATACAATGATCCGGTTGGCTAAATGTACGTTACCACCGATTGTGGCTTCGGGAAAAATAAAACAGTCAGAACCAATCACGGGTGTTTTTCCATGAAAACGGTACAGCAAAATTATCCGCTCCTTTTTCTTTTTTATTACACTCATTGTAGCAGAGTAAAAGCAGATTGACAAGCGGTGGAGATTAAGGTAAAATAAAATGCAATTCGTTTGCATTTAGATGGAGGCAAATTATGAAACGATTCATGAAACAGATTTTTTGGATCTGCTGTTTTTGTCTGCTTTTTACTGGATGTCAAAAGCAGGAGGCGACGGAAAATCATACCTTCCATATTACCGCATCCTTTTATCCCGTTTATTTGATGGCGCTGGAAGTGGCAGACGGTATTGATGGTGTGACAGTGGAAAACATGGCACAGCCTCAGACAGGCTGTCTGCACGACTATCAAATGACCATTGCGGACCGGAAAAAATTGGAAAACAGTGATATTTTTCTAATCAATGGGCTGGGTATGGAGTCGTTCTTGGAAGATGCCATGGAACAGTGCCCGGATTTGCAGATTGGCGATACATCCGCAGAAACGGAAGCCCTTTGCGCAGAGGAGCATGACCACGATCACGGTGATGACCATGATGCAGAAGAGGAGGAAGTCAATGCCCATATTTGGCTTTCTTTGGAAAACGCTATGGTACAGGTGGAAAATATCCGGGATATTTTATGTCAGGCTGATCCTGTCCATGCAGAAGCCTATGCAGAAAATGCTGCTGCTTTTTTGAAACAAGCAGAAATCCTATTGGCACAGTATCCCCATCAGCATGGTACAGAAGGTGTCTTTATTTTCCATGAAGGCTTTCCTTATTTGGCGGAGCATTTTGGCTTTGTGGCAGAGCAGGGCATTTTTCCGGAGGAAAATGATACCCCTACGGCAAAGGAGCTGACGGATGCAGTGGAAGAAGCCAAGGCAGATGGTATCCAGTTCTTTTTCGCTGCTGATGACGCTGGGCTGAGCTATGCGAAAATTCTGGCAGAGGAAGTGGACGGCTTGGTGGTGGTACTGGATCCTATTACCAGCGGAGCAGGAGAAAAAGGAGAATTTTTAACCCGTATGGAACAAAATATGCGGACGTTGGCAGAAATTATGGAGGAAGGAGGCGTTTCCCATGAAAATTCATAATAGCTGCGGTTTATGCAAAATAAAATTAGAGCATTTATCTGTGATCAGCGAGGGAGATGTCCTTTTGGAAGATGTGAATTTGGAATTTCACTGTGGACAGTTGACCGCACTCATTGGCAGAAATGGTGCAGGTAAAAGTACCCTTTTGAAAGCAATTTTGGGACAGAAAGCATATCAAGGCAATATCCAGTTTGAAAATCATTTAGGCGGTAAGGCGGAACGCCCCAAAATCGGTTATGTGCCCCAACAGCTGGAATTTGATAAAAATATGCCTGTAACCGTCAATGATTTTTTTACGGCAGCGGCAACCAACTCCAAAGGTTTCCGGCTGCCTATTTGGCTGAAAAGCCCTGATCCCGCTCCTTGTAAAGAAGCATTGGAAAAAATGGATTGCGGTGATTTAGCCGGGAAACGTCTGGGCGATCTTTCTGGCGGTGAATTACAGCGGGTACTGCTGGCATTGGCTACTACACCGGTGCCGGATTTATTGATTTTGGATGAGCCGGTCAGTGGTGTGGACGCCACTGGTCTGGATTTATTTTACCGCCGAGTGGCGGATCTCTTAAAGCATTATCATATGGCAATACTCTTGGTAAGCCACGATTTATCTTTGATCCGCCGTTATGCGGATAAAGTGGTGCTGTTAGATAAAAAAGTGGTGGCAGAAGGTACTCCTTTAGAGGTATTTTCTTCTACGCCCTTTCAGGAAAGTTTTGGTTATTTATTTCAGGGAGGTGAAGAAGAATGATCGACAGTTTTTTAGCTTCTTTACCCATTGAAATGTTCCAGTATGGGTTTATGCGCAATGCTTTTTTGGCATCAGTGCTCATTGCCCCTTTGTTTGCTTTACTGGGTACTATGGCGGTAAATAACCGGATGGCATTTTTTTCCGACGCTTTGGGACACAGTGCTTTTACCGGCATTGCCCTAGGTGTTTTGCTGGGAATGGACGAGCCTCTTTTGTCTATGCTGGCATTTGGTATTTTCCTGGGGCTTGCCATTACCAAAGTGAAAAACGCGGCGCCCCTTTCTTCCGATACGGTAATCAGTGTCTTTTCTTCCACAGCCATGGCATTGGGCATTGTAGTGCTGACGGGACAGGGCGGTTTTGCCAAATATTCCGTTTATCTGGTAGGAGATATTCTGACGGTAACCCAAGGGGATATTGCCCTATTGGTCATTGCTTTGATTGTATTTGCCATTGCGTGGGGATTTTTGTACCAGAAACTGCTGTTAGTCAGTGTCAACCGTACGTTGGCAGCCAGCAGGGGCGTAAGAGTCGTTCTTGTAGAGAATATTTTTGTGGTTATGGTTGCGGTCGCTGTCATGATTTCCATTCGCATGATTGGTATTTTGATGATTAACTCCCTGCTGATTTTGCCCGCTGCGGCGGCTAGAAATGTGACGGGATCTGTGGCAAGTTATCATCGGATGGCAGTGTTGTTTTCCCTTCTTTCCTCCATTGGAGGTCTGTGGATGGCTTTTGCTTTTGGCACCTCCGCCGGCGCAGCCATGGTATTATCAGCAGCGGTGATTTTCTTTCTCAGTTACCTTTATGGCACCCTAAGAAAAGCATAAAAAATTTGTTTTTTCGCCGAAAATCTGCTATAATCAACCAGAATGGAATTTTGCAAAAAAGGAGGAATGGTGATGCATTATAGTGTTCATCCAAAGGGAATTTGCGCCAGACAGATAGACTTTGATCTGGAAGACGGTGTGGTAAAAAATATGAAATTTACAGGCGGTTGCGACGGTAATCATAAAGGACTTTCTGCATTGGTAGAAGGTATGCCTGCCGAAGAAGTGGTCAAAAGACTTTCTGGTGTGACTTGTGGTTTCAGACCCACCAGCTGCCCTGACCAATTGGCGGTTGCCATTTTACAAGTATTGGAACAGCAGGGATAAAAATATAGGAAAAATGTCCCGATTATGGGGAAAAAATACTGGAATTTCGGCGATTTTTCGCCCTTAGTCTGTTGACAGAAAAAAAGACTTGTGTTATAGTATTACAAGACGCAAAGTCTTTTTTTTGTGTGTAAAAATATTATCAGCGGATGGAGGTGAAAGTTTTGAGAACCCGTATTACCTTAGCATGCACCGAGTGCAAGCAGAGAAACTACAGTACTACCAAGGATAAAAAGGTGATGCCTGACCGTATGGAGATCAAGAAGTACTGCAAGTTCTGCAAGGCACATACACTGCACAAAGAGACAAAGTAATGTCCCGATGACAAGACTTTTCTTTCCCTGTGCAACAAAGTTCCTGATAAAGGAGTGAAAGTATGGAAGAAAAGGTTACCACAAAACCAAACGAAAACAGCCAAAATAAGAAAGAAAGAAACAGCTTTGCCGATTACAAGGCTGAATTCAAGAAAATCATTTGGCCTGATAGAAAAGAGGTTGGACAGAAAACTGTGACTGTCATTGTCACAGCATTGATCGTCGGTGCGATGATCTTTTGTATGGACACCGTTTTCTCTTTCGGCTACAATGCGATCATTGGTCTGATCGGTTAATGACAAAAGCGTGAAAAAGGATGAATGACATGTCTGAAGAAATCAACAATGCGCAGGAGGAGAATGTATCTGCAGAAAGCAGATGGTATGTTGTACATACCTACTCCGGCTACGAAAACAAAGTGAAAGCAAACATTGAAAAGACTGTGGAGAACAGAGGTATGCAGGATTTAATCCATGAAGTCAGCGTGCCCCTGCAGGATGTAGTCGAGATAAAGGATGGACAGAAAAAGACAGTACAGAGAAAGGTTTTTCCTGGCTATGTGCTGATCAAAATGTTCATGACAGATGAAACCTGGTATGTGGTTCGAAATACCAGAGGTGTTACCAGTTTCGTTGGTCCTGGCTCTAAGCCCGTTCCTTTGACTGATGCAGAAGTACGTGCCATGGGCATTGGTGAGCAGCTGGCTGACCTGGATGTGGCTGTTGGTGATAGCGTACGTGTGGCATCAGGTCCTTTTGCAGATTCTGTTGGTCAGATTAAAGAGATCAACGAAGGCAAGAGAACTGTCATTGTAAAACTTTCTATTTTCGGTCGCGAAACACCTGTTGAACTTGATTTCACGCAGATTGATAAATTGTAATCCTTTGTAAGTACACAGTTAAAGAAAGTACGGCTGATGAGCAGCCGTGCGTGGGAGGGAAATCATCCCCGTTAATTACCACATTTATAGGAGGTGCCGACATGGCAAAGAAAGTAACAGGTTATATCAAATTACAGATTCCCGCAGGCAAGGCAACCCCTGCTCCCCCTGTAGGTCCCGCACTTGGTCAGCACGGTGTTAATATTATGGGCTTCTGCAAGGAGTTCAATGAAAAGACTGCTTCTCAGGCAGGTCTGATCATCCCCGTTGTAATCACCGTTTACCAGGATAGAAGCTTCACCTTCGTTACCAAGACTCCTCCCGCAGCAGTGCTGCTGAAGAAGGCTTGCGGTTTGGAGAGTGCTTCCGGTGTACCCAACAAGACAAAGGTAGCAAAGATTTCCAAGGCGGATGTTATGAAGATCGCGGAAACAAAGATGCCTGACCTGAATGCCGCTGATCTGGATGCTGCTTACAGCATGATCTGCGGTACTGCAAGAAGCATGGGTATCGTTGTAGTAGAATAATTTGTATCGTAGGCGCCTAGCCGCCTGAAGTAAGTGGGAGGGATTTCTCCCGATATTACCACATAAGGAGGTCACGAAAGTGAAAAGAGGAAAAAAATATACAGAGGCTGCTAAATTGGTTGATAAGTCCATGCTGTACGATGCAGCAGAAGCAATCGACCTGGTTCAGAAGACTTCTACTACTAAATTCGATGCAACAGTAGAAGCACATATTCGTTTGGGTGTTGACAGCAGACATGCTGATCAGCAAGTGCGTGGTGCAGTTGTTCTTCCCCACGGCACAGGTAAGAGTGTTCGCGTGTTAGTATTCGCAAAGGGCGCAAAGGCGGAAGAAGCTTTGGCAGCTGGTGCGGATTTTGTAGGAGCAGAGGATTTGATCCCCAAGATCCAGAATGAAAACTGGTTCGGTTTTGACGTTGCGGTAGCTACTCCCGATATGATGGGTGTAGTTGGTCGTCTGGGTCGTGTATTGGGTCCTAAGGGTCTGATGCCTAACCCTAAGGCTGGTACCGTTACCATGGATGTAACCAAGGCTATTAACGATATCAAAGCTGGTAAGATCGAATACCGTCTGGATAAGACAAACATTATCCATGTTCCTGTAGGTAAGGTATCTTTCGGTTCTGAAAAACTTTCCGAAAACTTCCAGACTCTGATGAGTGCTATTTTGAAGGCAAAACCCGCTACTTCCAAGGGTCAGTACCTGAAGAGCGTAGTTCTGACCAGCACCATGGGCCCTGGCATCAAGCTGAATCCTTCCAAGATCAGCGAATAATTTTGGAAAGAAGTGCTTGACAGGAGGTATATTCCTGCGGTATAATAAGAAAGCTGTGAAAACAGAATATTGATTGCCGTAGACAGCAGGTGCCGTAAGGCGTAAATCCTGCCGAGGAATGTTACTCATAATGAGCCTTCACGCCTCTTTGTCTATGACAAAGAGGCGTTTTGTATATCATTGGAGCAAAACGGCAGATCCAAAGATTTAAGGAGGTGTAGAGAAAAATGGCAAAGATTGAACAGAAGCAAGTGATCGTAAACGAGATCAAGGAAAAGCTGGAAAAGGCTGCTTCCCTGGTAATCGTTGACGCAAGAGGTTTGACTGTAGAACAGGATACCGCAATGAGAAAGCAGCTGAGAGAAGCTGGCGTAGACTACAAGGTTTACAAGAACACTATGGTTCACTTCGCAATCCAGGGTACTGTATATGAGGGTCTGGATGAATACCTGAATGGTCCCAGCGCATTTGCATTCAGCTATGGTGATGCAACTACTGCAGCTTCCATCCTGAGCAAGGTTGCAAAGGACGTTAAGGCACTGGAATTCAAGGCTGGTGTAGTAGAAGGTGTTACTTATGATGCAGCAGGCATGAAGCTGGTTGCAGAAATCCCTTCCAGAGAAGTACTGCTTTCCAAGCTGCTGGGCAGCTTCAAGAGCCCTATGTCTTCTTTCGCACGTGTTATCGATCAGATTGCAAAGAAGGAAGCTTAAGTCTCGTATCTTTTTTTCAGAAAACATTATTTGAGATAAAAAACTCATCATTATTATCGGAGGTGCTTTGAAATGGCAAAACTGACTATTGAAGAAATCATCGCAGCAGTAAAGGAACTGACTGTATTGGAACTGAATGACCTGGTAAAGGCAGCAGAAGAAGAATTTGGCGTATCCGCAGCAGCAGGTGTTGCAGTTGTTGCAGGTCCCGCAGCTGGCGCAGCTGAAGAAGAAAAGACTGAATTTGACGTTGAACTGACCGATGTTGGTTCCGAAAAGATCAAGGTTATCAAGGTTGTCCGTGAAATCACTGGTCTGGGTCTGAAGGAAGCTAAGGAAGTTGTAGACAACGCTCCTAAGATGCTGAAGGAACAGGCTTCCAAGGAAGACGCTGAAGCAATCAAGGCTAAACTGGAAGAAGTTGGCGCAAAGGTTACAATTAAGTAATTTTTCTCTACGCATAAAAAGAGACAGGAAAAACACTCCTGTCTCTTTTTTTATTGTGCATTGCTTTTCTGTCTGGTACAATAAAAGAAAGAAACTTATCCAATGAAAGATAGGGAAGAGGGGGCGTATTGATGATTACCATCTTTAATCGCAAAGAATTATTTATGACATATTCCATGGAAAAACAGGCTGCCCTTCGTCAGGCATTGGCGGATGCTGGGATTGATTATACCGTCCAAACCATGGACCGTTCCAGCCCTTCTCCATTTTCTGCCGGCAGCAGAGGCAGAATGGGCACTTTTGGCACGCCTATGGAACGGATGCTTACTTATGTGATTTATGTGAAGAAAAAGGATTACGAATATGCCCAATATATTCTGCGTAATCTTTCATAAAATTTTGAAAATCCGCTCCATGAAAAGGAGGAGATCCTATGATGTGGTATGGGAACTGGGAAAAATTATATGCCACCTTTTCTATGAAAGAGCAGGCTGATTTGCGGGAAGCACTGGCTGGAGCAGGCATTGACTATGAACTAAAAACAAAAGACCATTCCAGTCCTTCTCCTTTGTATATAGGCACCAGAGCCAGAGGCATCCTTTATGGCACACAAACACAGCGGATGCTGGAGTATACATTCTTTGTGAAAAAAGAGGATCTGTCAGAGGCAATGGCTGTGCTGGAGCGCTGTCTCCATTCCTCTATCTAACTTCGCAAAAGAAAGGATAAAAACCGCTATGCAAAGGAGTTTTCCGTTTATTTCTTCAGAGAAAGTGCGATGACTGTTGTCCTAAGAAAAACACACAAACAAAAAAGAAATAGCAGGAATCCGTAACCAGGATTCCTGCTATTTTTGTTTTTAAAGTGATCCTTCAGGGATACTTTATAGATTCTATATGAAAGACCATGCGTTTCAAACTGCAACCTGCTATTATTCTTCAGGCAAATCCTCCGCCGTTTCTGCTGCTGCCTGGGCTGCTTGTTTGCCAGCTTTTCGTTTGCGGTACTTTCCATAACCAATCCATCCGCCTCCGCCTAAAGCAGCAATGCCAAGCACCAGAAGAACAGAAAGCAGGATACTGCCTGAGGATTCCAATACACAGAATGTTACGGTATCTCCTGCATGGGAGAACATGAGGTAACTGCCGTCTATTTCTGCATCTTGTTTTTGCCAGCCGTCTGCTGTCTGTACCCACAGGGTATAGTGTTTTTCTTTATCCGGCAGGCGATAGTGCACCGTGTAACTAATTTCGTCCATGACAGGGTCGCTGACAATGACGGAATAAGCGGTTCCTTCATAGATACGTCCATGATCTGTCCAGCTTACGGGCTGGGTAGAATAGGAAAGCTTACTGTCGTTACTGAAACTGCCATCCACTAGAATTTGCGGTAATTCTTCTCCGTCTGTTAATGCAGAAGCATAAGGCGTATAAATGGCATCTAATGTCTGGCTGGCTGTCAAGTGGGTGTAATCCAAATCTGGCCAGGATGCAGAGTATCCTTTTTTCGCAGGAATTTCCGGCAGACTGGTAATGCCTTTTCCATATTGGAAGGGAATGACTGCGATGGTTTCTCCATCTGCACGGAAGGTCAGCTGCAGCTGGGCGAAATCGGCAGGAACGTTATCACCTGCACAAAGGGTTTCATAAGAAACAGGTTCTGCTTTCCCGGAATAGCTGATACCGTCTATACCAGCCAATGTTTCGCTGGTAAAGAAATTATGGGAAAGAACAGCGTTTTCCCAATCCATGTCTCCTGCGATACTGCCAAGATACGTTTCTCCGTCATCTATGGTGGCTAAAGAGCGGCAATCTTCAATGATCTTGCCATACCCTGCAATACCGCCCACATAGTCTTTTCCGCTTAAAACACACTTGCTCCAGTTTTCCTGTAATGCACCCCAAGCATATCCTGCAATACCGCCGGTATAAGTTCCATCTGTGTTTTTTACATTACCATAGCTTTCGCACTGGGTGATATAACCCAAATCCAAATTTCCGGCAATACCGCCTACGGCTGTTTGCCTGCTTTCTATGCTTCCGGTATTGATACAGGAAAGGATCAATGCCTTTGCCCAGTAAGAATATTCTAAGGAATAGTTTCCGGCTTTTGTCACATCTTCTTCTTTATCGAAGTCTGTTTCAATGCCGGAAGAACCAATGATACCGCCGACATTGATATCTCCATAAATACTGCCTTCGTTTTTGGATGCGGAAATGCGTCCATTATGCTGGGTTTCTAAATTACACTGCTGGGATAAATCTTCAAAGTGCTCCCGAATGCGTGTTTCTTTATCCTCATTTTGATCTTCCTGCCAATCTGTTTTTTCTGTCCGGATCAGATTGGTGATGACACGGAACTGACTGGTAATGGCACGCAGATCATCCAGAAGGGTATCTGTGGAATCTGTTATCAGGGCATTGAGAGAATCAGCGCTTTCTAACATATCCCCTAAAGAATCAGATAAGGCATCTCCTTGGCTGGTAATACTTTCATCAATAGGCTGGAAAGCAACTTGCGGTTTTTCTGCTTGTTCTGCGATCATATCCTGCACATCTAAAGTAATGTCTGATAATAAGGAAAGTACATCATCTGCCTGATCTCCAGCACGTTTGAGACGGGTCAAGCTATTGCCCAAATACAACAGGGCATCGTCCAAATCATCCCCAGAGTCCTGCAAATGATTTAATGCTTCTGTAGCATTGGAAGCGGCTTTTTTTACAGCGTCAATTACATCGGGAGAGGATTCTAAAGCGGAAAGCAGCGCATGGAGTGCATCTATGGTAGCTTCCGGATCCCCCAGTGCATTTCGCAGGTCAGAAAGGGCAGTTTCTATTTTTGTGATGGTTTTATCCAATTGTGCAGCTGCTGTATGTAACTGGCTGGTGGCACGTGCCAGGTCTGAAACGGATAAAGCAGCATGGTCGTTGGCATCAGAAGCAGAATCCACTGCGTCTTGCAGTTTATCTACGGCACGATCCAGCTGATAGAGCAGATCATCTAATTCATCCATGAGATCTACTGCATTTTCCATAATAGGAACCATGCGGTCTAATACCTGCGATACACGGGCAGTTAATTCGTTTACCTGATCAATATTGCCATTTGCCCAGTCTGTCATGGAGTCTAAAAATCCATCTGCCGTTTCTTTTGTACTTTTTGCCTGATCAGAAATTTGGTTTAACTGTTCCGAGAGAGCATCTGAGGTTTGATCGGCATCATTCAGGGTTTGATCCGTAAGGCTCATTAGCCGGTCCAGCTCATCCATCAGTTTATCTAAAAAATCTTTGCTGAAAGACTGTACCACTTCTGGTTCCAGCTGGCCTACAATCCCGCCTACGTCTTTTCTGCCATAGATTTTGCCAGTATTAGTACACCGATCCAAATAGCCAGACTGCCGTCCCGCAATTCCGCCAATATTGTAGCCGATATGTTCATAGCCGACAGTACCAGCGTTTTGACATCCTTGTATGGTGCCTTTGGAAAGACCTGCAATTCCGCCGATATCCATATAAAGGGACAGATTCGCGGTGGAATTGAGCTTTTTCCAATCAATGGAGTCTATTTCCGGAGAATCATCCAGATTTTTCGTATTGATGCTTCCACTGTTGCTGCAGTTGGCAATCGTGCCATAATTTTCACCTGCAATGCCTCCTGCAGAGTGTTCACCTGTGACAGAACCAGTAAAGGTGCAGTTTACAATTTCGCCGGAAGGGGTATTGATACCTACGACACCGCCAATTTGGTTGGCACCTTGCACATCTCCGCTGATGTTGCAGTTAGTAATGGTGCCAGCGTTGCTGCCGGCCAGAACGCCTAACGTATCTTTTTTGTCAGAAGGAGCAACTTTTCCGCCTACTGTCAGATTTTTTACAATACCGCCTTCCTGTATATAGCGGAAAAGTCCTTGCACATTACCGCTATCTGTCAATCTTAGCCCTGTAATACTGTGCCCCTGCCCATCGAAGGTGCCACAGAAAATAGGAATAGAAGTAAACTGGGTGTTTGTTAAGTTTAAATCTGCCTCCAATAGAATCGTTTTTCCTTGAGACCAGCTGTCTAACGTACAGTTCTTTGCCAGTTCTATTAGGTCGGCTTCCGATTGAATCGTGATCGTGTCAGAAGCGGCATGAGCTGGTAGAAAACAGGATAGGCTCAGCAATACTGCCAAAAAAATAGAAAGCAGTCTTTTGTTATTTTTCATCATGGGGCACCTCCTTTCTATCAGAAAGGTCCTCTGGTTTATCTGGTAAGATATCATTTTTTTCAGCGTTTTTTTCCAAAATGTCTTCTATAGCGGATTCTGTTTCTTCGTCAATCTTTCGGAAATTGCCAGAAGCCATAATGGCGGATACATCACCATGGATGACGCCGTGTATCTCTGCATCAACTAGACCGGAAATACGACCTCGTACACGGCCATTGATGAGTACAGCACCATTGAGACGCTGCATAGGAATGTGTGATGCAAGGCGCAGGTTTAATCTGCTCTTTTCCACCAAACGGTCGCCTAAAACCAATATTTGCGGCAGTATGAACATAACCA